>JAAYPH010000019.1 GCA_012519955.1 Candidatus Epulonipiscium sp.
GGTTTATTAAGTGCGCCCAAAAATAAGAAAATAATAAGAAAATTTAATTTCAACATTAAAATAAGCTCAAACCCAATAATGGAGCGGGATTTTAAATAATCCCACCCCAACTATTGACAAAGAGCCTTATATGAAGCGCGAGACGGGATTCGAACCCGCGACCCTCGCCTTGGCAAGGCGATGCTCCACCACTGAGCCACTCGCGCATATCATAATTGCTTATTCATTTATCCAATGCACATTATAGTATAATATAAGCTTGAGATAATGTCAATAGATTAAAAAATGATTTAGCTTTGAAGGGCACTTTGTTCTTTTTTATAGAATATGATAATATAGTATATAAATTCCTAAGTATGGAAACCTTTTTAATGAGTAATCAAACACGTAAATGGAGTGTTGTTTATGATTATTGGAGCGTGCAAGATTTATTTTCGAGCATCCTGGGTATCCTCATTAAAAGAAAAGAGGATGATTCTAAAAAGCATCATAAGCAAAGTAAAACATCGCTTTAATGTATCCATCGCTGAAATAGAAATGCAGGATTCCCATCAAAACGGAGTGATAGGGTTTGCCTGTGTCTCACAGGAGACCCAGCATGCCGATCAAATAATTCAAAATGTAATCAACTATATAGAAAATAATATTGAAGCTGAAATTTATGATATCGAAATAGAAATCATATGACGCCTTGACGTTGTTTTTTTTATTAGATATAATGTTTTGGAAACTGGTAATAATAAAGAAAATATGCATTTTAGTAGATTTACAGTTTAGCATATGATATAATGTCTAAATGGCTATTTGTAATTTTTACATTACAAAATACTATGTGCACCTGATAAAGCTATGTACATAGATTAAAATATCGTTCAAGGAGGACAAAGAATGAGTTCGCAGTTAGAAAGATTAGAAAATAATCAAGTTAAATTGACAATTGAAGTATCGGCAGCAAGATTTGAAGAAGGCATGCAATATGCCTACAATAAAAATAAAAAACATATTTCAATTCCTGGATTCCGTAAAGGAAAAGCTCCAAGAGCATTTGTAGAAAAAGCTTATGGCCCAGAGATTTTTTATGAAGATGCTGTTAATTATGTAATTCCTGATGCATATGAAGCGGCAGTTAAAGAACACAATTTAGAAGTTGTGTCAAGACCTGAATTCGATGTTGAAAAAATAGAAAAAGGTCAGGATTTAGTGCTTACTGCTGTTGTAACAGTAAAGCCTGAAGTAACATTAGGTCAATATAAAGAAGTTGAAGTACCTAAAATGGACGTTGAAGTGAAAGACGAAGAAATTGAAGAAGAATTAAAGAAAGTTCAAGACCAAAATGCCCGTATTATTACGGTAACAGACCGTCCTGTAAAAGATGGAGATGAAGTTGTTATAGATTTTGAAGGATTTATAGATGGAGCAGCTTTCGAAGGTGGAAAGGGAACAGATTACTCTCTTAAAATAGGTTCTCACAGCTTTATCGATACTTTTGAAGAACAATTAATTGGGGCAAATGTTGGAGACGAGTTGGATGTAAATGTTACTTTCCCTGAAGACTATCATCAAAAGGATTTATCAGGAAAGCCAGCTTTATTTAAAGTAAAAGTTAAAGAAATTAAAGAAAAAGAACTTCCAGCATTAGATGATGAATTTGCAAAGGATGTTTCCGAATTTGAAACTTTAGATGAATACAAACAAGATATTAAGGCAAAACTGTTAGAGCAAAAAGAAAAAGCTGCTAAGTTAGAAAAAGAAAGAAATGCCATTGAAAAAGTCATTGAAAATGCAAAAATGGATGTACCGGAAGTAATGATTAATAATCAAATTGATCAAATGGTACAAGACTTTAGCATGAGAATGAAATATCAAGGCTTGCCTATTGAGCAATATCTTCAATTTACAGGACAAACAATGGAAACTCTTAAAGCAAACTTCCGTTCAGATGCAGAGTTCCAGGTTAAAGCAAGATTAGTTCTTGAAGAAATTGCTAAGGCTGAAAACATTGAAGTAACTGATGAAGAACTTAATGATGAATTCAAGAAAATGGCAGAACAATACCAGATGGAATTAGACAAATTATTAAGCACTGTAGGAGATGCAGAAAAAGAATCCGTAAGAGAAGATATCAAAATCAGAAAAGCGGTTGACTTGGTAGTAAATAGTGCTAAAGAAAACTAATCAGTAGATAGATACTGATAAAAGTAAGTATAAGGAGGAGTGCTGTATGAGCTTAGTGCCAGTTGTTGTTGAACAGACCAATAGAGGAGAACGATCCTATGATATTTATTCCAGACTGCTAAAAGACAGAATCATTTTCCTTGGTGAAGAAATCAACGATATTACGGCAAACCTAGTTGTTGCACAGCTTTTATTTCTAGAAGCAGAAGATCCTGATAAGGATATTCATTTATACATTAATAGTCCTGGTGGCTCTATTACAGCAGGTATGGCAATATATGATACAATGCACTATATTAAACCGGATGTATCCACTATTTGTATAGGTATGGCTGCCAGCATGGGTGCTTTCCTGCTCAGTGGCGGAGCAAAAGGAAAGAGATTTGCTGTTCCTAATGCAGAAGTCATGATTCATCAGCCTTTAGGAGGAGCTAGAGGTCAAGCTACCGATATTCAAATTCATGCAGAGCATATCCTTAAGATCAAGAGAAAAATGAATCAAATGTTAAGTGAAAATACCGGGCAACCCCTTGAAAAAATTGAGAGAGATGTAGAAAGAGATTATTTCATGTCCGCACAGGAAGCAAAAGAATATGGGCTGATTGATGAAGTGATTTCTTCAAGGAAGTAGTAAATAATAAGAGGTGAGTTAATGGCTGGAAGATATGAAGAGAAAAAACAGCTTAAGTGTTCATTTTGCGGAAAAAACCAGGAACAAGTAAGACGCTTAATTGCTGGCCCTGGAGTATATATATGTGATGAATGTATTGAGCTGTGCTCCGAAATCATTGAAGAAGAATTCGATGAACTTCCTGAGAATAGTGAAGTTTCTAAGGTTCCTAAACCAAAAGAAATCAAGGCTGTACTGGACGAATATGTTATAGGACAAGATAAAGCTAAAAAAGCCCTTGCGGTTGCAGTATATAATCATTATAAAAGAATCTATTCAGATGATCGCTACGACGATGTGGAACTGCAAAAAAGTAATATTTTGATGCTTGGTCCTACAGGTTCAGGTAAAACACTTCTCGCACAAACCTTAGCCAAAATGTTAAATGTTCCATTTGCTATAGCAGATGCAACTTCATTGACAGAGGCTGGGTATGTTGGTGAAGACGTAGAGAATATCTTGCTGAAACTTATTCAAGCAGCCGATTATGATATTGAAAGAGCAGAACAAGGTATTATATATATTGATGAAATTGACAAAATTGCCCGTAAATCCGATAATCCGTCCATAACAAGAGACGTTAGCGGCGAAGGTGTACAGCAAGCGCTTCTTAAAATCCTGGAGGGAACTGTAGCTTCTGTTCCGCCTCAAGGGGGAAGAAAGCATCCTCATCAGGAATTTATTCAGATTGACACTACAAATATTTTGTTTATTTGTGGTGGAGCTTTTGACGGAATCGATAAGATTATTGAAAAAAGAATCGGTAAAAAGGGAATGGGCTTTGGTGCGGAAGTAAAAAGCAAAAAAGAAAAAGATATCGGAGAAATTCTGAATAATCTTTTACCGCAGGATTTGCTGAAATTTGGTCTTATTCCTGAATTTATCGGTCGGGTACCTGTTATTGTTACTTTAAATAGTTTAGATGAAGAAGCTCTTATCCAAATTTTAACGGAACCTAAGAACGCATTGATTAAACAATATAAGAAGCTGTTTGAAATGGATGACGTTATTATTGAATTTGAAAAGGAAGCACTTAATTTAATAGCTAAAAAAGCTATTGAGAGAGAAACTGGTGCCAGAGGTTTAAGAGCAATTATTGAAGAAATGATGACGGATGTAATGTATGAAATACCTTCTACAAAAGACGTAGAAAAATGTATTATTACGAAAGAAACCGTTGAATCAAAGAAAATGCCGGAGCTTATTATAAACCCAAATAAACAGCCTATTAAGAAGCCAAAGAAGAAAAGAACTAAAAGAGGAGAATCAGCCTCATAAAAATATTATATTACAATAAAATGTACAGTCGAAAGATTGTACATTTTTTATATCATAAAAACTTCCTGATTGTGCATACTATACGTAAATCATCTAGGATGCATGATAGGAGGATATTTTGTGAGCGAGATCTTAATTTATATTCAATTTGTTTTCACAGTTATAATAGGGATCTATTTTTTTTCTCTTTTAAAAACGCAGCAGACCACAAAAAATTGTATCGGGAAAGAATCGAAAAAGGAATTAGAAAAATTAAAGAAGTTACGTGCAATTCGTTTGTCTGAGCCTCTGGCGGAAAAAACACGACCAAGCTCCTTTGAAGAAATCATTGGCCAAAATGATGGACTAAAGGCGTTAAAAGCAGCTTTGTGCGGACCCAATCCTCAGCATGTTATTATTTACGGACCACCGGGGGTAGGCAAAACTGCAGCTGCCAGAGTGACCTTGGAAGAAGCAAAGAAAATAGCAATTTCTCCTTTTCAGGAGGATGCCAAATTCATAGAAATGGACGCTACGACTCTAAGGTTCGATGAAAGAGGTATTGCAGACCCTTTAATTGGTTCTGTTCATGATCCAATTTATCAAGGGGCTGGGGCATATGGCAGTGCTGGTATTCCTCAGCCAAAGCCAGGAGCGGTAACCAAGGCCCACGGAGGCATTTTATTTATTGACGAAATAGGAGAGCTTCATCCAATTCAAATGAATAAATTATTAAAGGTTCTTGAAGACAGAAAGGTATTTTTAGAAAGTGCCTACTATTCTTCAGAAGACAGCAATATCCCATGTCATATCCATGACATCTTTCAAAATGGCTTGCCTGCGGATTTCAGATTAATTGGAGCAACCACAAGAACTCCGGAAGAAATACCTCCTGCCCTTCGCTCTCGATGCACCGAGATATTCTTTCAACCCCTTACCAAGGATGATGTAGCGAAGATCGTAAAAAATGCGGCGAAAAAAGGAGCTTTTGTCTTGGATGATGGCGTAGCCGAGCTGATTACGCATTATGCTGCTAACGGACGGGATGCAGTGAATATCGTGCAAACAGCAGGATGTATAGCTACTATAGAAAATAGAAAGGAAATTACCATAAAAGACGTTGAATGGGTCATTGAATTTGGACAATATAGCAGGAGACTGGATAAAAAGATTTCCCACGAAAAGGCTATAGGATGTGTCAATGGCCTGGCGGTTTATGGTGTCCGAATGGGGTCAGTGCTTGAAATTGAAGTTATTGCTCAACCTGCAGAGGAAAAGTCAAAAGGAACCTTAACTGTAACAGGAATTATTGAAGAAGAAGAATTTAATAAATTAAACGGAAAAATGAAAAGAAGCAGTACTGCCAAAGGGTCGATAGAAAATGTTTTGACTGCTATGAAAAACACTTTAAATATTAATTATAAAGACTACGATATTCATATCAACTTCCCAGGGGGAATGCCTGTGGATGGACCTTCTGCCGGAATAGCCATATTTACTGCAGTATATTCGGCTATTTTAAAGAAACCCATTTCAAATAAAATTGCAATGACCGGTGAGATTTCAATCAGAGGAAACGTTCATCCTGTAGGTGGTGTCCATGCCAAAATAAATGCAGCAGTAACAGCAGGAATCGAAAAAGTACTTATACCGGAGGACAATTGGCAAGAAACTTTTGAAGATTATAGTATAAAGGTTATCCCGGTTAAAAATATTGATGAAGTTCTCAAAGAAGTGTTTAATGAAGCAAAAGATGAAGTGATCTCTAAGCCTGATAGTTCTAAAGTATTGACTGCTCAAGGGATATAAATCTCTAAAATGTAAATAAAGACCTAATGTTATAAACATTGGGTCTTTTTTCATATATTTTATGTAAATATTTTTAAATATATATTGAGAAAGCATTTTTACATGTGGTATAATTTTTAGATATATAGAGGGGGTAGTCAAGGTGATTATAGAACAAGCTCAAGTAAAAGATTTGGCTGAAATTCTTTTGCTTCAAAAGCAGGCTTACGTAAGTGAAGCAGAGTTATATAGCGATTTTCATATGCTACCGCTAACAGAAACACTGGATGAAATTGAAAGAGAGTTTTCGAAGCATCTTTTTTTAAAGGCCATTATGAACGGAGTGATCATTGGTGCTGTAAGGGCCTATAAGGAAGGGGATACTTGTTACGTAGGAAGATTGGTGGTTCATCCTAAATTCCAAAGGCAAGGAATAGGAACTCGATTGATTGAAGAGGTTGAAAGAATTTTTTCAGATTGTACAAGATTTGAAATATTTACCGGTCATAAAAGTATTAGAAATATCAACTTATATAAAAAGCTTGGATATAAAGAGTTCCAGGTACAGGAAGTATCAAAGCAGCTTCGATATATTTATATGGAAAAAATCAAACAAGATGATACCCCTTACAATGTGAATAATTGTATTTAAAAAGAGTCGTACATGATATACGTCTCTTTTTTAATTCAGCCTGTACATATTAAACAATTTACGGCTATGGGTTTCTATAAAGTATAATGTGATTGGATTAGGTGAAAATATAATCGATGAATTAATGACTATAACAAGTAAATAGGTTTGACAATTTATACTGAATTACTCATAATTACAAGAGAAATAAATTTTGAGGTGGCAATATAATGAAAAAAGACGACAAGAATCTACTGCAGATGCCTTTAGTGGCATTAAGAGGACTGAATGTATTTCCTAATATGATTTTACATTTTGACGTAGCCCGTCAAAAATCTATAAAAGCTTTAGAAGAGGCAATGATCAGCGATCAATCAATCTTTTTGGTTGCCCAAAAGGAAGCCGAAACGGAAGAACCAGAAAGTAAGGATCTATATACTGTAGGAACAATATCTTCTATCAAGCAGATTTTAAAACTTCCTACCAATACCATTCGCGTTTTGGTTGAAGGCAATAAAAGAGGACGAATTGTATCATTTGAGCAAGAGGACCCCTATTTTTTAGTGAATGTTGAAGAATACTCCCAGGAGGAGGATTATATAGATGTTAATCAGCAAGCCCTTTTAAGAGCCGGAGCTGAAATTTTTGAAGAATATGCAAAAATTAATAATAGAATTTCATCCGATACCATAAGAAATATTATTTCAATGGAAAAACCGGGAGAAATGGCAGATGCTATTGCTTCCAATATTCAACTGAAATTAGAGGACAAGCAAAGAATTTTGGGTGCATTTGATGAAGAAGAAAGACTTCTTTTAGTCATTCAAATATTAAAATCTGAAATTGAAATCTTACATGTCCAAAAAGATATTTTAGACAAGGTCAAGAAAAACATCGATCAATCCCAAAAGGAATACTATCTTAGAGAACAACTGAAAATTATTCAAAATGAGCTGGGAGATCGAGACGGGATACAGGGAGAAATTAATGAATATAAGGCAAGATTAAATGAAATCAATCCCCCGAAAGAAGTTAAAGAAAAAGTAGAAAAAGAACTCCAAAGAATGTTGAAGATTCCTGCTGCTTCCGCAGAAAGTGTGGTCGTTAGAAACTATATTGACTGGATATTGGATCTTCCCTGGAGTAAAGAAACGAATGAATCTCATAACATCAAATATGCAAAAAAGATTTTAGAAAAAGAACATTATGGTTTGGAGAAAGTAAAAGAAAGAATTCTCGAATTCTTATCTATAAGAGAAATGTCTACTAAAGTAAATAGCCCAATTATATGTTTGGTAGGGCCTCCGGGAGTAGGTAAGACCTCTATTGCACATTCCATTGCAAAAGCCCTTAATCGCAATTATGTAAGAATTTCATTAGGAGGCGTAAGGGACGAAGCAGAAATCAGGGGACATAGACGTACTTATGTTGGTGCGCTTCCCGGAAGAATCATTCAGGCATTAAAGCAGGCAAAAGCTAAAAACCCTCTAATGTTATTAGATGAAATCGATAAAATGAGTTCGGATTTTAGAGGCGATCCTTCTGCTGCATTGCTTGAAGTATTAGATGCTGAACAGAACCATTCTTTTAGAGATCATTTTATTGAAATGCCCTTTGATTTATCCAAGGTTTTATTTTTAGCAACGGCAAATACCCTTGATACCATACCAAGACCTCTTTTAGACCGTATGGAGATTATTAATATCTCCAGTTATACAGAAGAAGAAAAATTCCATATCGCCTACAACCATTTAATAGAAAAACAATTAGAAAAGCATGGAATGACAAAGTCCCAGCTTCGTATAAGCAAGGAAGCTCTAAAAGACATCATTACCTATTATACAAAAGAAGCCGGAGTTCGTAAGCTTGAGAGATGTATTGGAGAGTTATGCAGAAAAGCTGCTAAAGAAATCCTAGAAGAAGATAAGAAGTATATTCGTATTACAGAAGCTAACTTGGAAAAATATTTAGGAACTAAAAAGTATAGGCTGAATAAAATCATGGAAGAAGCAGAAATAGGCATTGCAAGAGGTCTGGCATGGACTCCCGTTGGAGGAGATACCCTTTCAATTGAAGTAAATATTATGAAGGGAACCGGGAAGTTTGAGTTAACGGGGCAATTAGGAGATGTGATGAAGGAATCCGCAAAAGCAGCTATAAGCTATATTCGCTCCAAAGCGGAGGACTTAAGTATTGACAGTGAATTTTATAAAACCATGGATATTCATATCCATATTCCAGAAGGAGCAGTGCCTAAGGATGGACCTTCTGCAGGGATTACGATGGCAACTGCAATGATTTCTGCTCTTACAAATCAACCGGTACGCAATGATGTAGGGATGACAGGGGAAATAACCCTTCGCGGAAGAGTACTCCCCATTGGAGGATTAAAGGAAAAAGTCCTGGCAGCAAAAGCAGCAGGCATTAAGAAAGTCATTTTGCCCATAGATAATGAAAAAGACCTGAATGAATTATCAGATTCCATAAAAGAGAATATGGAGTTTGTTTTGGCAAAGAATATGGAAGAGGTTTTAAATCATGCTATTATTAAATAAGGAGAGTTTCTATGAATGTAAATAACGTAAGCTTAGAGGTAGTGTGTGGAAATCCAAGTCAATTTCCTGATACCCAATTCAATGAAATAGCTTTTGCAGGGAAATCCAATGTAGGAAAATCTTCTTTGATCAACGCTCTTATTAATCGAAAGGCATTGGCAAGAACCAGCAGCCAGCCCGGCAAAACTCAGACTATAAACTTTTATAATGTAGAAAATAAATTATACTTTGTCGATCTTCCCGGCTATGGATTTGCCAAGGTGTCCAAGAATTTAAGGGAAAAATGGGGTAAATTCATAGAAAGTTATTTAACCAAAAGAGAACAGCTCAAACAAGTGGTTTTATTAGTGGATATAAGACATGAGCCCAATGAAAATGACAAGATGATGTATGATTGGATTTGCCATTATCAAAATAATGTCCTGGTAGTTGCTACCAAGGCAGATAAAATTAAAAGAAGCCAAATTCAAAAACAAGTAGCCCTTATTCGTAAAGCGCTTCAAATGGATCCAAATCATGTTATTATACCTTTTTCAGCTGAGACGAAACAAGGAAAAGAAGAGATATGGGAAATACTTGACAAATGGGTTCTTGAGGAAGAGAATGAAAAATAATATTTTAGTAAACAAACTTTTTTTGAGATATGCCGTATATATTAATGAAAAATGAACAGCTTTTATATTAAGAGTTTTGAGAATAAAGAGCGATGGTTAGAAGGAGGGATCGTGATGCAAAAAAGATTACATTTATCCAGCAGAGACAAAAAGATTGCAGGAGTTTGCGGAGGAATTGCTGAGTATTTTGATTTTGATCCTACGTTAGTCCGTATTTTGTGGGTTTTATTAACTCTTATGAGTACAGGATTTCCGGGATTTTTACTTTATATTATTTGTTGGGCAGTAATGCCTGTAGATGATGAGTATAGAGATTTAAGATGAAACCTGTTAAAAAGTCCGGTATACCGGACTTTTTTTGTTACATAGGAAATTCTTCCAGATTTCTATATAACAAAAAGCCCTCCGGCAGGATGCACACTCTCCCGTATTGAATTTTGTTGGTTTTGCCGACTACGCTCGGCGAGAGAGTTCCGCAAACGAAACTCTTTCTTGAAATTTTCAAGATGGACTTGTAAAACCTGTTAAAAGTATATATAATATACTTGCGGTGAAATGAAGAATATGAATTATTTGGGGGAAAATCATGAGTAATCTTAATTTTGAAACACATGATGAATCAGAAGATATCTTTTTTCTGAATTTAGATGAGCCATTGGCCGATGAAGAGCCAAGTAATAGCGCTTTAGGGGAAACTATGCTCAATTTAAACGAAGCTCATGATGAAGTAGATCTTTCATTTAGTTTTCAAGACAAAAGTGAAGAACAGTCAGAAATTGATGCACAGCAGGACTTGATTAATCAAGTATTAAAAGACATCAAAGCTGCCGAAATTGGTTTAGGACTTGAAGAAGCCAACGATCAAGCAATACAGATGCGCAAAATGTTTGAACAAAAACAAATAGAGTTTTTAAGCGGCAAAGTTGTTCAAAAAGATATTATTGACGAGGGTAACATAATCGCACGCATTGGAGATACTATTACTCCGGATCTTATTCAGGAAGCTAAAGCACAAGGCAGGCTTATTGAACTTATTATGAATTGTAAGTAGTTTTTTATAAAGATTTATTTAGAATTCTTCAAAATTATATATTTTTACGGGGTGTGGCTCAGCTTGGTAGAGCGCTTGGTTCGGGACTAAGAGGTCGCAGGTTCAAATCCTGTCACCCCGATTTTTTTAGGAACGCATGTATTGCGTTCCTTTTTTTGATTTGTAATATAAATTTAATATTGTATTAATATGGTTATAATAGTAATAGTATATATTTAGATTGTTTCAGTGATTTATTGAAAGGAGGAAGCAAAATGGATCTAAGAACACACTGGTCATCCCAATATATGCACCTGGATGATCAATGTTTATTAAGCGAGATAGATAAATTAAAAAAGGACGTTGAAAATACACAGAAATGGATAGAAGAATTAGAAAGCAAAAAAGACTCCGTAGAATATCTTCAAAAAAAAATGGCAAAACTCGCTTTTGGTTTTGCCCGTGAAAAACATCAAATCCTTTCACAAGAAGCTCACAGAAGAGGACTCATCAGTTGAGCTTATTATTCATTGGATGGGGTTTGAATCAAGCTTGATAAAATCGATCCGTACAAATTCTGTGCATTTTTCTTCCAATTGTCACATATTCTTTTTGCTTGTTCTTTCGAAGCAACACTTACTTGTAAGTTCATCAGTGTGATATCATTTTCTTTAACTTTACAATATACAATATATTCACTGTGCTTTTCAGGAATATATTCAGCGGTAATCTCCAGTTCCTTCTTTAAATGCTGGCGATTTTTTTTTATGTATTCATCTATTTCCAATCGAACATTCTCCGGAATACGATTGATAAAGTACTCAAGGGTAGTGACCCCTTTATTGGCAATAATATAACGGGTTTTATGGTTTTCTTGCTGACTGACAATTAAATTGGCATCTATTAATTCCGTTAAATATTGTTGAAGAGAAAAATAATCCATATAGGCTCTTTCCATAATAAATTGAGTAATTTGTGCATGGGATAAAGGCATTTGAATTTTAGAAATTAAGTATAACAAAATCAACTTATTTGTGGCTAATTCATTCATTGATTGAAACACCAGAATCCCTCCTCTTTTTGGTAAATAAGTCGTACTATTTAATTGTATACTAAAAAGTCATTCTCGACAAGAAAATGAGTAAAGTTTCCCTTGCCAAGTATTCCTTTCTTTTAACCTTTTATGAATCCCATTTAACACCGCTTTCTTATTTTTACTCCACAAAGGGGCTGCAAGAAGTGCTTTTGGACCATCCCCGGTGATTCGATGAATAACCATATGGGGAGGCAGCAATTCTATGCAGTCGATTACTAAATCAATATACTCGTCCATTGTAAGAACATGGAAAGGATTTTCTAAATAATACTCATATAGAGGCGTATCTTTTATAATATGAAGCAGATGCAGCTTAATTCCCTGTATAGGCTGTTTAGCTGCATATTTTATAGATGAAAGCATATCGCTCTTACTTTCTCCTGGAAGCCCCAGAATCATATGAATTACTGTATCTATATTTCTTTTTGAAAGATTATTCACGGCTTCTTCAAAGCATGAAAGAGGATAACCTCTTTGAATGAGAACGGCAGTATCTTCATGCATTGTTTGAAGTCCGAGTTCCACCCATAAATAAGTCTTCTTGTTGATTTCATCTAATAAATCTAAGACTGGCTTACTTAAGCAGTCCGGTCGGGTGGCAATAGCAATGCCCACCACATTGGGCAAAGATAGGGCTTCTTCATATTTTTTTCTAAGCACATCTACAGGCCCATAAGTATTTGTAAAGGCCTGAAAATAAACAATATATTTACCTGACTTCCATTTATCTTTTAAAAGTGCTCGACTGCGATTAAACTGTTCTGTAATGGGAAGAATAGCCGGCGGAGCAAAATCACCGGAGCCTCTTCCGCTGCAAAAAATACATCCGTTCTTAGATAAAGTACCATCCCTATTAGGACAAGTAAATCCTCCATCCAATGAAATCTTAAAAACTTTTTCTCCAAACTTTTGACGAAGAAAGTAATTTAGAGAATAATAAGGTTTATCTCCCCAATACATATAACTTCTCCATTCTTCAATTCAAAATGACATACCATTATGGTAAACCCTTATAGGACAAACGTCAATGATTAAAAATTCTTAAATAAATATGGTTTAGACTGCTAATACTATAGAAAATATATTTAGAAATTTAATTATTCATCCTATGCAATATTTAACAATGCAATTCAATGAGAATAGGAGACAAGAGGAGTACTTCCATGGATATATCGGTAATTATCCCTGCTTATAATGAAGAAGGAAGAATTGGAAATGTCTTATCCCCATTAATGGGATTTGAACTTATAAAAGAAATTATCGTCGTCAATGATGGATCAGAGGATTTGACTGCAAAGGAAGCAAGACAATATCCCGTCACGCTTATAGAGCTTCCTTTTAATCAGGGAAAGGCGGCAGCCATCAAACGAGGATTAGAGGCCAGCACCGGAGAATGGATATTATTTTTGGATGCGGATTTGAAAGGATTAAGAAAAGAGCATCTCATTTCTATGATTGAATATACAAAAATCGAAGGTATAGATATGGTGATTGGTACTTTTACAAAAGGAAAACTCATTACGGATCTTTCGCATAAAATTGCCCCGTTTTTGTCGGGGCAAAGATTAATCAAAAGAACGATATTAGAAGCTATGCCTCATTTTGAACATGCACGATATGGGATTGAAATTATGATCACCGGATATGCCCATAAGATGGGGTGCCAAATTAAAAAAGTAAAACTACCTCATGTTTATCATATTCCAAAAGAACAAAAAAGAGGATGGATCAAAGGTAAAATTGAAAAGTATTCAATGTATCGAAATATTATATCCACACTTTTTGAAAGCTATTTTTTATCGCGATTCAAATGGATCAAAAAACTTCACAGATATAGTTCTTAATTAATACTGATACATAAAATTGTTTTCTTTGCTTTGTCTTATGGTTTCACAGATTTGAGTCAGATACTTCCATTCGTCCTCTGATTGAATCATGCGAATCGTATTTACAAACTCTAATCTCATTCGATCCAAATAATCTTGCTTTAAATATTCAATTTCCTCATCCGTATTCATTTGACTTGCTTGAATTAAAAAATCCCTTGCCCTTTCTCCTGTTGCAAAAGGTATATAGGGTTCTAATATATCCAGAGAAGCTTGGAGTGCCTCATATTGCCTTTGGAAAGGGTTATCCTCAACTTCTGCAATATAAGTATATAAAGATTCTAAGTTTAAGAAAGTAACATTCTTTAGTTCTGAGTAATCAAAATCATTGATTAATGCTTTTAGTTTATTTAATTCATCTGAGAGCTGCTCGCTGGTTAAAATATTTGTCATTTAATCCCTTCTTTCTTAGCAGCATAGAAAATATATTAGTTTTCTCTATTACTATTTGCAGTATGAAACCAAAATACACAATAAATATTTGTTCATTTTAGATTAAAAAGTAATTTATGTTGTATATAACCAAAAATACTTGTATAATTAAGAAGGTATTGAAGATTCAAGTTGAGGAGGATGAATATGGATCAAGAATTAAGCAGAGGATTGAAAGCACTGCTGATTATAGGAACCATTATTTTTCCAGGACCTTTATTGGGAATCATATTAGGAATCATTTGGATGAGTGACAACAACGCTTCTTTAGAAAAAAGAAAATTTGGAAAAACCCTATTATTTATTGGAATTGCAGTTCCAATCATAGGATGCTTATGCTATTTCCTATTTATTGTAGGATTAGCCGGTTTAAGCGCCATGTATTAAAAGTAGCACTGCTACTTTTTTTATTGTTCTAAAATATTTCATATGCTATTATGAACTCAATAACTTAAAGATTAATTGGAGTGGTTTTATGTCAAAACGAAAAATTTTAATCGTGGATGACGAAATCCATATTTTAGAACTGTTAAAATATAATCTTGAGGCAAGTGGCTATGAAGTGATAGAGGCAGAATCTGGAGAAGAAGCGTTAGAAAAACTCAATGCTTCGATAGCACTCGTGATTTTAGATTTTATGCTTCCTGGCATTGATGGATTAGAAGTCTTAAGAAGAATTCGTTTTAATGAGGATTTTAAAAGTATTCCTGTTATCATGCTTACAGCCAAAAATGAAGAAATTGATGCAGTTCTTGGTTTAGAAATGGGTGCTGATGATTACATCGGAAAGCCTTTTAGAATTCGTGAACTATTAGCACGGATTAAAGCTGTATTAAGACGAAAGGAAGAAACAGAATATTTACCACAGTCAACAGAAAAAGAAAAAATCATTCAAGTAGGGAATCTGGCAATCAATGAGACTACCAGAACAGTGAAAAAGAGCGATAATGTAATTGAAATGCCATTAAAAGAATTTGAGCTTTTAGCTGTACTGGCCAAGAATCCTGGAAGAGTTTTTTCCAGAGAAGAGTTATTGGAAAAGATTTGGGGATATGATTATGTGGGTGAAAGTCGCACGGTAGATGTTCATATAAGAAATTTGAGAAAGAAAATAGAAGATGATGACAGCTCACCTTTTTTTATAAAAACGGTACGCGGAATAGGTTATAAATTTAGGGAAGAAAGTAAGTGAAATAATGCAGAGAAGACTTCTTATTACATATACTGTTTTAATTGTTTTTTCTTGTTTGGCAACAGCCTATTCAGCTCTTCAGACCAGCCAGAAGTATTACACAAACAGGTTAAATCATGAACTTTCAGTTCAGGGAAAACTCCTTACAGATTTGTTCATTAATGAATTCAAATCTGTGGAAGAAATGGATTTTCAAAATTTTGCTATAGAATATGGAAAAAGCGTTAATGCCCGCCTGACGATCATAGATCAAAATGGAAAAGTATTGGGGGATTCTGAGTCATCCCCTGAAATTATGGAAAATCATATTAATCGTCCTGAAATCATAAAAGCTTTACAGAATGAAATAGGATTCAGTAAAAGATACAGTGAGACGTTAGGGGTTCATCTTATATACATTGCATGTCCGATAAAAACCAAAGATTTTACCGGAGTGCTGAGATTGTCGGTACCCCTGGTTGAAATTCAGGAAATGAATCGTACAATCGCTGATTATAGTATGATAGGAATCTTATTTGGAGTAATTATTGCAATTATTGCTGCTTTTATTTTTTCTAAGAAGTTTTCACGGCCTATTCGTCAGCTTGTTTATGCAGCAGAAGAAATAGCCAAAGGAAATTATAATAAAAAGGTATATGTGGATGGAGATGAAGAAATTGAAAAATTAGCAACATCTTTTAATTATATGGCAAAGGAATTAAAATATTCGATTTTTCAATTGAAACACAAAAATATTCAATTAGAATCCATCATGAATAGTATGATTAACGGAATTATTGCTGTGGATTCCGGTCTCCATATCATGCTTATGAATCCTGTCGCATATAAAATATTTTCTGTAAAAGAGGATTATGTATATGGAAAGCTATTTTATGAAGTCGTAAGGAATTCAAAAATACTGGAGGCTTTAGAAAGGTCTGTTCAAAATCAAGAATCGATTGTGGATGAATTGGAATTAGATGAGCAAACCAAGATTTTGAGAATCTATACAAGCCCGATTACATTGACAGAACAAGGAGAGCGAATCATAGGAACTTTGCTTGTCATACAAGATATTACTCAAATAAGGAAGCTGGAACAAATGCGAAGTGATTTTGTATCCAGCGTAAGCCATGAACTGAAGACGCCTTTGACTTCTATCAGGGGTTTTGTGGATACTTTAAAAAATGGAGCATTAGAAAACCAAAAAGTAGCAGAACGATTTTTAGATATTATTGATATAGAAACGGAAAGATTATATCGCTTAATTCAAGATATATTATCCCTGTCAGAAATTGAAACGAGAGAAGTAGACATTGATATGTCTATGCAGGATATGAATGAACTGATTGACGAAGTTTTTGCAATACTGAGACCGAAAGCAGAAGAAAAGGGTATTGCTTTAGAAAAGGATATTGAAGATAGAATGTTTTTCTATTGCAACGCGGACAGAATGAAACAGATTCTGATTAATTTAATCGATAACGGCATAAAGTATACTGAAAAAGGAAAAGTGAAACTCATCTGTAAAACAGAGCAGGACACCTTGAAAGTGATCGTAGAAGATACAGGAATAGGAATATCTAAAGAACATATCCCTCGACTTTTCGAAAGATTTTATCGGGTGGATAAAGGAAGATCGAGAAAAATGGGTGGAACAGGACTTGGTCTTTCTATTGTAAAACATATTGTGAAACTTTATGATGGTACGATCGAGGTAAACAGTAAAGAAGGAGTGGGGAGTATTTTTACCGTTACCCTTCCGAGAATAAAAAATTAAGTGCAGAATATGGAAAAGAACAAGGATTTAATTCTTGTTCTTTTTTTATGACATAAGAAAGTTTGTCTTGTTTGCACGGGACCAAACTTTTTTATTTTACAAATACAATGCAGTTGTTTTTTGGCTTAAAAAAGATTAACAAGAATTTAACAAGAACTTTATTTTAATTTTACTGATAAAGGCTATGATACAACAAATGATTTATCAAAAGATCATGAAGAACATGAAGAATAAGGAGGACTTGCATGGAACTGTTTGTGAAATCATTTAGTAAAAGCATATTGAATAAAATTCTGGTTGTTGTAATTGTAATGCAAGTAAGCAGTCTCATTATCGTAGTGATCAACAATTCCTTGGAGACAACTAGGAGAATTAAGCGATTTGCCAATGAGTCAGAAATTCTATTGGCAAAGCAGATTGAAAAATCTTCTGAAAAATTATTTGCAAGCATTGAATTAACTCTTCAGGCTATTTCTAGAGAGAATAGTGTTTCCAACATTTTGATTTCTGAAGATAACAAGAAAAAAATTCTGGGAGATTTTAAGTATTACGAAGAAGGAAATGGCGCGATCAAAAGATTAATGATTGCCACTTATAATAATATTTTTTATCAATATCCCGAGACGAAAACTGTCTCCCTAAATTATGAGCCTACAAAAGAAGTATGGTATAAAAAGGCTATGAGTAATAAAGGAAGAGTGGTTTATCTGTCTCCAGCAGCCAATGAACAATCTGGAAATACTGAAATTATTATTGCTAAAACTGTGAATAAGGATGCAAAAACAATAGGTGTTGTTGCTGCTGCAGTATCTACAGACTATTTTAGTTCCATTTTAGAAGAGATTTATTTAGGGAAAACGGGATATGCATATGCGGTAAATTCTGATGGTATTATTACTGCCCATAGGAAAAAAGAGATGATTTCCAAAAGCATTTCTTCTGAACCATTTTTTGAAAAAATAAAAGACTTAGATACAGGGCAGTTGGAGTATGAAATCAATGGGAAAGAGTATTTTATGAATTTCACAACCAATGCCCGAACAGGATGGAAATTTATCGTTGTGATGGAGAGTAAAGAAATAGAAGATGATATCAAAAATATGATTCTGAAAAATGTAATGATTTTACTCGTAGTTCTCATATTAGGAATATGCTTTAGCATATGGATTGTGTCTGGAATTACAAAGCCTATGAAATATCTGTTAGACGGCATGAAAAAGGTAGAGCAGGGAGATCTGGAGGTTCATTTAATAGAACAATCTAGAGATGAAGTGGGGAAATTAACTAGAAAATTTAATGAAATGATTGAGCAAATACGAAATTTGGTAAAAAGCATTTTAGAAACTGCTCATTTATTGTTTTATTCTTCTAAAGAATTTCATCGGATTTGCGAGAGCCATTCAGTATCTGCTCAAGTCATATCTGCTTCTTTGGAACAATTATCATCCACTTCTGATTTGCAGTTTACAGAGACAGATCATATGTTAAAGCAAACGATGCAGTTTTCGGATTATATAAATGTAATCATTCAGAATGCACGGGAAGTTATGGAACAGGCAGAGGAAAGTAAGAGAGTCAATAGATTAGGAGTAGAACGGGTGAAAGAATTACACAAGATCTCCAAAACGGGTATGGACTTAGGGAAAGAAGTTACTATAGAGATTGAAGGACTGCAATCCAAAACAAAAGCAGTTGCAAACATAATATATAACATCGAAGACATAGCCCGACAAACCAATTTGATTTCATTAAATGCTTCTATAGAAGCAGCGAGAGCAGGTGAATATGGAAGAAGTTTTGGAGTTGTGGCAACAGAAATTCGATTATTGGCAGAACAGACAGAAAAGCTTACACATACAATGTACAGTTATTTAGGAGAGATGGTTTCTCAAGTTGAAAAAGCGACACGGATTATGGAAGAAGTCAGGCAAATATCAACTCTGCAGTATGAGGCGATGTTAAATACGGAGAATGTATTTACTCATATTGATAAGATTGCAGGAGAAATTGCATTAAAGATCACTCGTTTAAACGAAGCGATTTATTATATGAATTTAGAAAAAAATAATTTATTGGAAGGGATCGAGCACATAGCTCATCAAGTGGAGGATTCAGCATTGATGTGCAGACATATTCATGAAAGTGTAGAAGAGCAAACATCGAATATTGAAAAAATCTTCAGAAGCAGTGAAGAACTTCTGAAAATGGCACAGAATTTAGAAAACAAGACGTCTATGTTTCAATTAAAAAGTTAACATAGAATTAACATATCCATTATATGGGATTAACAAAAAGATGTTAAAGTTATCTTGTAAATAAGGTTAGAGATCAGACAAATATCTTTGGGGAGGAATAACAATGAGAAAATTACATCTATTAAGTGTGATTATGACAATGGTCATGGTAATTGGTCTTTTTTCAGGATGCACAAGTCAAGAAAAAAATATTGAAGAAACAGCATCCAAAGAAGAAACAGTGTCACAGCAAAATACACAAGCAGAAGAGAATAATGCAGAAGAATTATTGGAAGGTACGGTGGCAATGAGTGGATCTACTACAGTACTTCCGGTTGCACAAGCCATTGCAGATGCATTTTCAGCTGTAGAACCTGAAATTACTGTTAATGTTCAAGGGGGAGGGTCTTCCACAGGGATCAAAGATGCTGAAGCCGGGAATGTAGATATAGGAATGTCTTCCCGCGAATTAAAAGAAGAGGAAAAGAAATGGGGATTAACTGAACATATATTAGCTTATGACGGAATTGCTGTAGTCATTCACCCTTCAAACCCAATATCCGATTTAGACAGAAACACACTTAATAAAATCTTTAGAGGTGAAATCACAAACTGGAGTGAAATTGGAGGCAATGATGCACCAATTGTGGTATTAGGCCGGGAAGCTGGTTCCGGTACGAGAAGTGCCTTTGAAGAAATTGTAGGACTTTTGGATAAAACAGAAGATGGGCAGGAAATCAGTGCAATAGCGGCAGATGCGCTGACCTTTGACAGTAACGGTGCTTTAAAAACATCTATCGTCACTCAGGAAAATGCAATAGGGTATATTTCTTTAGGTTATCTTGATAAAAGTATAAAAGCAGTCACTATAGAAGGAGTAGAGCCTACTGTAGAAAATGTAAAATCGGGAACCTATAAAATTTCAAGACCTCTCCTTCTGGTGACAAAAGGCGAAGTGAGTAAAGAAACTCAAAACTTTCTTGACTTTGCACTGGGAGAA
The DNA here is from genome assembly GCA_012519955.1 of Candidatus Epulonipiscium sp. Lineage (GTDB taxonomy): Bacteria > Bacillota > Clostridia > Lachnospirales > Defluviitaleaceae > Defluviitalea > Defluviitalea saccharophila. Next base: position 20,320 of record JAAYPH010000019.1, read on the forward strand.
GAAGGACAAAAAATTGTAGCAGAAAAGTATATTACTGCAAAATAAACGATTGGTCTTAACCTATAAACATGGAACCTTAAGTTTAAAGGTTCTTTGTTTATGCGTATAGAGTGGAGGCAGGAAATGAGCATAAAAGAGATGAGTTTATCGAGTTTTTTTAATAAAATTGAAGCAAATAGGATAGAAAAATCAGAGAGATCCAAAAGCATTAAAAGAAGAGAAAAGCTTGAAAAAATCGTAGAGAGATTTTTTTTCTTCTGTGCATTCATATCGGTATTAAGTGTCATCACTATTACATTCTTTATATTTGTAAAAGGAAGCCCGGCAATATTTAAAATAGGTGTATTGGAGTTTATATTTGGGATACAGTGGAATCCGGAAGCGGAAATCTTCGGACTTCTACCTATGATTTTAGGTTCTCTCTATGCCACAGCCGGAGCAATTTTAATAGGTGTTCCCATAGGTGTTTTAACTGCAGTATTTATTGCAGAACTGGCACCGGAATGGATTGTAAAACTGGTTAAACCGGCAGTAGAACTGCTGGCTGGGATCCCTTCAGTTATTTATGGATTTTTCGGATTAATTGTTATCGTACCTCTTATCGCTAAAAATTTAGGAGGACCAGGAAACAGTCTGTTGGCTGTATGTATTATTTTGGGTATTATGATTCTTCCGACCATCATCAGTATTTCTGAAACATCCATTCGGGCAGTTCCAAAAGAATACAAAGAGGGAGCTTTAGCTTTAGGAGCTTCCCATATAAAAACTATTTTTACGGTAATACTTCCTGCCGCGAAGTCAGGAATTACCGCAGGGATTGTTCTGGGAATAGGAAGGGCTATTGGAGAAACCATGGCAGTAATATTAATTTCCGGAAATGCAGCAATCATTCCAAAATCAATTTTAAAGCCTGTCAGAACATTAACTGCGAATATCGCACTGGAAATGGGGTATGCTTTTGGACTTGCACAGGAAGCTTTGTTTGCTACAGGGGTGATATTATTTATTTTTATTATGCTTTTAAACATGATTCTTAATGCTATAACCCATAAGGCAGGTGAGTAAAAAGTGAAAAAAGGAAAAATAACCGATACGGTTATAACGGCAATGATATGGGCAGCAGCTTTTATTACCGTAGCAATACTGGCCTGGATTTTACTATATGTAATCATTAATGGAATAGGAAAAATCAATTGGGAGTTCTTAACGACTGCTCCAAAAGGGTTTGGAGGAGGCGGTATTTTCCCTATGATTATAACAACATGTTATATCGTGCTTTTATCACTTCTTATCGCTGCACCTATTGGTGTATGCTCTGCGATTTATCTTGTTGAATATGCTAAATCGGGGAAAATTGTTCGAATCATTCGTTTTGCAACAGAAAGTTTATCAGGCATTCCGTCTATTGTATTTGGCTTATTCGGATATTTGTTTTTTGTTACACAGTTGGGATGGAAATATTCCTTATTGTCCGGCTCTATGACATTAAGCATTATGATACTCCCAACGATTATTCGTACGACAGAAGAAGCCCTAAAAGCGATTCCTGTTTCTTATCGGGAAGGGAGTTTGGGATTAGGTGCTTCAAAGTTAAGAACAATTCTTAAGGTTGTTTTACCTAGTGCACTTCCAGGAATTCTTATAGCAATTATTCTTAGTATCGGACGTATTGTTGGAGAGACTGCAGCAGTGTATTTTACCGCAGGATTTGCTCCACACATGGCAAAAAGCATTATGGATTCCTCAAGAACATTATCGGTCCATATGTATGTTTTAACGAAAGAAGGAAGTTTCGACAGTGGTTTTGCCACTGCCACAGTATTAATAATTGTTGTTTTAACGATGAACCTTATTGCCAATTTCATCGGGAAAAAACTGAATAAATCCAAAATATGAAGGAGAAGATCTATGCATCATTCTAAATTTAATATAAACAATCTAAATCTTTTTTATGGGGACTTTCAAGCTTTAAAAAATATTAATATGGATATTCCTGAAAAAGAGATTACAGCATTTATAGGGCCTTCAGGTTGTGGAAAGTCTACACTTTTAAAAACATTAAACAGAATGAACGATTTGATTGAAGGCGTAAAAATTACAGGTGAAGTAAAATTAGATGGAAAAGATATATTTAGCGATATAGATGTCATTCAATTAAGAAAGAGGGTAGGGATGGTATTTCAAAAGCCTAATCCTTTCCCCATGAGTATCTACGATAATATCGCTTATGGCCCACGAACCCATGGAATAAAAAAGAAAGCGATACTGGATGAAATTGTGGAAAAGAGCCTTCAAGCGGCAGCCATTTGGGATGAAGTCAAAGACAGATTAAAAAAGAATGCTCTGGGATTATCAGGAGGACAACAGCAAAGACTTTGTATTGCAAGAGCCCTTGCTGTGGAACCGGAAATTCTTCTTATGGATGAACCCACTTCTGCTCTTGATCCAATTTCCACTTTAAAAATTGAAGATTTAGCGGTGACTTTAAAAAAGAATTATACAATCATCATGGTCACTCATAACATGCAGCAGGCAGCTCGTATATCCGATAATACAGCGTTTTTCCTGATAGGCGAGATGATAGAGTTTGATAAAACGGAAAAAGTCTTTAGCAATCCACAGGATAAAAGAACGGAAGATTATATTACCGGAAGGTTTGGTTAATCATTATTAATGAAAGGATTGAGGCTATGCCAATAAGATATGAATTCGAAAAAGAACTAACCAGGATGCACAAAGAGCTTTTGAAGATGGGGGCTCTTATAGAGCAATCCATTGACGATACAATTAAAGCTATGAAAAATCAAGATGTAGCTTTAGCTCGGGAAGTGATTCAAAGAGATGATGAAATTGACCAAATGGAACTTGTTATGGAGGCTGAATGCATCATGCTTGTCACAAGACAGCAGCCCATAGCAAGTGATTTAAGATTAATTGCTTCCGTGTTAAAAATCGTTACAGACTTAGAAAGAATTGCTGACCATTGTGCGGATATCTCCGAATATGTGATTCGGCTTTCCAATGAGCCATATAAAAAGCCTCTTGAACATATACCGATGATGGCTCAACAGGTGAAAAAGATGGTTAAGGATACAATTGACAGCTACGTAGAAAAGGATATAGGGAAGGCAAGAAAAGTTATTGATGATGATGATATCGTAGACAAATACTTTGAGGATATTGTAAAAGAAATTCAAGACCTGATGAAAATTCAGGAAGATTTTATAATCCAGGGAACTTACTTCATTTTTATAATAAAGTATTTAGAAAGAATGGCAGATCATGCTACAAATATATGTGAATGGATTGAGTATAATATTACAGGAAAGCTAAAATATAAATGAAAGCCCATTATGTTTTATAATGGGCTTTTAAACGTGATATAATAATATTAATTTTATTAGTAAGGAGGAATTAAAATGGTTAAAATGCCTTTAGAAGATTTTATTGAAGAAGTAAAATCTGAAATTATTGGATATGAAGAACTTGGGGAAGAAAAAGCCCTTGAGTGGGAGCAAAAATTTTTATCATTGGTAAATGACAAAAGTAAATCCGTACCACAGATAGAAGTAAAAGACGGAAAAAAATTCTATCAGTTAGAAGATGAATCGGAAATATTTAAAATTGTGGATATGTACCTGGCTGCAGTTGACAGTGGAGAAGAACAAGATTACTGGAAAAAATGGGATTAATGCTTATGATCTAGAGCCGCTTTTATTCCGTCGAGAAGGATTTTTGTTGTATGCACGGATTCTTCAGGAGCTTTGACATCTAAACTTTGTTTTTTAGTAATTTGTTTGTTAAGATAAGCCATGGTAGGCTCGATAAGAGGATACATAACAGCCATGTCTTCATTAAAATCGGTCAATTCAACAGATGTAATTTTATCATCTTCGACGACTACTGAAACATTGAAAGAAGCATAATCCAGGTTGACTGGAGCGGTATATACTCCGTCATCATAGATTGCCGTATCCCCTTTTTTGTTAGGAATCAACATAAAGATGAGTACGATCAGCAGTATCAGCCCCAGAATAGCAAATAGGGATGTATAAATGACTTCTTTCAGCCTTAGAACAAATATTTTTGTGGAAGACATATAAAGCCTCCTTACATATATAAGTGGTTACAATTTTATATATATGAAGGAGGCGTTTAATTATGACTGATATCTATGAAATCAATTTATTAATTTATTAAATTGTAATTCAGCAATTTGAAGATTATTAAAAAATAAATACCTGTTCTTTTCACCAGGATATATGGATTTTTGAAAAATAATATAACTTTTTTCCGCTTGTTTTTCCAAAAGATAAAGGAAGGTCTGTGAATTTAAGTCAGCTTTAATCTTTACATATTTAGTCATCGTAGTTCTCCTTTCAATACTTAAGTTTCCTTGATGATATTACCATATATTAACACATCTTTCAATAAAAACAAGACGTGAAAAGGTATTTTATTATTATATTATTCTACAAATGTCATTATTTTTTTCACTGTATTTTCTAATACATCATTAATTTTTTCAAAATCCATACTTGGAATATAATAGCTTTCCAGTTCATCGTGAGCTTTTTTAGCTTTTTGAATGGAAGCGATGGCTCTTTGAAGGAGATCGTCAAAGAGTTTTTTATCTCTATCGATTTCTGCTTGCAGAGGTCTATAAATCGATTCTTCTAGACAAGTTGTAAGGTCCACTACATTGGTTGGAAGTACTTTAGCTTTATGATAATCATTAGATACCGTAATTGCACAGTCAAGTTCAGGAATAAGAATATCTTCAATCTTATCAACATCTATGGGGGAATGATAACATTCCACATAAAAACCTTTTATAACTGCTTCATTATGAATTCTGTTCATGAGTTGTTTTGCAGAAGCACCGGGAGAATCTTTAATGATATATACATTTTTACTGGTTCCAATGATTGTATGAAGATATTCTGTTAAACCATTAGGAGTTATTGCTGTGCCAAATAGATGTCTGTCCTTACCGATCTGGTTTTTTACAGGATATTTTTCAAATATAGATTCTAATAGCTCCCATGATTTTAAATTCAATTTCGACTGATTAAGTGCCAGCCTTTCTGTATTTGCCCATGCTTCATAAATTGCTGCGCCTGCTGCTAAATAATTGTAAGCTTTTTTAAAAAGCCTTCCTACTTCCTTATGGATACTCATAATCCTGTCTTTATTTTTGCGAATGCCTTCTTCATTCCAATACTCGCCTAAGTTGAGAATTTCATCGATAGCCCCGGGGTTAATTGGGTCCACCACATGGGGAGCAGTTCCGTCCAGAATGGCTATCTTTAAATCTGTAATAACAATGCCATCCAATGCATTATTGTCGGAAGAACAGTGGTGATGTTCGAGATTATATCCCAAATTACAAAATCTCTCACTAATTTTCTTCATGAAAGATGATTTGCCGACTCCCGGACCTCCTTTTAGAATAATAATTTTTTTGGCATCTTCTTGAAAAAGGATATTGTCATAAAAAGAGACAAAGCCTTTCGTTGTATTGCCGCCGGGAAATACATGCTTTATAAATCCTTTTTGATCCATCTATACTCCTCCTGAACCGATTTATGTAATATATTTTATGTTCAGGTAGAAAATAATATGTAATTATAAAATTAATCAATTTGAACAAACTAAGGTAGTAAAGGAGGTGAATCAATGAGCGTATTTATTCGTCATAAATTGGTTGAAGATCAAGAAGGATATATTCTAACCTTGTACCTAAATCCGAATTTAACTGAGTTTTCAAAAGAAATCGGCATTGCGGAAGACTCAGGAGTAGTGAAAGATACCGGAATTGTGAAAGATACCGGGAACGTGGGCATACTGGATAAAAGTATCAGAAGTTATATCAGTTCTCATTTTCCAGATATAAAAGTAAATGCAGTAAAAATCATGATTGGTTCTATTTTACTGACGACTCTTCCTTTTTCCGGAATGGTTCAAGATGTGAGTGCAGCAACAGCTCCACAAACCCAAGCAGTTCAAGAGGCTGAACAGAGTATTAAAATTATTATTGACGGAAAACAGATTAATTTCTCTCAATCGCCTATGATTATAGATGGAAAAATTTATATTTCAATCCGTGGAGTTACTGAAGCTTTAGGCGGAGAAATTTGGTGGAACGGTGAATCAAAAACTGTAGGCATCAATAAAGGAGATATCAAAATTGCATTTGTTGTCGGTGATAATAAAGCCCGGGTCAATGGTGAGCAAGTTTCCATGGAGCCGTCCTTTATAACCAATGGGGTTACGATGGTCCCTTTAAGGTTTGTGGCAGAATCTCTTGGAATGACAGTAGACTGGAATCAAGCTGAAAAAACAGCGACATTATTTTCTCAGCCGGTAACCCATCAGGTAAAAGCAGGAGATACTTTATTCAAATTAAGTCAGCAATATGGAATATCCATAGATAAATTAAAATCCATAAACAATTTGTCCAGTGATACCATATTTGTCGGACAGATTTTAAAGGTAAAAGAAACAGTAGCACCTAAACCAAAAGAAGAAGCAAGTACAGAGACGTATACCGTAAAAGCAGGAGATTCCCTTTGGTCTATTGCTACCAAGTTTGGGATCTCGGTAGATGCACTTAAAAAAGCCAACCAATTAACAAGTGATACAATTTATGCCGGTCAGGTATTAAAATTAAAAGCCGATACCACCGTTCAAACGCCAACAGATCCCCAGGGTAATAGTGTTTCTTATATCACTTATACTATTAAGTCAGGAGATAATATGTGGGAACTTGGCAATAGATATGGAATTCCGATGGCAGAATTATTGCAAGTGAATAAAATGACAGTCGATAGTCCTTTATCTATAGGTCAAAAAATCCTCATTCCGGTTTATAATATAGCTGTTAAGGAAAGAGTGAGTGAGAAACACGGAGAATATTTAGATTGGTGGACTGAGGCTCAGTATGTTTTCCCAATCGGCAAAGTTGCTACAGTAACGGATTTTCAAACAGGAAGGAGATTCCAAATCAAAAGAACAACCGGCGCAAACCATGCCGATTCTGAGCCGTTAACAGCCAAAGATGCGGCGACTATAAAAGAAATCTGGGGAGGAGAATATTCATGGAAAGAAAGGGCAGTTATTGTTGAAGTAGATGGAAGAAAGATCGCTGCATCCATGGCATCTATGCCCCATGATGTTAGTTATATTAAAGATAATAATTTTAACGGACATTTTGACTTGCATTTTAAAAATAGTACAAGGCATAAAGACGGCTTAGTTTCCCAAGCCCATCAAGAACAAATCAAAATTGCTGCAGGAATCATTAAATAGATTCACCCCCTAAATTTCATTTAGGGGGTGTAATATTTTAGCCAATTTTTAGGTTGAGCCTTAACCTGTCAGCAATAAGGGCAATAAATTCGCTGTTGGTAGGCTTGCCTTTATTATTATTAATAGTATAGCTGAATAATTTGTGCATAGTCTCTAAGCTGCCGCGGTTGCAGGCTACTTCAATGGCATGGCGAATTGCTCTTTCCACTCGGCTGGAAGTGGTATTAAATTTCTTTGCAATGGAAGGATAAAGTTCTTTTGTAATACTGTTTAGTATATCCATATTATTTACGGCCATGGTAATAGCATATCTAAGATAATGATATCCTCTTATATTGGCAGGAACTCCAATTTCTCTTAAAATATATGTAACCTCAGCCTCCAGCTGATGGGTTGAAGGGATTAGAAAGTGATTATCAGCCTCCACAGAATCATTATAGGTTTTTCCAATCTTGGGGGTTGGAGCAAGATTGATTAACTGCCTGATTCTAAGCATTAAGGTTTCCATATCAAAAGGTTTTGCAATATAATATTCTGCTCCTAATCGGAGAGCTTTCTGAGTTACTTTATCTTGATTAACTGCAGACAACATAATACATATAGGCGATTTTTTAATTGGGGAATTATTGAGTTTTTCTAATACACCCAAACCGTCTAAACGAGGCATAATCGTATCTAATATTACAACATCGGGGTATTTCTCCATGATCATATCATAAGCTTCTATACCATCTTTCGCTACTCCAATAACCTCCATATCATTTTGTCTTTCCAGGTAATCCTCAAGAATCTCACAAAATTCCTTATTATCATCTGCAAGCAACACACTAATACGATTTTTCACAATGAATCCCCTTTCTTATTTGTCATTTAGAGTTTTTTCATACAACAGAAATTGTAAAAAGAACCAATACAATAATGAATTATACCATAAATGTAAAAAATTTCAAATAGATAATTTCAATTTATTGGATTTTTTTATATGGACACATAAAAAGTAAGATTTATATTTATTAAAGGAAAGAAAAATGTATATCATTGAAATTTTGCCTAAAGTACTATGGATTTTTATCATATTCTCTTTTATAATATAGTTTATTAAAAGTCGAAATAAACGTATTTTGCGGCTTGGCGTTGTTTTTTACTAGCTTAAGGAGGATTCTCGTGAAAATGACAAAAAAATTGAATCTACTGCTTTGTATTGTGTTTTTTACATATATTTTTATGCCTAAATTGTCACCAGCAGGGGCAGTTCATATACCCAGTTGGGTGAGAATTGGTTTGGAATATAAATATAAGAATGCCAATAGAATAGATATAAAAAATAATGAAATTTTAATGGGTTATGAACTGAAAGGAGACTTTATTCCTGAAGCAGTATTCCAATCCAATACAGGATTTTGCGTGATTCCCTCTACCGCTTATTTTATATCCATAAATCAATATTTTAATACATATGATGAAGCAAAGGCATTGGCGAAGGATTTTCAAAGATTGGGATTAGATGCTTTTCCTTCCGGGCTATCTTCCTCAAAATGGACGGTTTATATTGGAGAGTTTTCTTCCTATGGAGAAGCGCAAGCTATAAGCCTTAGTGCAAGTGATCTTACAGGTATAGAGGGTATGATCAAGGAACCTTCCAATACCCGTATTATGCTAAAAAATCAAAATGAAATTATTGCAGTTATAGAAGGAGAAGAAGCCTATCCTCAATTTGTAGGGATGAGTTCTAATTTCAGGGATGAAGTCATAGATTTTGGAGACAGACAATATCGGGGAAGAATGGAATTTGGAAGATATGGAGGAGCAGGCATTACAGCGGTTAATGTTATTTTGCTGGATGAATATCTTTACGGTGTAGTTCCTTCGGAAATGTATGCTGGCTGGAATATAGAAGCTTTGAAAGCTCAGTCTGTTGTGGCAAGAAATTATGCCGTATTGTTTATGGGAAAACATAAAAACAGTGGTTATGATTTATGTGATGGAGAGCATTGTCAAGCCTATAAGGGTTATGGAGTAGAAAATGCAAATTCAAATCAAGCTGTAAAAGAAACCCAAGGTGAGCTTCTTTATTATGATGATGAAATTATTGAGACTTTTTATTTTGCCAGCAGCGGCGGATACACGGAAAACTCTGAAAATGTCTGGATTACACCGCTTCCTTATTTAAAAGCAGTACCGGATATTTATGAAGAAAATCATCAGGATTGGACGAGAAGCTTCAGCAAAGAACAAATAGAGGCACTCCTTGCAAACAGTGGAAAGAATATTGGAGAAGTATTGGATCTTCAGATTGTAAGTTATACTCCCGGTGGAAGAGCAATGGAGTTAAAAATTATTGGTACTAAGGGGTCAGAAACCCTTACCAAGGAAACGGTACGAACTTTTTTTAAAAGCAATGGTGTAAGTCTTCCCAGCAGAATGTTTGAAATTATCAAAAATGGAGTTTCTTCTTCATCTAACTCCATCGTTGCAGTGGGAGATGGAAATATCACGAAAAATATTAACCAAAGTCAAATATCCGTAATAGGAGAAGATAAAACAGTAAAAACGCTTTATCTGGAAGATGACTCTGTTCGTGTACTGGGTGCAAATGGAGTGAGCGAGATTTCCTTTGCACCATCGGTGTCTGTTTCAGGAGATTTTGTATTTAAAGGAAAAGGCTCCGGTCACGGAGTAGGTTTAAGCCAATGGGGAGCAAAAGGAATGGCGGACCAGGGATATAATTATAAGCAAATCTTATCCTATTACTATACAGGAACTACAGTACGTTAAATCAGGGATACTAGTAAAGGGGGTGAAGATATGGAATGGAATGATAATTTGCTTACAGGGGTAGAAAAGATTGACAACCAGCATAAAGAACTATTGAGAAGAGTCAACAATGTTTTGGATGCCTGTAATCAAAGAAAGGGAAAAGAAATCGTAGGAGAAACTCTTGATTTTCTTGAGAGTTATGTAGCTGAACACTTTCATGATGAAGAAAATCTTCAAATTGAATCACAGTTTCCCGGTTATGAAGGGCATAGACAGCTCCATGCAAGATTTATTAAAGATCTAAAAGATTTAAAAAGCAGATTTGAAAAAGATGGAGCCAGCATATTGGTAGTCATAGAAGTGAATAAGACTATCGTAGGATGGCTGAGAGATCATATCATGAAAGTGGATAAGGAATTTGCAGATTATTATAAGAGTAGATAATTGTATTCTGCCTGTTTGTCCATATGTAAAAAAGGACCAACAGGTATTTTTATTTATTAAAATTTCTGAAAAGAGATATTATTATTGACAATATTTAAACATGAAATTATAATATTCATAAAATGCAAAATCTCTATTAATACTTAATATTACTTGCTAGTTTTTGTACCTGATTAATGAAAAACATATAAATAATTAAATATGTTCTTATTGAAAGGGGGATAAAATGAGTACTTCAATTAATTATGAGGGACTGATCACACAAATACAAAAATGCTGTTTGACCGAAGAAATATGCGGTGAATGTGTTAAAGAGAAATGTTTGGTGGGATATTGCAAAAAGTGTTTAACCACTTGTTTGAAATCTAATGATGAGTTTATAGATCATGGACTGGATCATATTCCCTATGACGATACACGGGTATACGATGACGAAGTGATTATAAAGGCCTTAGGGTTTTTACTGCATCAATGCAGAAACTGTAATGTCTATCATGATGAAGAATGTATTATCAATATTGTAAGATCAGCTTTTGAGGTGATTTTATTAGGAGAGCCTCAAGAATATAAAGGAAGTACTTTTTTGTATCTCAACGATATTAAGAATGTCAATGAAGAATTTTCTCAAAAGATTTTCCATGCTTTTGATCAGATTAAGGAGGGTGCGTAATGGAAAGCAAAGAATTATTTGAAAATATGATAGGAGAAACAAAAGGAACAGCTTTGGAGCGCATCGTTAAGCAAAATTTCCAGGGAGAAACATCGGAGGTTGGCATATACTTAGCCATGGCAAGATTGGCTCAAAGACAGGGATTTGGTGAGCTTGCAGAAGTTTTAAAGACAATTGCATGGGAAGAGGCAGAGCATGCTTCAAGATTTGCAGAACTTAACGGACTAATACAAGAAGATCTATTTGAAAATATTAAACAGATGTTAGAGGGAGAAATATTTGCCAACAATTCTAAGAAAGAAGCAGGGGATAAGGCAAAAGATTTGGGAATAGATTCAGCTATGCATTATTTTTATGAATCTGCTAAAGATGAAGCACGGCATGCCAGAATTTTAGAAGGAATTTTAAAGCGATATAAATAAGTCATGAAAAGTACCTTTCTATTCATCTTAAATATTTTAAGGATGAGCAAGATAGGTACTTTTTTTCTGAGTTTACTATCAGTATCGGTTATCGTATAATTTTATTAAGAAAAATAATTATGAACTAAAAATATTCATAAGATTTGGTGTTATAACGATGAAAAAAGTATATAATAAATTCCTTTGGATTTGTTTATTGCTAATTGGTTTAAGTCTCTTCCTTATCATTAGTTTTAACAAGTACGATTCCCATATTGATGTTTCTTTGGATGGACAAATCTACAGCTTAAATTTTGTTCCGGGGCAAGGCTATATTGAGTATGAGGGAACCAAGCATCCTTTATTATCGGATAAAAGTTATAAACTCATTGATATAGCTGTTGGAGATATTGATAGGGATGGCAGAGATAATATCCTGGTTTTAGAAGGAGAAAAAACCTCACAATATGGCGATACCCTCATTGTCTATGATATCCTTGCAGTATCTAATGGATTGCAAATTAGAGAAATATATAGAAATAAAATGAGTGCTGTAAGGCCGTGGAAAATCGAGGTATGTGAAATTGACAGTGATGGCGAGATGGAAATCTTTATCGCTGTGAATAAGGCGACTCGTCTTTATAAAGATATTGAGAACAGGCCTTTCTTTTTTAACTTTAAAAATAATATATTGGTGAAAAAATGGACAGGCTCTAAGTTAAGAGCTCCCTTTACAGATGTATTATTTATGGACTTAAATGGGAATGGAAGTGACGAATTTATTGCGATAGAGGCACTAGACGAGGACCAATTTGTTGTATCGGTATATTATTGGTTTGGGTTTGGTTTTATTCTGCAGGGAGAAAGTCATATATATGATAGGATTGATTCTGTTGAGGCAAAAATAATTCAAGAAGAACCATTGATCCATGTGAATATTGTGGAAAACGGGAGGATAAAATCGGTTATTTTAGAACCTTCTGTGGATAAAACTCAGAATGGAATTTATTTATTAAAAGAAAGGGGCAAGTAAATGTTTAAAAAAGTGTCTACTATTTTCTTATGTTGTGCAATGCTTTTGACTGGGTGCACGAACAACGTACCCAATGCTTCGGCAGACAGTAAAATTCAAATCAACGGAGATGCAGAAGGTGCTTTACTAAGAGAGGGAGGACTTTCTTTAGTATGGAAAGATCAATCGGATTATTTTAATGTAGGGGTGGAATTTTCTCCAATAAAATATACCCCAAAGGTTCCGGAATATTCTATTCACCCCGATCTTAGCAATATTAAAAATATTTCCAGATTTGAAGGTCTTTCGAAGGAACAGAGTTCTAAATTGGCTAATAACGGTTTTGTTGTATTAAATCCTAATCCGGAAAAGGCTTATTATTATATGAAGATGTACGATATTTACGAAGAAAACGAGTATAAAAGTATTCCAAATTTCATTACCGTAGATGTAGCGTTACATATTTATCATAAGTTCTATGATGAACTCTTAAAGGGGCTTGAAAAAGAAGAGCTGTATCAGGTATTGCAGCAACTTACCCAAGATATGCTTCAGAAAACTTTGGCAGTATATTCGGAAACAGAAAACCAAACTCTTAAAGATTATCTGGGCGATGTTGTGGTATATTTCTCTGTAGCCAATAAATTAATAAATGATTCCTATGGAAATGTTCCGGAAGAATTGAGTTCTATTGCCAAAAAAGAAATGAATGAAATTGAGAATGCTACAGGATATGCCAAATCACCTCTATTTGGTTTTGATATCAATTACGAACAATTTACCGTCAGAGGACATTATACCGGAGATGAAATACTGCAAAGATATTTTAAAACCATGATGTGGTACGGATTAATCGGATATCCCTTAGAAGATAAGAATCCAGATTTTGATTCGATTACCAAAGCAATGATGATTACCTATATTTCATTTCTTGAAATGGATGGCCATGATGATATTGCCCTGTGGGATAAAATTTATGCCCCAACCTATTTTTTGGTAGGACAGTCTGACGATATTACCATTTTTGATTTAAAAGAAGTCATTATCAATACATACGGTGAACATGCGACACTGGAAGATTTTCTAGATGAACAATATCACGGCAAGCTCTTGGCCGAATTAGAAAAATTACCAGCTCCTCAAATTCAACACAAGCTAATTACCGGATCAGTGGACACTCCTTCTGATAAGCAATTTAGATTTATGGGGCAGAGATATACCTTAGATGGGAATATTCTGCAAGAATTTATGTTTCCTATTGTAAGACCAGTTCCTACAGGCTTGGATGTTGCGGGAGCCTTTGGCAGCCAAAGGGCGGAAAGCCTTGCGAAAGCAAGTTATTTAAAAGACTTGGATGAAAAACAATACGGAGATGTTTTGACAAAGATGAAGTCAAAAGTCCAATCCCTTGACCAGTCAGATTGGATGCAGAATCTGTATAACGGGTGGCTATGGGTTTTAAAGTCCCTTTGGACCAAACCTTCAAACACCCAAGGGTTGCCAATATTTATGAAAAATCAAGCCTGGGAAGATAAGAATCTTTCCAGTGGTTTAGGCAGTTATGCAGAACTTAAACATGACACAGTACTCTATGCAAAGCAGCCGGTAGCAGAAATGGGCGGCGGAGAAGAACTTGGGGAAGATTATCCTAATTATGTAGAACCGGCAGTTGAAGTATATGATAAGTTATTGTGGCTGGTAAGATACTCACAGGTTAATCTTAAAAATAAAGGGTTGCTGTCTGAAAGAACTGAATCGGCATTAAATAGCTTGGAAGAGGTGTATGAATTATTTAGAACGTGTGCCGTTAAAGAATTAGAGAACATACCTATTTCTGAAGAAGAAAACAGGGAGTTAAAATATATTGGAGGGAAATTGGAGTATATCGATGACACTTTATCCGATCAGTACCGACAATCCATAAGCTCTGCAGTAGTTTCCGATGTTGCCGGAATCGCAGATATAGGGGCATTCTTAGAAATCGGTACGGGACTGCCTAATGAAATTCTAGTTGCTCTGTATCAGAATGGAAAGGTATATTTGGCCAGAGGTGCTGTGTACAGTTATTATGAATTTTTAAGTGAAAAACCTTTGACAGATGAAGAGTGGCATAGAAGGCTCGGTGTTGAAAAAATAGAGGAAGATGAATGGCATTATGAGCAGATTAATCCTGAGCGTTTGCAAAAAGATGCGCCTCCACAGCCACAGTGGATTTCTTCTTTCAAATCCTTCGAAGAGAATAAAGTCATCATCCCCGCTATAGAATATAATTTAGGACAATAAGGAAGATGATCCTCAGAAGGTTAACCTTTAATTCAGAGAAAGAAGGGATAAGAATGAGAAAAGACGATATTAGGTGGCTGTATCAGGAGCTGCCCATATGGGAAGAAAAAGGTATAATTACTAAAGAACAATCGGAAAAGATTCATTCTTATTACGGTGAAGTGGAAGAACGCAATTGGCTTCAATTTGCTTTAGCTATATTTGGAACCTTGGGGGCGATTTTAATTGGAGCCGGGATCATATTATTGATTGCTAAAAATTGGGATGAGTTATCAAGGCCAGTTAGGACCTTGCTTTCTCTTATGCCTACACTCATGGGACAAATCATTGTGGGGTGGGTAATTTATACTGGAAAAGAGTCTGCTGCATGGCGAGAAGGATCTGGCATACTCTTATTTTTAACTGTGGGCTCATCCATTGCTTTAATAGGTCAAACCTATCATATTCCCGGGAATATGGGGAGTTTTCTTTTAACCTGGATGCTGCTGGGGCTTCCCCTGGTTTATACATTAAGTGCAAGCTTGCCTGCGATTTTCTATCTTATTGGAATAACGGCATGGGCAGGATATATTCAGTCAGAGGGCGGGCAAGTGCTGCTGTTTTGGCTGCTTGCCGCTTTAGTCATTCCTCATGTTTGGAAAAATTTATCTTCAAATATTTCTTCCAATAGATCTATCTTTTTATGTTGGACCATTGGATTGACTTTCTGCTTTAGCCTGGGTATTACATTGGAAAAGGTATTGCCCGGCTTATGGATTATCGTATATACCAGTTATTTTTCTATTCTATATGTAGTAAGCAAGGTATTCTTTGACGACGACGGCGAAGCTTTTTGGGATAGCCCATTTAAAGTCATAGGCATTTCGGGTATTTTTGTTATCGCATTTTTGCTGACCTACGAATGGCCCTGGAGACATATCGGATGGCAGCATTATCGTGATAGTATTTATTATAATCAGTGGGCGGGGATCATGGATTATTTAATCACAGCCGTATTCCTTGCTGCTGTGACGTATCTGGTTTTTCTATATCAAAAGCAGGAAAGAAGTAAGCAGATTTATGTCATGGCACCGTTTTTAGCCCTCATTTGTTATCTTTTATCTTCCCTTAACCTTAGCGGATATTCTGTATTTTTATTTAATTTATTTATATTCTTTGCAGGCATATATACCATTAGAACAGGGATTAAGGAACGTCATATTGGTTCAACCAACGGCGGTATGCTACTTATTACGGTTTTAATCGTACTTAGATTTTTTGATATGGATTTAAGTTTTTACATCAGGGGACTTGCTTTTATTTTCATAGGAATTGGATTTCTAGTATCTAACTACCTTGTTACTAGAAACATTAGAGAGGAGAGATAGTGGATGAAGAAAAAACTACTGGCTGTTTTTATTGTTATAGCAGTTATTCAGTTGGCTATTCCTCTATCTATGATTATCCGCCGTGAAATAACCTTAAGCAGGGGAGAAGTCTATAAATTTCAGGTTGAACCGGTTGACCCTTACGATCCCTTTAGAGGCCGTTATGTAGATGTTCGTTTAAAGAACGATGCCCTTATTGTTTCTAAAGATTTTGAAAGCCGCCCGGGTCAAAAAGTATTTGTTACTTTAGAAAAAGACCAGAAGGGATATGCGAAATTTGCAGGGATTCAGTTAGAAAAGCCAAAACAGGGGAATTACTTTGCCACAAAAATTTTATATTCCTTCGAAGATGACTACGGAAACCAGGAAATTCATGTGGAGATTCCTTTTGATAGATATTACATGGAAGAAAAGCTTGCACCTAAAGCAGAGCAGGTATATAGAGAGGAAATAGACAATGCCTATTTAACCATTCGATTTCTGAAAGGCTTTGGAGTGGTGGAGCAATTATTTATCAATGAAATGCCAATAGAAGACTATCTGCTCACCGGAAGAATTAAATTCAATAAAATATTTGCAAAAACTGATTTATAAAGCATACTCTTTATATTCCCCTTCGTATATACAGTTGTAAGTAATGAATGATATGAGGAGGAAGTACAGTGCAAGATAATCATAATGAATACGCTTCAAATGATCATAATAATGACCCGCAGAAATTTCCCGATAACGGATATATTCCTCTTAATGACAATGATCCTTTAGAGGAGCTGCAGCAAAAGCGTGTACGAGACCGAAAAAATAATATTATATTATTGGTGATTGCTGCTTTGCTTTTAATGGGAGTCTCAGACTTTTTTGATAATGTTTCGCTTTTTAGAACAGAGAAAGAGATAAAATTAAGCAAAGATATTTCTTTTTTGAATTCTGGAGAATTGTCATTAGAGGGACGAAATGGAGCGATTACAATAGAAGGCTATGAAGGGCAAAAAATTAAAATGAATGTCGTCTATCAAACGTCTATGCTTTCCTGGGGAAAAACTGTTGATTTAGAAATTAAGGAAGACAACGGAAAAATATACTTAGATTATGACAAAAACAAAATGAGAGGTATATCAATTAAAGCACAAATTCCAAAAGGAGCCTTCAATAGTATCTTTATAAAAACCAGTAACGGTAAGCTGGAAATGAGTGAGCTAGACAGCGAAACGGTTCAATTAGAAACGTCTAACGGGAAGGTTGATGTAGAAGAATGGAGGGGAGAAAGTTTACACATTAAAACCAGCAATGGACCAGTAGAATTAGACGAAGTCTTAGGAGACGAAATAGAAGTTAAAACTACCAATGCTAAAGTGGATTTAGACCATATTAAAGGGAATGAAGTGGTTATTGAGACTTCAAATGGTTCAATCGATTTCGAATCTGCTCAACTGGATTCAAAGAATGAGTACACTTGGAAGTTTGATACTTCTAATGCCAGTGTAAAGCTAGAGTTGCCGAATGAAAAAGAAATAGGCTATAAAGTAGACGCCAATACAAGTAACTCAAGCATCACTCATCAATTTGACAATTTTACAGCAAAGGAAAATACAGAGAAAGTTTTAAATGGAGAAACGGGGAATTACAAAACAGCCAATATAAAAGTAGATATAGAGATTCATACAAGCAATGGCTCAATAAAAATAGAATAAAATGATTAATACTACCGAGGGAAACTATTCTCTCGGTATTTTATTATTTATTGATAAGAAGGAAATATAAAATAAATTTATATGAAATACTACTTAATAGGAAATATATTAATTATAGGAATTATAATAGAAAAGAGGGTTAATATATGGGACTTAGAATGCGCAAAAGTATAAAGCTTGGCAAAGGTGTTCGATTAAACTTAGGCAAAAAGGGAACAAGTTTAAGTTTTGGAACAAAAGGTCTAAGATATAGTATTCATTCCAGTGGCAGAAGAACATCCTCCATCGGCATTCCCGGAACAGGAATTTCTTATGTCACTTCCTCAGGAGGAAGCAAACGCAAATATTCTTCTTCCGCTTATAATAAAAGACAGCAGATACAATCACAAAAAGCCCAGCAAATAAAGGATGAACGACAAAGAAATGCACTGCTTGTAGAAGAATACAATAATTTAATTGAAGTACTTCGAGGTATCCATAAAGAATGTGACGAGGCCGTGGATTGGCATCAAATTTATTCTTTAAATGGGCCTTTTAATCCTCAAGGGATTGGTCCTAAACAAGCAAAGGCAATAGAAGCTCTTGAAAAATATAAGCCTAATTTTCTCCAAAAACTGATTAAGAGCCTAAGGGAAAAAAAGGAGCTGGAATTAAAAAATTCAATTGAAAAGGCTGCCAAAGAAGACAGGGAAGACTATGTGGAATGGAAAAGACTACACGGACTAGCTGAGCGTATTATTGCAGGAGATATCGATGCGTACTTAGAAGTCATAGAAGAAATGAATCCATTGGATGATCTTTTGGAATTTGGCAGTGATTTTGAATTTGGTATGAATGATCCTAATACTCTTGAGGTGGAAATTAAAGTTAAATCTGAAACAATTGTACCTAATTTCTCCCTGACGCTTACCCAAACAGGCAAATTATCAAAAAAAGCCTTGAGCAAAACAGCTTATTATGAAATCGTACAAGATTATGTCTGCAGTTGTGCCATCAGAATTGCAAGGGATATCTTTGCCCTGCTGCCGGTTAGTATTGTGATTGTTCATGCGGTGGATAATATACTTAATACGGAAACAGGACATAACGAGGAAAAAACTATTTTGTCTGTTGTATTTAATAAAGAAGTATTAAACAGGCTTAATTTTGAATCCATAGACCCGTCAGATGCTTTGAATAATTTCAAACATAATATGAAGTTTGTGAAGACTAAGGGATTTAGCCCGGTGGAAAGAATATCCAGACATTGAGGAACAATAAATAGGTACCTGAAAGCAGGTACCTATTTTATTGCATAGGAAATTCCTTCAAATTTCCTATGCAATAAAAAGCCCTCCGGGCGAATGTACACTCTCGCGTATTGTATTTTGCCGGTTTTGCCGACCGCGCTCGGCGCGAGAGTTTCGCAAGCGAACCCCTTTCTTGAATTCATTCGATTGTACATCCGGTTTTTTCGATACATTCTTTAATTTCATTTTCATCAGCAGGCTCATTATAACCTACTTCTACAGAGCCCCTCACTAAATCCACATTGACCATTTGTACCCCTTCGATTTTATCCAATGCATTTTTGATTTGATTCTTATAGTTTTCATTCTGCATACCATTTACTTGATAATGTACTCTATTCATATCATAACTCCTTTCAGTTTTGAATGAACATAAATTAGTATTTGTATTATTGAGAAGAAAATACAGTCCAATATTTTTAGGTTTTATATAAAATCTATTTCTATGCTATACTACAAATGGTATCTGAAAGGATATGAAAATTATAATCTGTAGGCATAAGTTTTTTAGGAAGGGATATACATCATATGGATAGTAAAAAATTTCTTACAAACAGGTATTCTGTAATCGCAATTTCAATATTTTGTTCGATTTTATGGGGAAGCGCATTTCCTGTGCTTAAAGTGAGCTATGAAGAAATCGGACTTAGGGCAGATGATCTTTATGGAAAAGTGATATTTGCTGGAATGAGATTTTTTGTGGCGGCAATTTTCTTATTTCTGCTTATAAAGTGGGTTATCAAAATTCCTATTAAGGTCAGTAAAAAGGTTTTATTAGAACTTTTTATTTTGGGAATGCTGCAAACAGCATTGCAGTATTTCTTTTTTTATAATGGACTTGCCTATACTTCAGGGATGAAGGGTTCGGTCCTGTCTTCTATAAGCACTTTCTTTGTAGTGCTTTTTGCGCATTTTATCTATACGGATGATAAAATAGATACGAATAAAATGCTCGGATTAATTTTAGGCTTTGGCGGAATCATCCTAGCGAATTTAGGGAAAAAAGGAGGGGATAGTTTTTCCTTATCCTTTTCGTTTATGGGAGAAGGATTCATGATTTTATCCGGTATTGTCAGTGCATGGGGTACATTTATAGCAAAGAGGTTGTCAAAAGATATCCATCCTTTTTTGGTAACAGCATGGCAGATGTTATTGGGGGCAACAGCAATGCTCTTATTTGGAATGAATCAATCCTCTATCGATTTCTTGACATTTACTCCTAAAGCATGGATTTTATTTCTCTATTCTGCTTTCTTATCGGCAGTGGCATTTGCCCTTTGGTATGCGTTGTTAAAATATAATAAGGCTGGAGAGGTAACGATATACCAGTTTATGATCCCTGTTTCAGGAAGCTTGCTTTCTGCATTATTTATCCCGGGAGAAATGCTTACCATTCAGCTCTTTTGGGGATTACTGATGGTAACGGTGGGGATTATTGCAATTAATCTTCCCAAAAAATTGAATGTATGATGGAACATTTATTAGTTTATTGCGTCTAATAATTTGAAGACAAAATTTACATATTATTTATTGATAGCTAAATAAGGAGAAAGGAGAAATGCGTCATGAGTAGATTAAGTTTTAAAAAATCTATTGCATTAGGAATATGCTGTGCTCTGATTTCATCTGGAGCAGTAATGGCTATGCCGAAAGATAGTTTGATGGATAAAATCATGAAACCTTCTAAGGGTATTGGTATTCAGGTCAATGATCAATGGCTCCAAACAGATGCAGAACCTTTTATGGAAAATAACAGTACTTTAATCCCTTTAAGGGGTGTGCTGGAAAAACTAGGTGCCAAAGTGGAATGGCATCCGGAACAAAAATTGGTTGTAATCTCTGCAGAGAATATCAGGATTGAGCTGATAGTTGGAAAAGATACGGTTAAAGTCATTAGAAACATCAATGGAACGCCAAAGGAAGAACTTTTAAAACTGGATACTCCGGCAAAGATGTCTAAGAACCGAACCTTTATACCCGGAAGATTTGTGGCTCAAACTCTAGGTGCTAAAGTAGAATGGAATAAAAATTTAAGAGCAATGATTATTCATATGAATAAAAAAGAGGAGATTATTCATGTTGAGAAAGCAATAAAATTTGAAGCAGTAGAAAGAGAAGTCTTAGAAGACAATGTAGTTTTGGAGAAGTGGTATCAAAACAATTATGATAAAGAAGGTTTTCATTTCATATCCGACAAACAGTGGCAGTATGTGCTGATTGCAGCTGGAGAAAAACCAACCGGAGGATATAGCATTACAGTAGACAGTATTACAGAAGTAACGCCTGGAACAGCATATGTTCATGCTACACTGCATGCTCCAGGAAGAGATGCCATGGTAACGCAAGCTTTGACATATCCAAATGCTATTGTTAGATTCCATAAGGGCAATATAGAAAAGGTTCAGGGAGATTTGTCCAGTGTAAAACAGGATACCGATGAAAGCGATAGAAAAGTAGTTCAAGACTTGGTTTTAGAGTTTGGCAGCAAACTTCAAATGGTTTCGCTTTTAGCTCCGGAAGATGTGGTTAAAAAAAGCATGGAAGAAAACTATAAGCCTTTTGTATCTTCTTCTCTTTTAACAAAATGGCAGAAGGATATAGAGAGTGCTCCGGGAAGATTAACCTCCAGCCCATATCCGGATCGTATAGAACTTTTAAGCATAGAAAAATTTTCAAATGACAGCTACGAAGTAAAAGGAGAAATCCTTGAAGTAACATCCATGGATAAGTTAAGTGGAGGCTTTACTTCAAAACAGCCGATTACTTTGATTGTAAAAAATATGAAAGAAACTTGGCTGATTGATGAACTAAGCTTTGACAAAGATGAAGCAGCCGATTCCATTCTCTATAAAAATACTCAGTATGGCTTTGGTTTTTCATTGCCGGATACTTGGGAAGGATATAAGATAGTTACCGATAAATGGGAAGGTCTTTCCTTAAAAGGTTCTAAAGCAGGAAAGAAAGTCGAGGAAGGTCCTGTTCTTAGCATAAGACATCCCCAATGGACTGAAAAAACCCCAAGACAGGATATTCCTATTATGATATTTACTTTGGAGCAATGGAATTCCTTGCAGGAAGAAAATTTCAGCGTTGGGGCAGCACCGATACTTCCAAAGGAACTTGGCCGTAATGAAAAATACGTTTTCGCTCTTCCTGCCCGATATAATTTTTCGTTTTTAACAGGGTATGAAGAAGTAGAAGCTATTTTAGACAATAATGCATTTCAAATCATAAAATAATTAAATAAGGCTCTATATTCTGAGGTATTCAGAATATGGAGCCTTTGAATATTTTTTAGACTTTGTATCAATACTATTATTGCAAGAAACTATTAAAGGAGCTATAGACATGGACAATAACAAAAATAGGGTGAAGGACAGAGAAAAAAGCAATCCTGAATTAAGAAAAATGGACCCCAAGGGTAATGCCGATGCAGGTATTATTGACGGTCAAAAAATTGGTGTTCATGAAAGCAAGCATGAAAAAAGCAGGTAAAGTGGAGGTGTCTGTTTGTGTAAGAAAATAAACAGACACCGTTTTTTATTACATAGAAAATCCTTAGCGAAACGCTTTCTTGTTGAAATGCAAGAAAAATTTCTTTATAATTAGGTGAAACTATTACATATACTTAATGAATGATTGGAATGGAGAACGATTATGAATCTGCATGATTTTTATTATGATTTACCGGAAGAACTCATTGCTCAAGATCCATTAGAAGATAGAAGTTCCTCAAGACTTCTTGTATTAGATAAAAATACCGGAGAAATGGAACATAAATATTTTAGAGACATTATATCCTATTTAAACCCTGGAGACTGCCTTGTATTGAACAATACCAAGGTTATTCCCGCGCGATTAATCGGTGCCAGAGAAAATACAGGGGCTAAGGTAGAGGTACTTTTATTAACAAGAAAAGATAATGACCGATGGGAAGCGTTAGTGAAGCCGGGGAAAAAGGCTCGTCCCGGAGACATCATCGTTTTTGGAAACGGAGAATTAAAAGCAGAAGTAGAAGAAATCATTGATGATGGAAAGAGAATTGTCCACTTAATTTATGAAGGTATATTTGAACAGGTATTGGATGCATTAGGGGAAATGCCTTTGCCTCCATATATTACTCACCAGCTACAGGACAAAGAAAGATATCAAACCGTCTATGCAAAGCATAAGGGTTCGGCTGCTGCTCCTACGGCAGGGCTTCATTTTACCAAAGAACTTTTGGAAGAAATTAAAGAGAAAAATATAGAGATCGCCAATGTGACCCTTCATGTGGGACTGGGAACCTTTAGACCAGTAAAAGTAGAGAATGTATTGGAGCATAAAATGCACTCCGAATACTGCTGGATTGATCAGGAAGAAGCAGATAAAATCAACCGATGCAAGCAAAACGGAGGTAGAATTATTGCTGTAGGAACAACCAGCTGCAGAACGCTGGAATCCTGTACAGATGAAAACGGAGTCGTTCAGGCAAAAAGTACGTGGACGGATATTTTCATTTATCCGGGCTATCAATTTAAAATTGTTGATGCCCTGATCACCAATTTCCATCTTCCGGAATCCACATTAATCATGTTGGTATCTGCCCTGGCGAGCCGAGAAATTATACTCAACGCTTATAAAACCGCTGTAGATATGAAGTATCGATTCTTTAGTTTTGGAGATGCAATGTTCATAAAATAAAAAGGCGCCTGTTTATACACATTCATGTGAATAAACAGGCACTTTTGTTTATAAAAGAGCTTTTTTAATTAAATCGATTCTGGAAAAAATTCTTTCAAACAGATAGTCTACCAAAGTAAGAGCTGTCATGGCTTCTACAACAATTACAGCTCTGGGAACGATAATCGGGTCATGGCGGCCTTCTACCTGGAGTTCGATATTTTGTCCTTCCTTGTTGACAGTTTTCTGTACCTTATGAATGGAAGAGGTAGGTTTAACAGCAGCTCTAAAGACAATCGGGAAACCGTCACTGATACCGCCTACAATACCGCCGGCATGATTTGTTAATTTTGTAAGGTGGCCCTCTTCATCGTATTGGAAAAAGTCATTATTTTCCCAGCCTGTTTTTTGGGCAGAACTAAATCCACTGCCAAATTCCAGACCTTTTACCGCACCAATTGAAAAGATGGCTTTTCCAAGCATAGCGTCTAATTTTTCAAAAACAGGCTCTCCAACGCCGCTGGGAAGACCGGTAACGACACATTCGATGATTCCTCCGGCAGAGTCTTCTTTTTCCTTTATTTCATGGAGATAAGCTGCTGCCTTTTCTGCCGCTTCTTGATCCGGCATTGCCAGGAAGTTATTAAATATTTCTTCCCTTTTAAATTTAGCAGCGTCAATAGAAACAGGTCCAATGGACAGGGTATAAGCCATAATGTCCACACCAAATTCAGCAAGGATTTTTTTAGCGATTGTGCCAGCTGCAACCCTTGCAGTGGTCTCACGGCCGGAAGAACGGCCTCCCCCGCGATAGTCTCTAAAACCGTATTTTTCGTCGTAAGTGAAATCTGCATGACCGGGACGGTAGCACTTTGCGATTTCTGAATAGTCATAGGATCTTTGGTTGGTATTGTATACGATTAAGGAAATAGGAGTTCCTGTTGTTTTTCCTTCGAATACTCCTGAGAGAATTTCTACCTTATCGCTTTCTTTACGGGGAGTAGAAAAAGGCGATTGACCGGGTTTTCGTCTATCTAAATCCTTCTGAATATCTTCTTCGGAAAGTGAAATGCCAGCAGGACAGCCGTCAATGACAACACCGAGAGCTTTCCCATGGGATTCCCCCCAGGTAGATATTTGAAAATGTTTTCCGAATATGGATCCTGCCATGGGATCCCTCCTTTCAAGGATGAAATTTTAGAAAATTGTATCATCATTTTAGTTTCTTTTCAACTACATTATCTGTTCCTATTATTTGGAGGTATTTTTCTTTTATTATTATCAACCCCTTGCAAAAAAGTGTTTTTCAAGGTACACTGTTTTTTGTGAAATAATAGCGTACGCTGAATAAATATATGACAAAGGAAGAAGAACGCATGTATAAGTTATTGAAAACTGAAGGAAGGGCAAAGCGAGGAGAATTTCATACCCCCCATGGGATCATACAGACGCCTGTGTTTATGAATGTGGCGACGGTTGCAGCCATCAAGGGTGCTCTTTCCACTAAAGATTTAAAAGATGTAAAATGCCAGGTCGCTCTTTCTAATACATATCATCTTCATCTTCGTCCGGGGGACAAAGTGATTAAAAAATTAGGCGGGCTCCATAAATTCATGGTATGGGACAGACCTATTCTTACCGATTCCGGCGGCTTTCAGGTTTTTTCTCTTACATCTCTTAGAAAGATAAAAGAAGAAGGGGTATATTTTTCTTCCCATATAGACGGAAGAAAGATTTTTATGGGCCCGGAAGAAAGTATGCAGATTCAGTCTAATATAGGTTCCACTATAGCGATGGCCTTTGACGAATGTCCGCCGTATCCTGCTGAAAGAGGATATATGGAAGATTCTGTTGCACGTACAACCAGGTGGCTTAAAAGATGTAAGGCAGAGCTTAACCGTTTAAATCAATTGGAAGATACGGTTAATCCTAATCAAATGCTTTTTGGAATTAACCAGGGAGGCACCTACGAAGACATTCGTATAGAGCATGCCAAAATCATTTCCGAAATGGACTTGGATGGTTATGCTGTAGGGGGATTGGCGGTAGGAGAAACTCATGCTGAAATGTATCGCATACTGGAAGAAGTTGTACCCTATCTTCCACAGAATAAACCTACCTATTTGATGGGTGTGGGTACACCGGAAAATATATTAGAAGCTGTAGATAGAGGTATTGACTTTTTTGACTGTGTGCTTCCGGCAAGAAATGGTCGTCATGGGCATGTGTATACCAATAGGGGAAAATTAAATCTTTTTAATGCAAAATATGAATTAGATGAGAGACCTATTGAAGAAGGATGTGGATGTCCAACTTGTACAACCTATAGCAGGGCTTATATACGGCATCTTTTAAAAGCAAAGGAAATGCTTGGAATGCGTCTTTGTGTGCTTCATAATTTGTACTTTTTCAATACAATGATGGAAGAAATAAGAGAAGCATTGGATCAAGGAAACTATGCCGTTTATAAAAAGCAAAAATTAGATGGTTTCAAACAAAAAGAGGAGGAATAGGGATGAATAGTTTATTTGTATTGGCAGATGCAGCCACCACAACCGGTCAAAAAACTGGATCAGCATTGGGTATGATTTTATATTTTGCAGTATTGGCACTAATTATGTGGTTATTAATTATTCGACCACAGAGAAAGAAAGAAAAAGAGATTCAAGAAATGCTCAACAATGTTAAGGTGGGAGATACTGTTTTAACAACCGGCGGACTTTACGGCAAAGTAGTAGATATGGTTAACGATATATGTATCATAGAATTAGGTTTAAACAAGGGCGTTAGAGTACCCCTTCAAAAAAATAATATAGCAGCGATCAAAGAACCAGATATGGCAATTAAGAAAGAAGAAAAAGAAGAAACTAAAAAAGAAGATAAAAAAGAAGCAGCAAGTAAATAATACCTATATAAAATAAGAAAGTGCAGAATCTGCACTTTCTTATTTTTGTCTCACTTTCTTTTTCATTTCCTCTAAAATGTCATAAGGAATCTTAAGATTTCCTTTTCCTACGCCCATATCTATATTTTTCTTATTTGTTCCATGAAAATCACTGCCGCCGGTTATGAGAAGATTAAATCGGTGTGCCAGGGAGCGTATTTGATTTTCCTGTTCTTTAGAATAAAGAGAATAAATTGCTTCAATTCCGTCCAAACCATCTTCCCGTAAAGACTGTACTAAATGATTCAACTCATCATCGGGCAGATGGTATAATGTAGGATGCGCCAGTATTGCTAAGCCATTTGCTTCATGGATCAGCTTAATGCAGTCTTTGGGAGATAAGATATCTCTTTTAACATAGCCGGGACCTCCTGGACTTAAATAGAGGCGAAAGGCATCTTCTAAATTTTTTGTATAGCCTTTTTCAAAAAGGACTTTTCCGAAATGGGCTCTTGTGATTAAATCTTTTCCAGCTCTTTGCTGCAAATCTTCCAAGGTAATATCCATACCAATGTCATTTAATTTTTGCAGCATCTTTTCATTTCTTCTTACCCTGGCATTTTGAATCCAATCTAATTTTTGAATAAAATGAGGATTTTTATAGTCAATAAATAATCCTAGAATATGAATTTCCCGGTCCTTATATTCCGCTGCAAATTCTATTCCGGGAATCACTTCAACACCCCATTCCCTGCCTTCATTGACGGCTTCATCTATTCCATCTATGATATCATGGTCCGTTAATGCGAAAGCCCGTAGACCCTTTTGCTTTGCATAATGAACAAGTTCTTTAGGAGATAAGGTACCGTCAGATACATTGGAATGGACATGAAGATCAATATACTGCATTTTGCTAGCCACCTTTCAAAAATCAATCTATTTCTATCATAAATGATAACTAAGAATCGTACAATAGTACAGAAAAGAATTATAGGATAAATAAGAAGGGGTGCTAAGATGGTAAAAGCCAACCATAAGCCAAAGCCTAAGCCTGTGCAAACGATGAACAAGACAAGTGAATGGAGAATCATTACTCTTTTAAAGGCAAATATAATCGCTTATATGATTACAGCAATCTTTTTTATTGGTTCCGCATTACTGCTCACCTATACATCTTTGCCTGAGAGTAGTATTCCCGCTATTGCAATAGTTACTACGATCATTTCTGTTTTAGTAGCAGGCTTTGACACCGCTAAAGGAGCACCATCCAAGGGATGGCTTTGGGGACTTGCAGCGGGCCTTGTTTATGCAGTGATTTTAATTGCTGTTTCCAGTACTGTAGGTAAAGAATTAATGATGACCCGCAGTACAGCGACTCTTCTAATTATGGCAGGAGCTGGGGGAACGTTAGGAGGCATGATAGGAATTAATGTGAAAAAATAACCAATACCCTTTTCAATTAAATTCAAGTATGATATAATGAGGCGAATTAAGGCGAAGGAGGCATAAATATGAAACATATTAAGACATTAAATACGGCTACATTGAAGAAAAGTATGGCAAAAGGTGGCTGTGGAGAATGCCAAACATCTTGTCAATCTGCTTGTAAAACATCTTGTACTGTAGCAAATCAATCTTGCGAAAACAATTAATTCCTGGCAGTGGCATTAAGTCGCTGCTTTTTTACTGTATAAAATATAATGTACTAAAATAGAAATTGGAGTGATAGAATGATACATAAGTTTTCCATGGACGGAGTGAACATGGTTCTTGACATATATAGCGGAGCTGTTCATGTGGTAGATGACATTGTTTATGAATTAGTCGATGATTACAAAAAATATTCCAGGGATCAACTCATACAAAAGTACAAAGAAAAGTATGAAATATCCCAAGTAGAAGAAGCGATCGAAGAAATAGAAGCCTTAGAAAAAGAAGGACTTCTTTTCACAGAAGATATGTATGTGGATTATTTAAGTCAATTTCAGGGAAGAAATCCTATTGTAAAAGCCTTATGCCTTCATATTGCCCATGACTGTAATCTGAAATGCAAATATTGTTTTGCAGGAGAAGGGGAATATAGAGGTCATCGTTCCCTGATGAGTGCCGAAGTAGGAAAAAAAGCCATTGATTTCTTAATTCAGGCTTCAGGAAACCGCCGCAACTTAGAAATTGACTTTTTTGGCGGAGAACCTCTTATGAATTTTGAGGTTGTAAAAGAAATTGTAGATTATGCAAGAAGCATCGAAGAGAAGCATAATAAGAATTTCCGTTTTACCATTACCACCAACGGGGTTCTATTAGATGATGATATACAAGCATATATCAACGAACATATGCATAATGTCGTTTTAAGTATTGACGGCAGAAAAGAAGTTCATGACAGAATGCGCTATACCGTTAATCATAAAGGAAGCTATGATATCGTAGTGCCAAAGTTTAAAAAGATTGCCGATAGCCGAAATCAAACCAATTATTATGTACGAGGCACTTTTACAAGGGAGAATCTTGATTTTGCCAAGGACGTACTGCATTTGGCAGACTTAGGCTTTAAGCAGGTTTCTGTAGAACCTGTCGTAGCACCAAAAGAGATGTCCTATGCCCTTAGAGAAGAAGATTTGCCGATGCTATATGCACAGTATGAAGAACTGGCAAGAGAACTGGTTCATCGTAAGAAGGAAGGACAAGGTTTTAACTTTTTCCATTTTATGATTGATTTAACTCAAGGACCCTGTGTTGCAAAAAGACTTGCAGGATGTGGCTCCGGTTCCGAGTATCTGGCGGTTACCCCGGAAGGAGATTTGTATCCATGTCACCAATTTGTAGGGTTGGAAGAATTCAAAATGGGAACTGTCTTCGAAGGTATTCAGAATTTGCCCATGCAAAAGCAATTCCAGGCTTGCAATGTTTATGCCAAAGATGAATGTAAAAACTGTTGGGCAAAATTCTACTGCAGCGGAGGCTGTGCAGCCAATGCTTATCAGTTCCATGGGGATATTCATATACCTTATAAAATCGGCTGCGAGTTAGAAAAGAAAAGAGTAGAATGTGCTTTATACGTAACGGCAAAACTGGCAGAGTAAATCATATTCCTGCAGGTCGGTCCATATGGCCGGCCTGCAGATTTTATGAATAAACGAGGGGAACATTGTTATTACAACAAAAGACACATTAGGGAAAAATTATACAAAATAAAATATAATAGTTGTAAAAATATTGACGTAACCTAGGATAAAGCATATAATTAAATTTGTGTATTTTGTATGAAGGGAGAAAAAACAATGAAAGTCAAGAGCGGATTGATATTACTTTTAATTGTCGTTCTTATTGGACTGACAGGAGGAGCAGCCTATTTTGGATTTGGAGAAAATCACTTTTTAGGTGCTCAGAACATTAGATTGGGATTGGATTTACAAGGCGGGGTAAATATCGTATATGAAGCCGATAAAGAAAATCCTACTCCTGAAGAAATGAGTGCTGCCATTGAAATGATTCAAGGAAGATTGGACCGTGGTAACTACACAGAAGCAGAAGTAGCAAGAGAAGGAAGCAGAAGAATTCGTGTAGATATCCCCGGAGTGGAAGATCCTAATAAGGCTATAGAAGATATTGGTGCAACAGCACAGCTTCAATTCCTTAGCCCTGAAGGAGAAGTTCTTTTAACAGGAAATGAAGTAAAAGATGCCAGAAGAGAAGTTGTTAACGATAATGGAATCACAAAAGCAGTTGTTGCTTTAGAATTTAATTCAGAAGGAAAAGAAGCTTTTGCAAAAGCAACAGAAAAGTATGTTGGACAAATTATTATGATTGCTCTTGATGAAACAATTATAAGTGCCCCAAAAGTAAATTCTGTTATTACTGAAGGAAATGCAATCATAGAAGGAGTAGGCACTATTGAAGAGGCAGATGAACTGGCTGCAAGAATTAAAGCCGGAGCGCTTCCTTTTAAATTAACTCCATTACAAAGTAACAGCGTTGGTGCTAAATTAGGTGCCAGTGCTTTAGAAACCAGCCTTAAAGCAGGTTTTATAGGAATCATTTTAGTTTTATTATTTATGCTTGCTGTATATAGAGTTCCCGGTCTTGCTGCTGATTTGGCTTTATTATTCTACTGCGGAGCGGTTGTAATTATTTTAAGTTTATTACAGTCCACTTTAACTCTTCCAGGTATAGCTGGTATCATCTTATCTGTAGGTATGGCGGTAGATGCCAATGTAATTATTTTTGCCAGAATTCAAGAAGAATTAAAGGCAGGAAAAACCCTTAGAGCAGCAATGGATGCTGGCTTTAACAAGGCATTTTCTGCAATTCTGGACGGAAACATCACCACATTGATTGCAGCTGGTGTATTATACTGGATAGGAACCGGACTTATTAAAAGCTTTGCTCAAACTTTGGGAATAGGTATTCTTGTTTCGATGTTCACCGCATTGGTTGTAACAAGAATCATAATGAAGCAGTTCGTTAATCTCGGGCTGAAAAATCCAAAACTATATGGTGCGAAATAAAGGAGGCCGAGAAGATGAATATTATTGAAAAACGCAAAACCTGGTTTACTATTTCAATTATTCTTATTTTAGCAGGACTATTGGCCATGCCAATCAATGCATTTATGGGGAATGGGATTTTAAATTTTGACGTTGAATTTATTGGCGGAACCGTAATGGAAGTTAACATTGGACAAGATTTTGATATCGCAAAGGATATTAAGCCCATTGTTGTAGATATCACAGGGGAAGAAAACCCTCAGATTACACGTTCGGGAGAACAGGGCGTAACCATTAAGACGAAATCTTTAGATTCTGCAACAAGAACAAAATTATACGATGTTCTAAAAGAAAAGTTTAATTTAGACGGAATGAATGATTTATTAAATGTAGATGATGTGTCTCCTACGATCAGTACGGAAATGCAGTTAAAAGCACTGCAGGCATTACTTGTGTCTTCCATTTTGATGCTTATATATATTACTTTCCGTTTTAAAGACTGGAGATTTGGTCTTGCTGCTGTGTTGCCATTAATACATGATGTGCTCATTGTATTAGCAGTGTATTCTATTGGACGAGTTCCGGTTAATAACTCATTTATTGCAGCGATTCTAACCATTGTAGGTTATTCAATCAATGATACGATTGTCGTATTTGATAGAATTCGTGAAAACAGAAAAGTAGCCAAAAAGGGAGATTTAGAAGGCTTAATAGACAAGAGTGTATCTCAGACAATTGTTCGTTCAATCAATACTTCTGTAACAACTTTGCTTACCATAACAGTGCTGTATTTCCTTGGAGTTGCTTCCATAAAAGAATTCGCACTGCCATTGATTGTAGGAATTATTTCAGGAACTTATTCTTCAATCTTTATTGCCAGCCCCTTATGGTATGAATTTCAAAAGAAATCTATTTCTAAAACTGCGTAATCACATAAAAACATCACAAAGACCTGCCGGTTGGCAGGTCTTTGTGATGTTTAACGATTATTTCGCTTATTTAAAGCCGCTTGTCTCTCATTAGAATGTTTTAAAAAATCTTTTAGCATATCTTCCAGGCGGTCTTTGTCGGAAGCAGCTGGTTGAGCACTTTCAACAGGCTTTTTAGCAACAGCATCTTTCATAGAAAGCGAAATTTTGCCCGTTTGAGCGTCGATGGATACAATTTTAACTTTTACCTTATCTCCTACGGAAACAACTTCATTGATATCCTTTAGGAAACCGTGTGTAACCTGAGAGATATGGACTAATCCCTGGGTAGACTCATCCAGAGTTACAAAAGCTCCAAACGGTTTAATACTGTTAATTGTACCCTCTACAATTTGACCAACTTGATATTTACTTGACATATCAACACTCCTATATTTTATTGCAACTCCATTATAGCATATTCTACACAATTTTGGTACAAGAAAATCTCGTGGACTTTTTTTTGCTGCTTGGTTATAATAAAAGCTGCGACTATGGAGGGATAAAATGATTAAATCAAAAAATTTATGGGTGTATCGTGGTGATATAGAAAGTGATTCGGGTCAAACAGATCAATTGCCGGTTTCTGCGTTAATGGCTAAAGTCTTAAAGAATAGAGGAATTAAAAATACAGATGATATGATGTCCTTTTTACATCCTGATTATTCCAGACTTCATAATCCTTTTTTGCTAAAAGATATGGAAAAAGCGGTGGACAGGATTTT
Source organism: Candidatus Epulonipiscium sp. (assembly GCA_012519955.1). Taxonomy (GTDB): domain Bacteria; phylum Bacillota; class Clostridia; order Lachnospirales; family Defluviitaleaceae; genus Defluviitalea; species Defluviitalea saccharophila. The sequence goes on from JAAYPH010000019.1 coordinate 53,271, forward strand.
AGAAGGATTAGCAGAGAAAAGAAAAATAACGGTTTATGGGGATTATGATGTCGATGGTATCACCAGTACCTCAATCCTTTTTATGTTTTTAAAAGAAAATGGAGGGAACATAGACTATTATATCCCGGATCGTATAGAAGAAGGCTACGGGCTTAATATAGATGCGATTAAAAAGCTTAAAGACAGCGGTACAGAGATTATTATTACGGTGGACACGGGAATTGCTGCTGTCAATGAAGCAGAATTTGCGAAAGAAATAGGAATAGATCTTATTATCACAGACCACCATGAATGTCAAAGTGAAATTCCGGATGCCTATGCGGTGATCGATCCGAAGCAGAAGGAATGCAGCTATCCTTTTAAACTTTTAGCTGGGGTTGGCGTTACCTTTAAACTCATTCATGGACTAGCCAAAAAACTCAAAGTAGAAAATTGTATTTGGAAATATATAGACATCGTTGCTATAGGTACTGTAGCAGATGTGGTTTCATTAGTGGATGAGAACAGAATCTTTGTAAAAAAAGGATTTGAAAGTATTCCAAATACTTGGAATGTAGGCCTTAAAGCACTCCTTAAGGTGTCAGGATATAAAGGCGGAGCTATTAGTACGGGACTTATAGGGTTTGGGATAGCCCCTAGATTAAATGCGGCAGGAAGAGTAGGAGATGCAAGCAGAGGAATAGAATTATTTATTACCCAAGATGAAAATATAGCTGCTTCTATTGCAGAAGAACTCAATGAAGAGAATAGACGCAGACAAGAAATGGAACAGACAATCTTGGAAGAGGCCCTGGAACTTATTGAGAAAGAACTTGATATGAAAGAGACAAAAGTCATTGTCATTGCTTCAGAAAAATGGCATCATGGGGTAATAGGGATAGCCGCTTCAAGAATTATGGAAAAATTCTACAGGCCTGCTATTCTGCTGAGTATAGAAGATGGGGTAGCCAAGGGTTCCGCAAGAAGTGTAGCAGGCTTTAATATTTTTGATGCCCTTTGCAGAAGCAGTCAATTCCTGATGAAATTCGGAGGGCATGAAATGGCAGCAGGTTTATCTATGCCTGCAGAAAATATTAAGGATTTTAGAATTTTTATTAATGAATATGCCAATAATATAATGGATGATGAGACATTAATACCAAAAATTTATCTGGATGCGCATATTAAACCAGAAGACATCAATTTAGATTTAGCTTCTGAATTAGCGCTGATGGAGCCTTACGGTGTCGGCAATCCTCAGCCCCTTTTTTCTTTTGAAGGGGAAATAGGAAGCATTCGTCCTGTGGGAAAAGACGGAAATCACTTAAAGATTTCTTTTACAAATTCCAATAAAACTATAAACGGCATTGGTTTTGGCATGGGGGATTATAGCAAATATCTAAATTTTGGACGGAAAATTTCTGCGATTATTGCTCTGGAAATCAATGAATGGAATCAAGTGATAGAACCTCAGCTCGTGATCAAGGACTTAAAATATACTGAAGAAGATGAGATAACTTACAATTACTATTTGTCTTTATATCATTTATTTCAGCATATGGACATAAAACAAAAAGATGATTTTATAGATTTGAATTCAAAATATAAGCTTTCCGTGGAAGATTTATTTGATGATCGAAAAACGATCCTCTTAGTGCATACCAAAGCAAATTTAGTAAAGCTTATGAAAGAAATTAAAAATCATCAAAATCTATTTAACAAAAAGCCAAAAGTTTGGTATACTAATATTTGTGGTTCAAAAAGTGAGTATGATATCGTTGTTAATCCCATCATTGGACAAATTGATTTTAATGGATACGAGAAGGTGGTTCTTTACGACCCATTGTGGAGTCATTCAGAGTATGGCTTGCTTAAGAAAAAAACAGATATCCTATACTGGGTTGAGAAAAACTATACCATTCATCAGGATGAACTAAAAATTTTGATTCCTAATCGTCAAGATTTTGCAGTTCTATATAGACATATAAAATTGCTTGAAAGTTTAAATGTTTATTCTGCCTTTATAGACAGCCTTTTGGCGGAATGTAATAAAGCAGCAGATATGAATGTATTTAAGATACTATTGTGTATGGATGTTTTTGAAGAATTAGGTTTAATACGTTATAAGTTTGAAAATGATATTGTATTTTTCCACGACATTTCGAATCAAAAAGTATCTTTAGAGTCCTCTAAGGTACTTCAAAAAATGATTCAGTGGAGTAAACATTTAGAAGAGAACCAGAGGGGGAAATAGAATGGATTTAAAGCAGATTGTAAGAGATGTACTAGACTTTCCAAAGGAAGGCATTGTATTTAAGGATATCACACCTATTTTGCAAAGTCCTGAAGGGTTAAAAGCATCTATTGATCAAATGATGGATAAACTGGAGGGAGTAGATTTCGACCTCATTATAGGACCGGAATCTAGAGGTTTTATTTTTGGTGTTCCTTTAGCATACAACATGAATAAAGGGTTTATTCCTATACGCAAAAAAGGAAAATTACCTTATGAAACTGTTGAAAAAGAGTATGATTTAGAGTATGGAACAGCAACCATTGAAATGCATATTGACGCGATTAAACCCGGTCAAAAAGTAGTAATCATAGATGACTTATTGGCAACCGGAGGAACCTCCAAGGCGATTATTGATTTGATCGAACAAGTTGGCGGAGAAGTAGTCAAGCTTGTCTATTTGATTGAGTTAGAGTTTTTAAAGGGCAGAGATGTTTTAAAAGACTATAGTGTAGAATCTATTATAAAATACTAATTACGGAACGCATACTGCGTTCCATTATTTTTTATCGCATAGGAAATTCTTCCGAATTTCTTATGCAATAAAAAGAAAAGTTTAATCTTTGAAAAAAGGAGAAAACTATGGATATAAAAGTAATATACGAAGACCCTCATATCATTGTGGTTGAAAAACCTTCCAAAGTTCCTTCACAGCAGGATAAAACAAGGGATATGGATATGCTGAGCATCCTTAAAGATTACCTGAAAAAGAAGTATCCAGCTGCCAGAAATCCCTATGTAGGATTAATCCATCGATTGGACAGACCTGTTGGGGGATTGATGGTATTTGCAAAGACCAAAGATGCCAATGCAAAACTGTCGGAGCAAATGCAGTCCCACCGATTTAAAAAGGAATATTTAGCTGTAGTATGTGGAAAACCGGAGAAAGACCATGAAGAAATAAAAGACTATCTTCTAAAAAATCAAGCTAGGAATGTATCCAAAGTTGTTCCCGAAGGCACTAAAGGAGCAAAAGAAGCCATCCTTGAATATACATATGTAAATAGTGCATTTGCTGAAGAAGGCATTCTAAGTCTTTTAAAAATCGAATTAAGGACCGGCAGACATCATCAAATCCGCGTACAGCTTGCCAATAAAAGCTTGCCCCTTTGGGGAGACAACAAGTACAATCCAATTTTCGTAAAGAAAAAAGAATGGACTCAAATTGCCCTATGGGCATGGAAAATAACATTTAATCATCCTAAAACCAATAAAGTATGCAGTTTTGAATTAAAACCAGCCGAATATCCTTTTGCTCTTTTTAATTTTTAATATTTGTATGGAATGGTCTGACAGTTCAGTTTCTTTTTTTGAGAATGTTGCATTTATAGTGCAGAATGACTATAATAAAGGAAATATGTTTATATATCACGAATGGGGGAAAAATATGCCCGACGAAGCGATTTACCAAAAGTTAATACGCACAATTCAATCGTATCATCCCTCCAATGATTTTTCTATGATTGAGCGTGCTTACAATCTTGCCAAGGAAGCTCATAAAAATCAATACCGTAAATCTGGAGAACCATATATTATACATCCATTGGAAGTAGCAGTCATTTTGGCTGAACTGGAGCTGGACTTAGAATCTATAACGGCAGGAATTCTGCATGATATTATAGAAGATACCGATTACACGTTTGAAGATATATCCAGGCTTTTTAGCGAAGAAATCGCAAGATTGGTTGAAGGGGTAACAAAGTTAGGAAAGATAGAGTTTTCTACCGGTAATAAAGAAATGCAAAAAGAAGAGATACAGGCAGAGAACTATCGAAAGATGTTTTTAGCCATGGCACAGGATATAAGAGTTATCTTAATCAAGCTTGCCGATCGACTCCACAATATGAGAACACTTCGCTTCATGTCCCCAGAAAAGCAAAAAGAAAAGGCTTATGAGACCCTGCATATCTATGCCCCTTTGGCTCATAGACTGGGTATTTCCAAGATCAAAGTGGAGTTGGATGATTTAGCCCTTAGGTATCTTGAACCGGAAGCTTATTATGATTTAGTGGAAAAAATTGCAAAAAGACGCATTGAACGGGTAGAATATATAGAAAAAATTATTGAACAGGTTAAGAAAAAACTTGAGGAAGCAGGCATTAAGGCATCGGTTGAAGGAAGACCAAAACACTTTTTTAGCATTTACAAAAAAATGGTAGGCCAAAATAAAACTTTAGATCAAATCTTTGATTTGTTTGCTATTCGAGCAATAGTCGATTCGGTCAAAGATTGCTACGGGGTACTTGGTGTTGTACATGAAATGTATAAACCGATCCCGGGAAGATTTAAGGATTATATTGCTATGCCGAAGCCTAATATGTATCAGTCTCTTCATACCAGTGTCATCGGTCCTGAGGGAGAACCTTTTGAAGTTCAAATTCGTACATGGGAAATGCACCGTACGGCGGAATATGGGATTGCTGCCCATTGGAAATACAAAGAAGGTAAAAAAGGAAGCAAGAATCAAGACAAATCCCAGGACAAAACTGAAGAGAAACTGGCATGGCTTAGACAAATCCTTGAATGGCAGAGAGAAATGTCAGATAATAGGGAATTCATGGATGCCCTTAGACTGGATTTGGATATCTTTAATGATCAGGTATACGCCTTTACCCCTAAAGGAGATGTCATCAGCTTGCCTTATGGCTCTACTCCAATTGATTTTGCATATTCAATTCACAGTGCCGTTGGAAATAAGATGGTAGGTGCCAAGGTAAATGGTAAAATCGTTACGTTTGATTATCAGATCAAAAATGGAGATCGTATCGAGATATTAACTTCTCAAAATTCCAGAGGTCCCAGCAGGGATTGGCTTAAAAACGTAAAAAGTTCTCAGGCAAAAACGAAAATTAACCAATGGTTTAAAAAGGAATTCAAAGATGAAAACATTATCCGTGGAAAAGAAATGCTTGAGAGAGATGCCAAAAGAAGAGGCCTCAATATAAATGATTTGTTAAAACCGGAATGGATGGCAGTGGTTTTAAGCAAATATGGATTTCAAACCTGGGATGCAGTTTGTGCAGCTATAGGCCATGGAGGCCTTAAAGAAGGGCAAGTCGTTCATAGATTATATGAAGAATATCAAAAAGAGCAAAGAAAGCACATCACAGAAGACAATATTATCGTTCCCCAGGAAGAATCCAAAAAACCAATTAAAAAATCAAAAAGTGGTATAGTTGTAAAAGGAGTAGGAGATGTAGCGGTACGCTTTTCTAAATGCTGCAATCCTGTTCCAGGAGATGAGATTGTCGGGTTTATTACAAGAGGCAGAGGTGTGTCTATACACAGAACCGATTGTATTAACATTATTCACTTAGGCGATGAAGACAAAAATCGTTTAATTGATGCTGAATGGTATGTTGCCGAGCAGGACACGAAAAATAGAACCTATCAAACCGAAATTAAAGTGGTCGGTGAAGATAGAATGGGAATGCTCATTGACATTTCAAAGGTACTTACAGAAGAAAAGATCCCTGTTAAGGCACTGAATGCCAGAACGAACAAAAACAATGAATCGATCTTTAATATTACTATAGAGATTAGCGGTGTACAGCAACTAGAAGTTATTACCAAGAAGCTTAAAAATGTACCCGGAATCAACGATATTATACGAGTGACTACCTAGGAGGTAAGACATTGCGGGCAGTTGTACAGAAAGTAGCACAAGCAAGTGTGAAAGTAGACGGAAATACTATTGGCGAAATTGGAAAAGGACTGATGGTTCTTCTTGGAATGCAGGAGACAGATGATGAAAAAGTTATGGACTATATGCTTGATAAAATCATTCACCTAAGAATTTTTGAAGATGAAGAAGGCAAGATGAACCTGTCTCTTAAGGATGTAGGCGGGGAGCTTTTGATTGTTCCTAATTTTACCCTATATGGAGATGCCAGAAAAGGGAAAAGACCAAGTTATACAAAAGCTGCTCCCCCCGCTGTGGCTGAAGAAATTTATAATACCTTTATTAAAAAGGCAAAAGCAACGGGAATAAAAGCAGAACAGGGGCAATTCCAAAGCCATATGGAAGTGCGTTTATTAAATGATGGTCCTGTAACCATTTTAATCGATAGCGATAAAACCTTTTAATGTAAGGAGAACCTATATGATATTAAAAGTTCTTACCGTAGGAATGATGGGAGTAAACTGTTATATCATGGGAGATGAAACTACCGGTAAAGGTGTGGTAGTGGATCCCGGAGCAGAGGGAAATAAAATTATTGAAGCTATAAAAAAAGAAAATTTGGAAATAGAATATATTTTTATCACCCATGGTCATTTCGACCATATAGGAGCCTTGGATAAGGTTAAAGAATTTACCGGAGCAGAAATTGTAATCCATGAAGAAGGAAAGGAATATTTAAGTAATCCTAATCTTAATCTTTCAGGGGTGTTTGCCCATAGGGGATTTACAAAGACTGCTGATAAATATGTTTCCGATGGAGAAATCATTCATGTAGGGAATTTATCCTTTAAAGTGATTCATACCCCTGGACATACGATGGACGGGGTTAATTATTATGAAGAAAATCATAAGGTACTTTTTTCGGGAGACAATTTGTTTCAACGGTCCATTGGAAGAACTGATTTCCCTGGGGGAAGTTTTCAGCTTTTAAAAGCTGGTATTAAAGATAAACTTCTTGTTCTTCCTGAGGATGTTATGGTTTACCCGGGACATGAAGGAGCAACAACCATTGGTTCAGAAAAGAAACATAATCCATACTTCAATGAAGACGGCTGGGATGTATAAATATGATTGACATAGAATTAGTAGGACATGAATATCATTACGAAATAGAAAATATCATAAAAGTTTTTGAAGGCTATATTCAAGAAGCGAAGATTAGAAGTATTTTAAGAGATAATCTATGCAGAGCTGAAATTTATCAAAAGGAACAGCTCATAGTGGTCAAAGAAGAAGAGGGGAGTCTTGATCAAAAACATACCAAGCAGCAGTTGATTCGCACCCTTTATCACACCCTTTGTGAAGTTACTGGAGTAAAAATGCCCTGGGGGTTTCTGACAGGCATAAGGCCTACAAAAATTGTGCATGAAATGTTTGAGCACAATATGCCCAGGGAAGATATAAAAAAACGATTATTAGAGTTCTATGATATCAGAGAAGATAAAGTGGAATTGATGATCAAAGTTGCGGAAAAAGAAAAAAGCATATTGGAAAAAAATCAAGAGGATGAGATCAGTGTCTATATAGGGATTCCTTTTTGCCCTACAAGATGTCTGTATTGTTCTTTTACTTCTTATGCTATAGACCATAGAGAAAAACAAGTCGAGGGCTATCTGGATGCCTTAGAAAAAGAAATCATTTTCGGTGGGAAGTATAGCAGCAATAAGAAAATTAGAAGCATTTATATAGGAGGCGGGACCCCTACCGCCTTAAACGAAGATCAGCTGGAAAGACTGTTAATGCTGGTGAATCAGCATTTTAATGTCAAGGATGCCGAGGAATTTACCGTAGAAGCCGGAAGACCGGATACGATTACAAAAAGAAAATTAGAGATTCTTAAACAGTATCATGTCAACCGAATTTCAATTAATCCTCAAACCATGAACGAAGAAACCCTCGTACGCATTGGCCGAAAGCATACTACGGAGGATATCGTAAAAGTTTTCAATTGGGCAAGGGAAATAGGCCATCATAATATCAATATGGATTTAATTGTAGGCTTGCCTGGTGAAAGTCCCGAAGATGTGAAAAATACTATGGTTAAGATTAAGGAATTGAATCCCGACAGTATTACGGTTCATACTATGGCAATTAAGCGGGCTTCAAGATTAAGAGAATCCTTAGAGGAATATACCCTGACCAAAGCTGAGGAAATAGAAGATATGATATTCATAACCAGTCAAGGAGCTTATGACATGGGTATGGAACCCTATTATCTTTATAGACAAAAAAACATGCTTGGAAATTTCGAGAATGCAGGGTATTGTAAATCGGGAAAAGAGTCGGTGTACAATATTGAAATCATGGAAGAGAAAGAAACAATCTTAGCCCTGGGGGCAGGAGCCATTACAAAAGTCGTAGACCCTATAACCAATAGGATTGAACGAATACCCAATGTTAAGAATGTTGAAGAATATATTAATAGAATTGATGAGATGATCTTAAGAAAACAAAAGGGTTTGAAAGACCTTGACAATGTTTTTTAATATGCATAAAATGTAGAATGTAATATGAAAATTGGAATGGTATGATAGCAATACATTAAAGCGTTAAGAGGAAGAGTAGAATATTTATATTTCTTTTACAGAAAAAAAAGCCTGGGCTGAGAGCTTTTAAAGAAAAAATATTCGAAGGACATCCTTAAGTGACAATCTGAAATAGGAGTAGGATTGTACGGTTTGTTACCGTTATAAAACTCACAAGAGGAATGCTATTCAAACAGGGTGGCACCGCGGAAGAATATTTCCGTCCCTGGCAAAATTTTTTGTCATGGACGGATTTTTTGTTGAAAAATAGGTTATTGGTAATGTTAATAACAAGGGATAAGAAGCTACGCAGGTTAAAAAGGTTTAACAGGGAATAAAAAGCCGTAGAAGGTATATCATAAGGAGGAATTTATATGCTGACCAAAGCACCTCGTGGGACAAAGGATTTGTTTGGAAGTGAAATTATTGCTTGGCAGGAAATGGAACAAACTATCAGGGAATTATGCAAGGATTTTGGCTATGGAGAAATCAGGACACCAATGTTTGAACATACAGAGCTTTTTCAAAGAGGCGTAGGAGAAACGACGGATATTGTTCAAAAGGAAATGTATAGTTTTCAAGATAAAAAGGGAAGAAATATTACTCTAAAGCCGGAGGGAACAGCCGGAGCCGTTAGAGCCTACTTAGAACAAAAAATGTACGCTGACACTCAGCCTACAAAACTGTACTACATTACCCCTGCCTTTAGATACGAAAAACCTCAGGCAGGAAGAATGAGACAATTCCATCAATTTGGTATTGAACTTCTTGGGGCAGACGCTCCAACTGCAGATGTAGAAGTGATTACTGTTGCCGCAGAACTGTTAAAAAGAATGGGGATCTCCAAGGTAAAACTGCATATCAACAGCCTGGGAGGACCGGAATGCCGTAAGAAGTACAATGAAAAGCTAAGAGAATATCTTGGAGAAAATTTACACAATCTTTGTGAAACCTGTAAAGAAAGATTTGAAAAAAATCCATTAAGGGTACTAGACTGTAAAAATGAAAATTGCGGCAAGATTGTTGCCAATGCGCCTACAGTACTGGATACTTTAGGAGAAGAATGCAAAAATCACTTTGAAATGGTGAAAACATTACTGGATGAAATGGGAATAGAATACACTGTAGATCCGGGTATTGTAAGAGGCTTAGACTATTATACAAGAACCGTATTTGAATTCATTTCTACAGATATCGGTGCCCAGGGAACCATCTGTGGAGGGGGCCGATACAACAATTTAGTTGAAGAATTAGGTGGTTCTCCCACTCCAGCGGTTGGATTCGCCGTAGGATTGGAAAGACTGTTAATGGTAGCAGAAGCGGAGAAGGGGAAAAAGGAATATACTCCGTCCAAAGATATCTTTATAGGTTCTATAGGAGAAAGTGCATTAATTAAAGCCCATCATCTGGTATATCAGCTTCGCCAGGCAGGAATATCTGCAGAGGCAGACCATTTGGGTAAAAGTGTGAAGGCTCAGATGAAATATGGGGATAAAATTGGTGCCAAATATTCTATGATCCTGGGAGATGATGAAATCAATGCCGGAAAAGCTGTTATCAAGAATATGGAAACCAGAGAACAAACAGAAGTTGTCCTTAGTGATATTGTACAGGCAGTAAAAGGACTCATTGGATAAAACGGAATCATTTATTTTATTATTTTGGACTATAGGAGGTTTATCATGGGAGAATCAATGGCAGGATTAAAGAGAACCCACTACTGCACTCAGGTCAAAGAAAATTTGATTGGCAGCGAAGTAGTAGTAATGGGCTGGGTACAAAAAAGAAGAAATTTGGGAAGTTTAATATTTATTGATTTAAGAGACAGAAGCGGGATTTTACAAGTGGTTTTTGATGAAAACGATGTAGATTCTGAAGGCTTTAAAAAGGCTGAGACCCTTAGAAGCGAGTTTGTAATTGCCGTAAGAGGGAATGTCCGCCAAAGAGAAAGCATTAATCCAAATATGGAAACAGGGTATGTTGAAGTGATTGCAAAGGAACTTCGAATACTTTCAGAGGCAGAAACGCCTCCTTTTGCCATAGAAGAAAACAGTGCTGTAAAAGAAGACCTTCGTCTTAAGTATCGCTACTTAGACCTTAGAAGACCGGATCTTCAAAGAAATATAATGCTTCGACACAGGGTTGCGCAATCCGTAAGGAATTTTCTTGACGGCGAGGGCTTTTTAGAAATAGAAACGCCTATGCTTGCCAAAAGTACACCGGAAGGTGCAAGGGACTATCTTGTACCCAGCCGTGTGCACCAAGGCAACTTTTATGCCCTTCCACAATCCCCACAGACTTTTAAACAACTTTTAATGGTTTCTGGGTTTGATAGATATTTCCAAATTGTAAGATGCTTCAGGGATGAAGATTTGAGAGCAGACAGACAGCCGGAATTCACTCAGATTGATATGGAATTGTCCTTTGTACAGGTAGAGGATGTTATTGATGTGAACGAAAGGCTTCTTCAAAGAGTATTTAAAGAAGCTGTCAATGTGGATATTCCTCTTCCTATTCCAAGATTAACTTATCAGGAAGCTATGGACCGTTTTGGAAGTGACAAACCGGATATTCGTTTTGGCCTTGAATTAGTAAATATCTCAGACATAGCGAAAGATAGCGGCTTCAAAGTATTCACCGATGCAATCGAAAATGGAGGAAGTGTTAGAGGAATCAATGCTAAGGGATGCGGAAACTTCCCAAGAAAACAAATCGATTCCCTGATTGAAGTAGGAAAAACCTATGGCGCTAAAGGGATAGCTTGGATTGCAGTGAATGAAGATGGCTCACTAAAATCAAGTTTTACGAAATTTTTATCAGAGGATACTATACAAGCTATTTTAAAAGCTATGGACGCAGAAAATGGGGACCTTCTGCTTTTCTGTGCAGATAAAAATTCTGTAGTATACGATGCTCTTGGCAATCTTCGTTTAGAAGTTGCCAAACGCTTAGGCTTAACCAGGAAAGATGAGTATTCCTTTGTATGGGTAACAGAGTTCCCACTTCTTGAGTGGGATGAAGAAGAACAAAGATTTGCTGCAAAGCATCATCCTTTTACCTCACCTATGGATGAAGATATTGAATTACTGGATACTGACCCAGGAAAAGTAAGGGCGAAGGCTTATGATATTTGCCTTAATGGAGTAGAAATCGGCGGCGGAAGTATTCGTATTTATCAAAGGGATGTTCAGGAAAAAATGTTTGCTGCATTAGGTTTTACAAAAGAAGCTGCTTACGAGAATTTTGGATTCTTAATGAATGCTTTTAAATATGGAGTACCGCCTCACGGAGGATTGGCTTATGGCCTGGACAGAATGGTTATGCTGATGGCACAGGAAGACAGCATAAGAGATGTTATCGCTTTCCCAAAAGTAAAAGATGCTTCCTGTCCGATGACAGAGGCACCCGGAACAGTTACCGAAAAGCAGCTGGAAGAATTGGGATTAAAAATAGATATACAAGAATAAATAAAAAGGCTTCGCGACTGCGAAGCCTTTTCTTATAGCTGTAAAAATTCCTGGAAGATTTTATTAATACGATCCGCTTCTTCTGGAGTACTCATTTCAGAGAAGATACGCAGTACCGGCTCGGTTCCGGAAAATCTGCAGATTACCCAGCCGCCATTTTTGAAATAAACCTTGAACCCGTCAAGATAAGAAACTTTTTCAATCTCAAGATCGAAATGGGGAGTGTTCTTTTCTTCAAAAAGGAATCTTTGCAATTCTTCTTTACGTTCCTGAGTGATACGGAAATCCGCTTCGCTCATAAAATAGTTTCCATATTTGCTGTGGATATCATCCAATATTTCAGACAAAGGTTTGCCAATTACACTGTACATTTCAGTTAACAGAGCACCGGCATATACCCCGTCTTTTCCGCGAATATGACCTTTTACGGTCAAGCCTCCTGAGGATTCTCCTCCGATGATCGCGTCCGTTTCTTCCATCTTGGAGGAAATATGTTTAAATCCTACAGGGACTTCATAGCATATTTCTCCAAAATCCTCTGCCATTCTGTCAAGACAGTGAGTAGTGGCGATGTTTCGAACCACTCCTCCTTTCCAGCCTTTAAATTCATGGAGATAATAGTATAGCAATACTAATATGTCATTGGGATGAATAAAGGTACCATTGGCATCAATCAAACCTATTCGGTCAGCATCACCGTCGGTGGCGATACCTAGGTCATAGCCGCCCTTTACAACCAATTGTGAGAGGTGGGCAAGGGTATCGCTGTTAGGTGAGGGGAGTCTGCCGCCAAAGAGGGTATCATGTCGGCCGTGGATGACTTCTACATTACAGCGACATGTCATTAAAATGGTTTGAAGGGTGGTCCTACTTACACCATACATAGGATCTAAAAGGATGTTAAGACCTCTTTCTTTGATGGCTTCAATATTGATGAGATTTAAAATACTGTCTATATATGCATTTTGTGGATTGATTTTTTTAATTAACCCCGCTTCGACAGCCTTAGAAAAATCCATTCTGGAAATATCTTCTTTGTTAATTTTTGAAATTTCATTTTCGATTCTATTGGTAACTACTTCGGTAGCATCACGACCACCGGAGGTAAAGACTTTGACACCGTTATACTCTGCAGGATTGTGGCTGGCAGTAACAGCCATGCCATAGGCAGCCTCCTCTGCTTTTACCTGATACATAATCATCGGGGTAGGAGCGTTAAAATCAATAAGATGTACAGTAATCCCTTCTGCTGCGAATACACAGGAAATCCACTGTGCCGCAAGATTGGATAAAAATCTTCTATCGTATCCAATAACTACTGGCTTGTCCGACACACCATCCTGAACAATCATTTGAGAGAGAGCCTTAGCAATCAGCTCAAGGTTTTCTCTTGTAAAATCCTCACCTATAATTGCACGAAATCCGCCTGTTCCAAATTTTATCATAGTCATTCCTCCCACATTGCATTTTTTACTCGTGTCATTCTAACACAGCTATTTTTATAATTCAAGGCATATTATTTATCGGCAAAATGCATAAATATAAGATAATAAATAGGTTTTTTTATACAAGATGACTAAATTCTAAACAAAAGTTCATGTTTGTCACGTTGAATTTATCATTATTAAATGTAATAATAAATGTGTAAATTGTAATAATAAATTTATCAAAAAGTAACACAGCTTCAAAAAAATGAATTGGAGGAGATATTAATGAAAAAGATTTTAAGTATGCTATTGGTATTCATGATGCTAGCAACAACTATGGTTGGCTGCGGAGGCAACCAACAGCCAACACAAGAGCAGCCATCTGCTCCGTCAACCAGTGAAGAACCTGCTCAAACAGGTGGAGATGCTTCTAAGCGTGTTACAGTTTACTCACCACACCCTGCAGACCCATTAAATGCAGGAATTAAAGAATTCCAAGAAAAAACTGGTATTACAGTTGACTTAGTTGCAGCAGGTACAGGGGAACTTTTAAAGAGAATCGAAGCAGAAAGTGCAAACCCACTTTGTGACGTTTTCTGGGGCGGCGGTGCTGACTCTTTAGCAGCGTACACAGAATATTTCGAGCCTTTCGTACCGGAAGATATTGATAACATCGACAAAAATTATGTTGACCCAAGCAATATGTGGACCGGTGAATCACCACTTCCAATGGTTATCATGTACAATAAGAAACTGGTTGCTGAAAACGATGTACCAAAAGGTTGGGGAGATCTTATTGATCCAAAATTCAAAGGACAAATTGCTTATGCAGACCCTGCAAAATCTGGTTCATCCTACACAATCCTGTGTACAATCTTAACTGCCTTTGGTAAAGATGACGGAAAAGGTTGGGAATTTATAGAAAAATTAGTTGCAAACTTAGACGGTAAAATTCTTGGATCCTCTGGAGATGTTTACAAAAAAGTTGCAGATGGAGAATATGCAGTTGGCTTAACCCTTGAAAAAGAAGCTATTAAATATGTTCAGGCTGGTGCTGATGTAGGTATTGTATACCCATCAGAAGGAACATCTGCAGTTCCAGATGGTATTGCATTGGTAAAAGGATCAAAGAACAGAGAAAATGCAGAAATCTTCTTAAACTTTGTATTAAGTAAAGAATGTCAAAGCATGATGGCTGCTGATTTTGGAAGAAGACCAGTAAGATTAGATACCAATCCACCAGAAGGACTTCCTCCAATGTCCGAAATCCCAATGGTCGATTACGATTTTGAATGGGCTTCTTCACAAAAAGAAGAGATTATGAATAAATGGAAAGAAGTTATCGTTCAATAATTAATGAAGAAAAAATATTAGAGTTCTAAAAAAGCATTATATACCGCGCAGGTGGGAAAAGGTATTTTCTTTTCATTGCCTGCGCGGCATTTATAAAAGGGAAATTACATTTTAAAGGAGCGAGAAGATGAGTCATACAGTTAAAATTGATAATGTGGTAAAAAAATATGGCGACTTTGTTGCAGTTGACCATATTTCATGTGATATCAAACAGGGGGAATTTTTTACTTTATTAGGACCCTCCGGTTGTGGTAAAACCACATTGCTTCGCATGATTGCCGGTTTCAACTCTATAGAAGAGGGAAAAATTTACTTTGATGATAAGGTGATTAATAATATAGAAGCCCATAAAAGAGATATTGGTATGGTATTTCAGAATTATGCAATTTTCCCTCATATGTCAGTGTTCGATAACGTTGCTTATGGGTTAAAAGCGCGAAAGGAAAAAAAGGAGCAAATTGGCCCCAGAGTTATGGAAGCACTGAAATTAGTACAGATTGAAAATCTCAAAGACAGAAAGCCCTCTGAACTTTCAGGAGGACAGCAGCAACGTGTTGCATTGGCCAGAGCTATTGTTATCCGCCCTAGTGTTTTATTAATGGATGAACCTCTTTCTAATCTGGATGCAAAATTGAGAGTTCAAATGAGAACCATCATTAAAAAACTTCAAAAAGATCTTAATATCACTACCATATATGTTACCCACGACCAGGAAGAAGCCCTTGCAATTTCAGACAGGATAGCCATTCTTAATAAGGGTAAAGTAATGCAGATCGATACGCCTGAAATGATTTATAAAAAACCACAGAATACTTTTGTAGCAGGATTTATCGGTATCTCAAACTTTATGGACGGAAAGATTGTTAAGATGGATGATGATATGACTGCCCATGTAAAATTGGATGCAGGTATGGAGTTTAAGATTAAATTGAAAAAGAAAGCAGAAGGCAATATCAAGATTTCAGTACGTCCTGAACAATTTATTCTAAATGATCCTTCTGCGTATGGACTACAGGGAGAAATCAGCATGTATACTTTCCTTGGTGACTTTGCAAATTATGAGGTCAAACTTCCAAATGGTCAAATCGTAGAAGCAAACGAATATACAAAAGACATTGATTTTGTACGCAAACAAGGCCAAAAAGTGAGCTTAACCTTTAATCCTGAAAAGATTAATTTATTTAACGAATCCGGAACGGAGGTGCTCTCATGACATATGAAGGCACTACAAAGAAATCGCTAAAATCACGTTTGGATTTTTGGAATATTGTAAAGTGGCTATCTATTTTACTCTTTTTTATATTTCTTATTTATCCGTTCTTTTCCATCCTTTATCGCAGTTTTCTAACCAAAGATGGTGGCTTTACATTACAAAATTATGTAACATTCTTTACTAAGAAATACTACTACAGAACTTTAAAAAACAGTTTGACCGTTTCGCTTTTTGCAACACTTTTTTCAGTTATTATAGGTCTTCCTATGGCATACATTACAACCCGTTATAATATTTATGGAAAGAAATTAATTAATATATTGATTATTATGTCTCTTATGTCTCCGCCATTTATAGGAGCATATTCCTGGATTATGATGTTTGGAAGAAGCGGTTTTGTCACCACTTTATTCAGTAAAATAGGAATCACTGTACCTCCAATTTACGGCTTCGGCGGAATTGTACTGGTATTTACTCTTAAATTCTTCCCTTATGTGTATCTATATGTTTCCGGTGCTATGTCCAGCATTGATAGATCTTTAGAAGAAGCTGCTGAAAATCTTGGTTCCAGTAAACTGAAAAGAATCTGGACAATTACAATACCAGTTATTATGCCGACATTAACAGCAGGTGCAATCATGGTATTCATGTCTTCTCTGGCTGACTTTGGTACGCCGATGCTTATTGGTGAAGGTTATAAGGTACTTCCAGTTTTGGTATATGAAGAGTATATGAGTGAGATGGGCGGTAATGCCAATATGGCTGGAGCACTCAGCGTAATAATTGTACTATGCTCAACCACCGTACTTCTTATTCAAAAATATGCTGTATCACGAAAGAATTACGTAATGACTGCATTGCGTCCACCTATTGTGGAAGAGCTTTCTTTAGGAAAAAGAATTTTCTTAACAGCTATTTGTATGTTTGTTTCCTTCGTTGCATTCTTACCTCAAATCGTGGTAATTGTTACTTCCTTTATCAAAACTAACGGTCCTATCTTTGTAAAAGGCTTTAGCTTGGAAAGTTATCAAAAGATTTTCTATAAACTTTCTAAAAACATTACCAATACTTTCGTATACTCGACTATTGCAATCATTATTATGGTAGTATTAGGAATGCTCATTTCTTATCTTGTAGTTAAAAGGAAAGATAAGATTACAAACTTCTTAGATTTGTTGATTATGTTCCCTTACGTTATTCCAGGTGCAGTTCTCGGTATCAGCTTATTGGTAGCATTTAATCAACCTCCTTTGATTCTTTCAGGTACTGCGTCTATTTTGGTCATTGCATACGTTGTACGAAAAATGCCTTATACCATTCGTTCAAGTAGTGCTATGCTGTATCAGATTGACCAAAGTATTGAAGAAGCCTCTATAAATCTGGGAGTTTCTCCGATGAAAACATTCTTTAAAATTACAGCAAGGATGATGGCTCCAGGAGTAATATCAGGAGCAATCTTAAGCTGGATTACCAGTATTAATGAGTTAAGCTCCAGTATTATGCTGTATGGAGGTAAGACAGCAACTATTTCTGTAGCAATTTATACTGAAGTAGTTCGTGCAAGCTTCGGTACGGCGGCAGCTTTGGCATCTATCTTGACTATTGCAACCATTCTGTCCTTACTGCTATTTAGCTTCATTAGTAAAGGTAAAGTATCTGTAATATAGAAGGAGTAGCCCTATGGTCTACTCCTTTTCTGAAGTTAGCAAAGTGGACGGGGATAATGAAATATAGTAAAATGAAATCATAATTCATAAAAGAAAGGTGTTCA
>JAAYPH010000207.1 GCA_012519955.1 Candidatus Epulonipiscium sp.
CGATAACCTCATCAACTGTTTCTTTTACAACAATTTTGCGTCCTGTTGTCATAGTTATTACCGTATCAGGAGTTTCTTCTACAAATTCGATTAATTCTGCATTAATAACAATCTGTGTATCGTTCAACCTCGTTACCTTAATCATATTGATTTATCCCGCCTTTTGTAGCTTAAATTTAAAATTTCCTTGTAAAAAGGCATAATAAATTTCCACACACTTTAAGTTATGATCACTTAAAGTGTGTGAACTTTATTTTAACGTTTTAAATTAACTAACTCTTGAAGCATTTCATCTGAAGAAGTAATTATTCGTGAGTTAGCTTGGAATCCCCTCTGAGTAGTAATCATTTCTGTAAATTCTTTAGCAAGATCTACATTGGACATCTCCAGAACTCCTCCTTGAAGATCAGGTTCCTCTCCTATGCCGTCAAAATCCCCTGAGTTAGGAGTTGTTGCAAAGAGATTGTCTCCAACCTTTTGAAGTCCGGCAGGATTCCTAAAGTTTGCAATAACTACTTGACCTAACATCTTCTGCTGACCATTACTGTATTGCCCAATAATAATTCCATCTGAACCAATGTTGTATCCTGTAAGTTCACCAGGTTCACGACCATCTACTCGAATTGGATCAATGTTGGTTTTAGAAGTAAATTGTGTTAAATCCTCAAGACTAACTTCGATACTACTTATGGTTGAATTTAGATTGATCACTGTCTTTGTATCATCATTAGCTTTGTAAAGAGTTGCTGAGTCCCTTTTTATTACCACATTTTGAAGTAGAACTGGCTTTCCATCAGAATCAAGCGCCAATTTCCCTGAAGTATCAAATTGCATCCTTCCTGTATCTATCTCAACCGTACCTACATATGACCCATCAGCGCTAATAATTTCCATAACATCAAGTTGTTCGTTTCCATCATCATCTTTCGCAGTCCCAACAAAAGACCATGTCGGTGGTTTGGCAGTAGGATCATACGTAGCCTTTAAAATACCGTTAAATAGATTACCTAAGCTATCATAAAATTGTACTTGAACGGATATTCCATTAGTACTTTGACCATCTATTTGATTGATATTCCCATTAAGCCTTATCTTAGTTGTTGCTGCTGGACTTGCTGTCAAATTTTCTGGGCTATCCAATTTCAATGGTCCAACATTGGCCCTCACAACCGTTTGCACTCCCGTATTTGAATCCGTTTCAACTGTATTCCATCCGTAGACTTTCATACCATTAGGAATAACTAAATTTCCTTCGTCATCCTTACGAAAGGCACCGGCTCTTGTGAAATATGTTCCGCTTTCATCTCCTACTACAAAGAATCCATCTCCATTGATCATTAAATCAAAAGGATTATCCGTTCTTTGAGCGGCACCAGTTGTCATAAGTGTATCCACGGAAGCAATATTAGCTCCTAACCCAACCTGCATTGGATTTCTTCCGCCTCTTCCCGTCTGTGCGCTTGCTCCGCTGGCTCCTTGAAGAGTTTGGCTAAAAACTTCATTAAAAGTAACACGACTTGCTTTAAAAGCAGTAGTATTTACATTGGCAATATTATTCCCAATAACATCCATCTTTGTTTGGTGAATTCTTAATCCGGAAATTCCGGAAAACATTGATCTCATCATGATCGTTTGACCTCCTTAAGATTAGTTGTATTGATGCGCTATCGTCATCTTTTCAATCAGTCCAAGATGAAAGCCTCCTCTTAAAGGTCCAGCTATACAATAACAGCGCCATCAATATTTGTAAAAACAGCTTCTTTATCTCCATTAGAATCAATTGCGGTTACTACAGTACGACTTCTAACATTGACCACTAAAGCAATTTTATCGATTAATACAAGAGAATCTCTGATTCCTTTCTCCTCAGCTTTTTCAATCCCTATTTGCAATTTTTTTATTTGTTCATCACTTAATTCTATTTGTCTAGAATTTAGCCTCATGGCTGCATGCTTAGAGAATTTTACTTGCTCACTAAAAGCCATTTTCTCTTTTAGTATTTTATCGAACTGATTCACAGTTCCATCATTATTGGGATTGATTTGTCTAATACGGGTTATTTGCTCGTTTTTAGATATAGGATGGGTCATTAGGTTTTGAGTAATTTTCATTAAATCACCCCCCTAGCGTCAATTCCTAAATACCTTTTCAATATCTTCAAGAGTCATTTCTTTGCCATTCACTACGGCATAGGTCTTATTTCCTCTTATGAAAATATAGTCTACTTGTCCTTCTATCTTTTCATATTCTTGCGTTTCACTATTAAAGAAGGAGCCGATTATATGCTTTCCTACAAGAGAATCCTTTTCAACAATTCCCTCTATTTTATCTAGAGAAGCCTCAATTAATCCTTCTTCAGATCCAATCACTACATACGGCTTGCCATTTTTCATATTAATGTGCTGCACTTTTCCTTCAATATATTCAGTTTCCTTAGTTACTGGATTTTGTCTTGCAAATTGTACAACCTTTCCAATGAGCTCAAAGGCATTTGTTGGCTGATTATCAAGTCCTAAAATTGCAGAATCTGTTACGATTTCTACATCGTCAGCAGGAACTTCCTTATTGTCTACAACAAGATATGCCTTGCCGTTTTTCATTTTAACAAACTCAACTTTACCTTGAACAATTTCTACCTCAGATGTTTGCTCATTAACAATGGTTGCCTGTACTTCTTTCCCTAATAAAGAAAATGCCTTAGTAGCTTCAAAGCTACGATTCATATTCTGCATTTGTTCTAAAGTAGTAAACTGCGCCATCTGTGCTAAAAATTCTTTATCGTCCGTAGGATTTAAAGGATCTTGATATCTTAATTGTGTAACTAAAAGCTGTAAAAAAGCGTCTTTGTCCATTTCGTTCTTAGGTGCAGCAGAGGGTTTTTCATATTGAATCTTTGAATCTGTTGCACTAATATAGTTTACACTTGCCATTATTTCACCTCCTAATATTATGCTGAAAAATCAATCTCACTCTCAGAACGTCTATAAGGATTATTGTATTCGACATTATAATTTTCTGCTGAATCCTCAGTCAAATTAGAGAGGATTTCTCTTATTCGTTTGCTCGATTTAGATGAATTTCTTTCCATAAAATTGGATTGCTGCTCTTGAAAATCTTGTTTTACTGAAACCTCTAAGTTTTCGATGAGCAAACCTTGTTCTTGAAGTACATCTTTTAATTGATTGAAGTTTGCTTCGATGATTTCTTTTACTGCCTGACTTTCAGCAACAAATTGAGCTGTGATAATGCCTCTCTCAGTTACAATTTTTAAGGATAGATTTCCTAAATGGTCTGGTTTAAGCTGAAGATTCATTTCTGTTGAGTCTTCTTTTATGTTGACCTTTATATGGTCTACCATTTGTTTAATAAGCTGCTCTGCATCAACTGGTCGAGAATTTAGTTGGCTCTGTGTACTTTCTATAATCTGACCCTCAGATATTGCATTGTGCTGAATAATGACTTGACTGTCACTAACTTCAATGTACTCAGTAAATTCTGAGCTGCTCACCCCTATATCATTAATCTCTTGCAGTTCATCGTCAGTTAAAAGATCTGCAGAAGGTGTTTCTTCTTTCTCGATTTCAACCACAGGAATGTTTTCATTTTGAGATTGCTTTTCTGAATTCTTCTGTGAAAAATCATCCTCTAATTGAGAGTTCTTTTCTAAAGCAACACTATTTCCAACAGATGTCATGTTTTGTAGTTCATGTTCTTGGAGCTGATTTTCGTCAGGTGAAGCTAAATCCATGATCTTCTCAGAGTCAGTAATTGTACTTTTTAATAATTCACTGTTCTCAGCTATATCTTGTAGAATAGGAAAACTTTCTTTCAACTCTTCAAATAAGCTCAGAATGTCTTTATAGGTTTGATTGATATTGGGAATAGAAAGCAATTCCATTGGATCTTCAACACTATGAATTTGTTGAATAAACTGCTGTAAATTTTGAGTCAGAAACAAATCATACACAGTAATTCCTAATGCCTCTAATACTGATTGAATCTGTTCTTTAGTCATCCCGGTTTTTTCTTCCAATGCCTCAATAATTTCGTCTTCATTGGGAATCTCTTGCTCTTCACTTACAGATTGTAATTGGGAATCCTCTGCGTGCTCATTCTTAATTTCTTGATGTGAACTTTTATTACTTTTTTGGTTTCGAGAAATTGCAGTTTTTGACTGCACAGCTTCATAATTTTCTTTGCTTTTTTGAGTATTCTTTAAAACACTATCAAAGCTATCTTGATTCTCATTAAAGAATTCTTTTCTTTTTACTTCTTGATTGTTCTGGATTTTCCCAACTGCAAACTCCAAGGCAGGCAACTGAATATTCATACCTCTCCCTCCTTTCTTTTAAGGTGCCATAGTTTTAACGATTTTTGCTGCATCTGTGGGATTCATCTCTCCCAGGATATCAGCTCGTTGTTCACTATCTATATTTTGAAGGATAAGAACAACCAAATCAATGTCAGTGCTTACCATTTCTTCAAAAACCTTTGCAGCATTTTCAGGATCCATAGTTTGAAATGGTTCAGCATATTTCTTTGCATCCTGCACCAGCTTTGCTTCTCCAACTAATCTTTCATATATTTCTGCTGCTGTATCGGGATACATTTCCTTGTAAAATTTTATAAAATCAGCCGGATTTTGTGTGGCGATCATCTCATCAAATTGTCTTTTGTCTTCTTTAAATTGAATTTGTGCTGCCTCAATTTCTTTTAATCTAGCAATTTCACTTTCGAGTTTTTCTATTGTATCTTTATCCATGTCTAATAACTGCTGCTTTTCTTCTAACTCTTTTTGAAGTTCTTCTATACTCTGAATAAGCTGCTCTTTTGAATACTCTGCATATTGATCTTTATTTGCTTTTTTAGGGAGGAGCACATTATTTACAATTGGAATCTTCTCCAAATACGCTCTTAAATATTTTTCTGTTAAATTTCCAATGTTAAAACGAATTACAGCCCCTATCCCTATGGTGACTAACAGAATAATGGAAGTAATAATGAATGGCTTTTTACTTTTCTTTTTCTTATGAATTTCAATCTCGTCATTTTTTTCCTCTTTAGTCTTCGTAGATAATTTTGCCATTTTTCTAGCCTCCGTCCATTATCGGCTTTGAGATTTAAAGCTGACAATTTCGTCAATGATCTTTTGTTCTTCTCTATTTTCCTCTTCTTTATATTCAGTCCATCGCTTTTCTTTTAAAGATTCTAGCATTTTCCTTTGTTTGACTGCATCTAATAATTCTTCGCGCTTTTTTTCGGCAAAGGATGCTGCCTTCCGTACTACTTGATCTTGTTCAACTGTTTTTCTTTTTAATA
>JAAYPH010000208.1 GCA_012519955.1 Candidatus Epulonipiscium sp.
CATCTTGGGCTCCCACCATCCCCAATTCGCTGCGGACTTCAAAAATACGTACTTGTCCTTTTCTTCGTGTTTATACAAATATCCCAATCTATAACTCAATTTATTATTATAGAAAACTCTTTTACATTTGTAAAGGGGTTTTTTATTATATTTGTCATTATACTAAGGTTTTGTACATACCCTATAGTTATAGATTGAAGATGATTTCTGTAAAATAGAAGGGGGATTTATATGGAAATAATAAAGTATGTTGTTGTTTCTTTATTTTCTATTTTTACACTACTGCTTCTGGCTTCTCAATGCAAAAGTTATGCCATGAAAAAAGGCCAGGAATTAGTACAGCTTTTATCCAAGGATAAACAGATATAATATCTTTATTTATAAAATTTTTATCCCGTTAATTTACTTTGTGGTATAATGGTACAAGCCGGTATTAAAAAGTATACGAAAGGAAGTCTAATCATGAATGGTTTAAATTTAACCCTTCTGACTGATCTGTATGAAATGACCATGATGCAAGGGTATAAGCAAGCTCATGTTAAGAACCATGAAGTGGTATTTGATTTATTTTATCGTACCAATCCTTGTAATTCAGGATTTGCAATCGTGGCAGGACTTGAGCAGGCGATTGACTATATTAAAAACTTATCTTTTTCCGAAGAAGATTTAGATTACTTAAGAAGTCTTAACTTATTCAGCGAAGATTTTATTAATGAATTAAGAGCCTTTAGATTTACTGGAGATATATATGCGATCCCTGAAGGAACTGTAGTCTTTCCAAAAGAGCCTCTTCTTCGGGTAAAAGCGCCTATTTTTGAAGCACAATTTATCGAAACGGCTTTACTAAACATCATCAATCACCAAAGTTTGATTGCCACAAAAGCTGCCAGGGTATGCTGGGCTGCTGAAGGGGATTCTGTCCTGGAATTCGGACTAAGACGGGCACAAGGTCCTGATGCAGGCATATATGGCGCAAGAGCGGCGATGATTGGCGGCTGTACCGGAACCTCAAATGTATTGGCGGGAAAAATGTTTGATGTGCCCGTTAAAGGTACCCATGCCCACAGTTGGGTTATGAGTTTTCCTGATGAACTGACAGCCTTTAGAGAATACGCAAAGGCCTTCCCGGATAACTGTATTCTCCTTGTGGATACCTATGACACCTTAAAGTCCGGAGTACCCAATGCCATTCAGGTGTTTAAGGAATTAAAAGAAAATAATATAAAGCCTAAAGTAATGGGTATTCGCTTAGATAGCGGAGACCTGGCATATCTCTCTAAAGAAGCCAGAAAAATGCTTGATAACGCTGGCTTCCCCGAAGCTATTATCAGTGCCTCCAGTGACCTTGACGAGTATCTTATAGCGGATTTAAAACGCCAAGGGGCAAAAATTACCATGTGGGGAGTAGGGACAAGGCTAATTACTTCTAAAGATTGCCCTGCCTTTGGAGGAGTTTATAAATTAGCTGCAGAAAGAAATGACGAAGGCGTTCTGGTTCCAAAGATCAAGCTTTCAGAAAATCCGGATAAAGTTACAAATCCCGGTGTTAAAAAAATCATTAGAGTGTATGAAAAAGCCACGGGCAAAATAAAAGCAGATTTGATTGCCCTGGAAGAAGAAGTATTTGATGAAACTAAGCCTCTAAAATTATTTGATCCGGTAAATACTTGGAAACAAATGAAGCTTAAACCGGGAACATTCACTTTAAGAGAATTACTTGTTCCTGTTTTCATTAATGGAGAATGTGTATACGAATCTCCTTCAGTGATGGAAATACGAGAATACTGTAAACAAGATTTAGCAACCTTATGGGATGAATCAAAAAGACTTACCAATCCCCATATCATACCTGTAGATTTATCTAAAAAGCTTTATGATTTAAAGAAGCAAATGATTGACGCCATTAGAGACAGCAATATAGAGGAATAAACATCATATAAAAAGCGTGCATATCGAAATAAATTGCACGCTTTTTACTATACTGCTATTTATCTTCCTACTCTGTCAGAGATGGACGTATAATTCTGCCTTGCTGCTGTGTCTGGAGTAGTCGTTATGCCTGTTCTTCCTGTTGTTCCAGTTGTTGTTCTTGTGCCAGTTGTGCCGGTTGTTGTTCTGTTTGTACCAGTTGTTCCGGTTATGGTTCTATTTGTTGTTCTATTAGTTATGCCTGTTGTTGTTCTTGGAACAGTGGTTCTAGGAAATTGAGTTGTAATACCTCGTCTTACATTATCTTCTCTATCGGTTAAATCTCCATCGTATATATTTTCATCCCCAGGCATTAAATCTACTCTGTTGTTGTTATAGTTGGCATTATTGGTATTGCCGTTATCATCATAACCCATAATATTGTCGTCCCAGTCATTTGCATTGTTATTTGTAACGCCATTATCGTATAATCCGTCATTATTTCTGGTATTTCTTGCAGTCTCGTTGTTTGCACATCCTGCAAGCATAACCATTACGGCGAGTAATCCAATTAAAGCTGCTTGTGCTAATTTTTTCATCTCATAGCCTCCTTTTTATTAAATTTCATTATTTATTGTCTCTTAATTTTAGAGAAAAATGTTGTATGTTTTTTGGTAATGATACAGAATAATATGGTATAATGTTTAAAATTGAAATAAATGCTTAAAAAATGAGGTGGAGATAATGAGATCAATTCTTTGCATTTTATATATTATTTTTCATAGAATATATTCCATTATTTTTATGGTTAAATATGCCTTTTTAAAAAAATTTAGTACAAAAGAAAAACAGCTTAGTTATGCCTATAAATGGCTTCAAGGTTTAGCGCGTGGTGTTATGTGGTGTTCAGGAGCAAAAATCACTGTACAGGGAAAAGAAAATATACCAACAGATCAACCTGTTCTTTTTGTAGCCAATCACAAAAGTTATTTTGATATACCGATTTTAGTCAGCATCATCGATGTACCTATGGCTTTTATTGGTAAAATGGAACTTAAAAAAATGCCTATCGTATCCTATTGGATGAAAAGAATCCATTGCATATTTATGGACAGAGATGATATTCGTCAATCCCTTAAAGCCATTAATCAGGGTATTGAGCAAATTAAAGAAGGGCAATCTTTATTAATCTTTCCTGAAGGAACACGAATCAAGGGCGATGAATTAGGGGAATTTAAAAAAGGCAGCCTTAAGCTTGCCACAAAATCCAATGCACCTATTGTGCCTGTTTATATCGGAAATGCCTATAAAATCTTAGAAGCCCATTTTCCTTGGGTGAAGGCTACCGATATTACTGTAAATATCGGAGCTCCCATTGAGCTAGATGCTTTATCTTTGGAAGATAAGAAAAATCTATCAGAATACGTGAAATGTAAAATTGAAGAATTGAGGGAAATGTAAAACGGGTGATATAATTATGGTGCCTGTTTGTCCACATTTCTACATTTGTTAACAAATGTAGAAATGTGGACAAACAGGCACCATTGAGCAAAAACTATAGCATTGGAGAAAGAAGTCTTGAAACCGACTCCTTAAATTTAATCAAAAATCCTCTTTGCTTGTATATTTCAGCAGTGATCTCTTCGCTTTCTTCTAAATCCCTTAGAAACTGGTCACAAAGCTTAGAATTGACTTCTTCATCGTATATAAAAGCGTTCACTTCAAAATTGAGTTTAAAGCTTCTGATGTCAAAATTGGCTGTCCCCACGGTACTCACCAAATCATCCACTAAAATCATTTTACTGTGCATAAAACCCTTTTCATAGGTATAACATCGAACCCCGGCCTGAAGCAGCTCCCCAACATAGGATAGGGACGCCCAGTATACAAACATATGGTCCGGCTTATTGGGAATGATAATTCTTACATCTACTCCCGATAAAGCTGCTATCTTTAAGGCCTCCAATAAACTGTCGTCAGGAATAAAATATGGGGTATGAATATATATTCTTTTCTTTGATAAACTAATCATCTTTAAAAATCCATTGCGTATGGAGCTCCATTTGGAGTCAGGTCCGCTGGAAACGATTTGAATGCCCGTATTCCCATCCACATGTTTTGGTGGAAAATATTTTTGCTCTATGATATGAGGTGTCTTGGTAGAGAATCGCCAATCCTGCAGAAACCGAAGCTCCAGGTTATCCACTGCACTGCCTTGAATTCTTAAATGGGTATCCCTCCAAAAGCCCATTTTCTTGGATAAACCTAAATATTCCGTGCCAATATTGATACCTCCCACATAGGCTATTTGACCGTCAATGATGCATATTTTACGGTGATTCCTATAATTCACACGAAGATTGATATAAGGCAAGAAAGGCGGCAAGAAACAGCTGATTTCTCCTCCGGCTTCCAATAGGGGCTTAAAAAAATCTTTAGGCAGCCAGATACAGCCCATACCGTCATAGAGTAATTTCACTTCTACCCCTTCTCTTGCTTTTCTAGCCAAGAGTTCAACCACCTTCTTGCCTAAGGAGTCATTTCTTATGATATAGTATTCTATGTGAATAAAATCCTTTGCCTCTTCTATATCCTCTATCATATTTTTGAATTTGTCATAGCCGTTATAAAAAATATCCACTGAATTGTCTTGAGAATAGAGCGCATTATGGCCTACAAGATGGAGGTGTATAATATCCTTGCATTTTTGAATATTGGGGTAATCATATGCAATTTCTTTTTGATGCAGTGCTTTTTCCTGCCGATGAACCATCCTGTGGAGCTGATCTTCTTCCTCTTTGATTGCAAAGACTTTCTTTTTCCTTAAATCCTGACCTATAAATAAATATAATAAGAATCCCAGTATAGGCACAAAGAACAGAATCATCAGCCATGCCCAGGTAGAAGAAGGATTTCTTCTTTCAAAAAACACAATTAGGATTGCCAGTAGGAAATTAATAAACAAAATGTTATTCAAAAACCATAAAATTGTGTCTTCAATAGTCATTTTCCCCCTCCTTTTATCACCTATTATTATACCAAAACTTCATATTTTCCAAATATTTTTCTAACAAATTTCTATTTCATATTTTGCTATTCAATGGTACAATGTAAAAAGGATATACTACATAATATTTTCTTGCTGCAATAAATGTGGCAGTAGAAACAAAGGAGGACAACGAGTGAATATTTGGCAAATCCTTTTGATTATTCTTGCTGTATTGGTCGCTTTAGGTGTAGTATTGTACTTCTTAGGAAAAAAAATGCAGGCCAAAATGGACCAACAGCAAAGCTTGATTAATCAACACAAAATGGTGGCATCAATTCTTGTCATTGATAAGAAGAAAACCAAAATTACGAATTCCAACTTGCCGAAAACGGTAATCGATCAATTTCCAAAATGGTATCGTTTTCGTAAATTGCCTTTGGTAAAGGCAAAGATCGGCCCTCAAATTACTACTTTTATCTGCGATGAGAAAGTATTTAAAAACCTTCCTACTAAAAAAGTAGTTAAAGTTGAAGTTGCTGGGCTTTACATTGTGTCTATTAAATCTATTAAAAAATAAATATGTTTAAAATCCCTCCATAATGGAGGGATTTTTTATACTTCATAATCTACAACTGCTCTGCTTGCCACATTGGCTTTTATAATGTCTGCTACTTTTAAATGTTCTGGATGGTTTTGATATGTATCTAAGTCCTGTTTGTTTTTAAACTCGGAATATAATACTAAATCGTATGCCATATCACTGGAATTAAAGTTAATGCCTGCTTCAATAGAAACAATCTCTTCTATTTTTTCCTTTAAAGCTTCTAATCGAGCCTTTAGCTCTTTTGCCGTTTGCTCCTTGTTTCCAAAGTCTGTAGCATCCTTTAATCTCCACATCACAATATGTTTAACCATGTTCTTCCTCCTCATTCAGACCTTTGTTTTAATATTTTTTCACATTATAATATTACTATTATATTTTTTCAATGATAAGGAGTTTAATATACTATGAATTATAAAATATATGTAGTTAGGACAAAATTACAGAAGTTTTATGACAATGCCATAAAAGAATATAATAAGAGATTAAGCCGATACTGTAAATGCAGCTTATTGTTCGTTAAAAATAAAGAGGAGCTGTTAAAGAAGCTCTCTCCTAAGTCTTATAAAATATGTATCTCTTCTTGCGGGATTCAGCTGTCTTCTGAAGAACTGGCCCATAAAATCAATCACTTTGGCGTATCAGGAAAATCAGATATAGCCATTATTATAGGGACAAATGAACTTCCCTATGATGAATGTCTTTCCATAGGACCTATGGATATGGATTTAGGACTTATGGCTACAATATTATTTGAGCAAATATACCGCTCTTATCGCATTATCAACAATCAGCCCTATCATAAATAAGTCTTTAGAAAGGGGAATTGGTTTGAAAAATTCTAAATGGGTTCTAATCATAAAAGATTTATATTGCAGATTTCATGATGACGAAGTCCCTGCCTTAGGCGCAGAGCTTACATTTTATCTCATATTATCCTTTTTTCCTTTTTTAATTTTTATATTAGTACTGTTAAGCTATACCCCCATTACATCGGAATCTTTTCTCATAAATCTGTCAAACATACTTCCCCGGGAATCATACTATGCGGTGTATAGAGCCATTGAGGAAATAATGGAGGGAAGAAGCCAAACTCTTTTATCCTTTGGTATGATTACGACCTTATGGAGTGCTTCCAATGGGGTCAATGCCCTAATCCGAGGCCTAAATAAAGCCTATGATGAAGAAGAAACCCGTTCGTTCATAAAAATTCGAGGGATTTCTTTATTCTTTACCCTTGCCCTTGCAATTTCTATCTTATTCTCTTTTGGTCTGATTATTTTTGGAGAGCCTTTAGGACGCTCACTGCTTTCGTTGATGGGATTATCGCCCTGGTTTAAAACCTTATGGGGCATATTTCGCTATTTGATTATGATGATTGCCTTGTTTCTAGTTTTATTGTTTTTATATCGTTATATGCCTAATCATCATCTTTCTTTTAAAGATGTTGTTCCCGGAACCTTATTTTCAGCATTGATTTGGATTGTGATCTCCACCGCTTTTTCCAATTATGTAAACAATTTCGGGAAATTTAATAAGATGTATGGAAGTATAGGCGGGGTAATTGCCTTGCTGCTTTGGCTCTATATGAGCAGTGTAGTAATCCTACTTGGCGGGGAATTAAATGGAACCCTGATATTTTTAAAGCAGGGAAAATCCAAACCTCGGTGCAAAAAATTTGGATTCTCCCTGCCTTTTATAAAATAAAAAATTAAGGGGCTATGATTTTTTAACTTTAATCGTCATGATTCTGTCTTGGCCTGCTTGAGCAACACCATTTTTCTTATCTATGGTTTCTATAATCTGAGGGTTTGTAATAATAACTGGGGTAATGGTAGACTTTCCTAAG
>JAAYPH010000209.1 GCA_012519955.1 Candidatus Epulonipiscium sp.
TAATACCTGTAAAATCTCGCATCATAATTGTATAATTTCTCATCTAAGCTTTTTATTTTCTTTGAATACAAAGCATTCAAAATGTCCTGATCCGGCATAATCAATTTTGAGCGATTTTTCTCAACAAATTGATAAATAGTATTTTCATCAATATACTGCCTTTGGTACTCCAAATTCATTAGCAGTACTCCTGAATTATAATAGGCTTCAATATCATAGGGATTTAATCTTAACTTATTGATTTCTTTAATGGAAATCTTGTCATGATAGGCAGCGGCATATAAATATCCACTGATGTCCATCTCGTACAGCTCTCTTATTGAATTAATTACCAAAATATCCGGATCTAAATATAAAATACGATCCAAATCCTGAGGTAAAAACTTAAATGCCAACAGCCGATAATACATTTCCTTAGTATAATGAAGTAAAACAGGTGCATTCTCGAAATAATTTTCTCCAATAACTATAACTTCCATTTGACAGTTATGCATGGAAATAAACTCTTTTAAATCATTTATTTCTGCATCTGTAAGACTGGACTGCATAATATAAATGATAAATTCTTCTTTTTCGTTGCTTAGAAAAAGTGATTTAAGCATTACCTTTAATGGTTTGATATAAGCAGAATTTAAGGTAACAAGTATATTCATGCTAATAATCACCCCTCATTTAACACAACCATGTTAACTGTAAAAAGTTATCTATTATACACCTTCCAGCAGATATTATATTACTTTTTTTGGCCTAAGGCAATGATCCTTGATGTCACCACAGGCTTTAATATCCATTCAAATAATCTAATATATCATTGTCCTTATCCATGAATATGGTAGTGTCTTTTAAGTTTTTATAAGTATTCATTCTTTGTATAAATCTATAAAACTCTAAATCCTTCTTAAGGGATTCCTGGTAGATCCTCAAAGCTTCAGCATCCGCTTCTGCCTTAATTTTTGATGACTCTTCCACAGCTTTTGCAACGATTTCTTTCTTAATACGATCGGTTTCAGACTTCGCCATTTGAAACTCAGAATCCCCTTCAGCCATAAGTTTTTCACTTTCCTTTTGTATTTCCATGGACATTTTCTCTTCAATACTGGAGATATTGTTTAAAGGAAAGTTTTTACGATGAATTCCGATATCTGTTACATAAATCCCGTAAGCCGATACAAGCTCACTGTTTAAGCTATGTTTCTTAGAGTCAATAGCCTCTGTTATTTTCGTTCTGTCAAAGAAATCATTAAATGTAAGCATATTAGCAGTTTGGACAACAACAGGGTAAACTCTGTCATCCATTAAAGTATTCAACTTTGAATTGCTTCCCAATGTCATATTAAATAAGGCTGGATTAATAATACGATATTGTGCATACATTTGAACATCAATTTTTCTGCTGTCGTACGTATTAATTGTTTCCTTAACAGATGTATATGTTAAATACTTAGAAGAATATTTATTGATTGTTTGAACGAAAGGTAATTTAAAATGAAGCCCTTTTTGTGACGTAACCTCAACGTTATATCCTTTATCTTTAAGGGCCTTTTCCACCTGTTCAACATCATTTGGATTATCTATGATGACTTTAACAATCTTTCCCATGGTTTTTACAACTGCTACTTCATCTTCCGCAACTGTATATGCGGTCATATTTAACCCTGTGAATGCTATAAAACAAATGACTATAGCAAATATCCATTTTTTCATATTAATTTCCTCCTTGCTCTACAGTCTGAGCTTTGACTGGATTTTTTTCATCATCCATATTATAAAACTTATAAATATCGCCTTTATCCGTTGCATCGATAATCAATTTGTTGTTCTTTATAAACTCCTCCATAGCTTCAATATAGTATCTTTCTTTTACTATATTAGGATTTTGCTGATATTCTTTATATAGAGACTCAAATTGTGCAACATTGGCTTTGGCATTAGAAATCACTTCAGCTTTATATCCTTTAGCGTCTTCAATGAGTTGAGCAGCTTCAGCATTGGCTTTAGGAATGACAGTATTTCTATATTTTTGTGCTTCCTCAAGCTTCCCGTTTTTATATTGATTGGCTTTTTCAACTTGCTGATATGCTTCTTCAACTGCCGGTAATAATTCTGTGTTCTGAGTTTGTACCTCAACAATTTCAATTCCTGCCTCAAAGTTTTTCATTTTCTTTTGCAGTTCAGGCATAATTTCGCTGTCAATGAGTACTTTATTCGTTAATGCTTCATCCAATGTATGACTTTGAAGGGTGTTTCTTATAACATCTTCTAAAGCCAGTCGAATAGTTCCTTCCAAATCATCCACTTTAAATAAATAATTTACCGGATCAGCCACCTTATAACTTACGATTAAATTAATCAGAACAAGTGAGCTATTGTTTTCCTTTGCTTCTACAATTACAGTGGCTTCCTCAGATACGTCTTGATATCCCGCTTCTGTTTTGCTGGAGCCATCGTTTACTGTTCGATAACCGTATTCCAGCTTATAACGCTGTTCCATGTGGACTTTCTTTACCTCATCAATAATAGGTAACTTAAAATGTATGCCTTCGCTTTCTTCAACTTTTTGTACTTCTCCAAAGCGTAATACAACTGCCGACCACCCTGAATCCACTTTATAAAAGCTTCCGGGAATAAAGACCACCAGTAATGCTATGGTGACCATCATACTAAAAAATTTTTTGCTCCAACTTGTAAGCTTTTTTAAATCAGGCTTTTTGCTGTCTAAATCAATAATAATATCCTCGGGCTTTTTTACTTCCATAAAAATTTCACTCCTCTTCACTTTTTTGTTGTGTTTTACTCTATGTTTTGAATTGTATCACTCTATCATTTAGTTGTCAATCTTTTTTATAAATTAATAATTAATTTCGACATAAATAAGTAATGTAATCATAAATTAAGTGTCCCCGTCTGTAAAATAATGATTAATTTTCTTAAAAATGTTAATACTATTAATGGTGATTGTATGAATAATAATCTGCTTTCAAATATCTCCCTAACGACTTCCCTGGAAGATAATATTACCACATTCAAACAAATATTTAGTGACGATTTTACCTTTATTGCTCGAGAATTTCAAAACAAGTATTTGCCCTCTGTCAAATTCTGTATATTCTATTTTAAAGGAATGGTAGATACTGAAGTATTAAATGAACATGTGATCGAACCTATTTTATCAGAAAACTTGATGGAAGATATCTCTTTACTTAATTTAGTAGATGAACTGCAAAACAAAGTAATTATGTCCAGTGATATTACATCTTCCAATGATTTTCAGACAATTTTAGATTCCATGATTTATGGGGATACCGTTCTTCTTGTAGATGGATATGACAATGCCTTACTCATCAATTCAAAATCCTGGCCATCCCGGGCAATTGATGAGCCAGAATCGGCTCA
>JAAYPH010000243.1 GCA_012519955.1 Candidatus Epulonipiscium sp.
AGAGAATATGAAGAAGAGAATATGAAGAAGAGAATATATACAGCCGGTTTTATAAGCATTTGGGTCTGATGACCAGAGAGCAGAGGGGAGGTGGCGGCATATTCAGGAATCGCCGGGAAGCGGGACACAAACTTTCTGTTGCCCTGCAAGAAAAGCAGGCAGAATTTGATATTGTTCTAGCCATCCCGCGGGGAGGGGTAGTAGTTGCGGATGAAATTGCCCATGATTTTCAACGACCACTGGATGTGGTGCTGGCCAAAAAAATTGGTTCGCCGAATTTACCGGATTATGCCATTGGAGCCGTGGCACCGGATGGAGAAATCCTGGCACATACCCGGATGGTGAGAAAAAATGACGTTGACCCTGCCGAAATTGGAATTCTGGCCGCCAAGGTAAAAGAAGAGATCAACCGACAGCTGGATATGTACCGAAGCTCGAAAGCGCCTCTGGAAGTTACCGGCAAAAAAGTGCTCCTGGTTGATGATGGGATAGCAACCGGTTTTACGATAAAGGCAGCAATTGGCTATTTACGGAGGATGCAGGCCAGCAAAGTATATATTACCGCACCCGTTTGTTCTGTCAATGCTTATTACGATATAAAAGAAAACGCTGATGATTCCCTGGTTTTGAAAGTACCCAGGAACTTTTATGCCGTAGGCCAATTCTATGAAGACTTCAGCGAAGTGGATAATAAACAAGTTATTTATATTCTGAAGCAATATTGAGGGGACCTTAAATGTGATTTATTGTGCCCATGAAGCGGTCTTGGGCTAAAAACAAGCTTTTAGCGATTATCTCCGCCATCTGATCGACCAAAAACAGACGCGTGTTTTGCAAAATCAGGTGCTGAAAATAACCCGCAGTATTAACCACTCCCGATATGTGAAAATCTCCTATGCAAGGAAGGTCCTTGTGCAAGGCAGAACCCGGCAGCAATCCGCCGGGTTTAATATTGATAAACCCTATCCGATCGGCATTACCCAGACAGGCATCAATGGCGATAATAAAGGGGTCAGGAAAAGTTTCTTTAATTTCCTTTATATTCCTGGACAGATTCAAAGCGTGGACAGGGCTTTGCAAGGTTCCATATATGTTGGCAGCCGGAAGCAGCATTTTCAGCCGGGTTCCGACCAGGGGCCCCAGACAATCACCGGTGGCCTTATCAGTTCCTATACAAATATATACAAGGGGCTTGGCAGCGAATTTATTTAAATGACTCAATAAAGTACCAATAGAAGCAGCGGCTTTGTTTAAACAGAGCATGTCGGCATAATGAAGGGAAAGCCCCGCCTCAGATGTCATAATATTCGAATCCATTATCCGCCTTTCCAGATCAATACTTGTTAAATGGCCTGATTAATCAATATTGGCCGCTCAGCAGGGTGTTTTATATCAGTTCGGAACCCAAGCTGAAGGCGGTATATATTATCTGCAAAAGAATAGTATTTTATAAATAATTGTACTCAGGAGGTTAAAAGACCTGAGAGCAAAATTAACAGTGGTTTTTGGTTATCTGGGGGCAGTGGTGGGTGCTGGTTTTGTGTCGGGACAGGAAGTGATACAGTTTTTTGTTATCAATGGAAAGCCGGGGTGGTGGGGGACCCTTCTGGCTGCCATGCTTTTCATCATCCTGGCGGCGGTTTTATTACGAACTGC
>JAAYPH010000210.1 GCA_012519955.1 Candidatus Epulonipiscium sp.
TTTAAATAAGGTGGATTTACCCGCACCATTTACTCCAACAAGAGCCACTTTTTCTTTTTCTTCTATTTGAAAGGTAATATTTTTAAGAATTATATCCGTTCCAAAGGACTTGGTGATATCTTTGCACGCTAAAATCATATGGTCACCTCATTACATTCAATCATAAGCATACTATAGACAATGATATCAAAAAATCCACCAAAAAGAAAGGCGTGATTGACATTATTTTTGTATCAATGTTATACTTTAAACATAGTTTTAGAGAAAGGAGCTAGAATAAATTGGATACAAGCAGAAGAATTTCGATTGCCGTAGTTAAACGGTTACCGAGATATTATCGGTACTTGGGAGAGCTTCTTGAAAACGATATCACTCGTATTTCTTCCAAAGAACTCAGCGAACGAATGGGAGTAACAGCGTCTCAAATTCGTCAAGATTTAAACAATTTTGGAGGATTTGGACAGCAGGGATACGGGTATAATGTAGAATATCTATATAATGAAATTGGAAAAATATTAGGCCTTAATAATACATATAAGTTTATTATTGTTGGTGTGGGAAATTTAGGTCAGGCATTAGCCAACTATACCAAATTCGAAAAAAGAGGATTTATTCTTAAAGGCTTATTTGATGTTAATCCAAGATTAATAGGTATGACGATCAGAGGGATAGAAGTTAAAGATATTGATGAAATGGAAGCCTTTGTAAAAGAGAATAAAATCGATGTTGCTTTTTTGACTATGCCTAAATCCAAAGTTAGAAAGGTTGCAGAGGACCTGGCTAGGTGGGGAATCAAAGGCTTATGGAATTTCTCTGCAGTGGATTTGGATGTTTCTCCAGATGTGGTGGTTGAGGACGTTCATTTATCCGACAGTTTAATGACCATGTCCTATAAGATTAACCGCAAAATGATTAAAAAAGAAAAAGAATTAGAAATGAAAAAACATCACAAATGATTGGAAGTGCGTGAAGACAACATGAATATATCTGAATTTATTATTAGCCCTATTGCAGGAAGTGTAATAGGGTATTTTACAAACTGGCTTGCGATTAAAATGCTTTTTCGTCCCCATGAAGAAAAAAGGCTTTTTGGAATCAAGATTCCTTTTACGCCCGGTCTAATACCCAAAGAAAAGAACAGAATAGCAAAAAAAGTCGGTGAAACCGTAGGGGAGCATTTGCTTTCCGAAGAAGCCCTGGTAAAAGCATTAGTGGATGAAAAAGTTCTTGAAAGTATAAATCATATGACAGCCAATGCATTTTTTTATCTGAGGCAGAATGAAGAAAGCATAGATACGATTCTTACGAAAGTTTTAGGAGAGTATAAGGATAAAACCATAGATTTTATAGAAGAAAAATTAACGGATTTTATTTTAAGTAAGATTAATGACGAAGAGATATTAGACGATATTACTTCCTTTTTAATGAGTCATATTGAAAACATTATAAATAGAAAAATAGAAGACATTCCTCTAGAAAACATTATTCAGGCGGATTTTTTGCAAAGGCATGCCGTAAAGGAATGGATTGCAGGAGAAATTATAGGATTTAAAGACAGGCTTCAAAACGAAGAGCGTACCTTGTCTCAGATCATCCCGGATACATGGGTGCTCACTATAAGAGAACTTATTCGAAATCACTTCCCCAGTATGGCATCTCTTCTCATAGATTATATGACCAAGCCGTCTATCCAGCAAAAGTTAAAGCAAATCCTACTTGAGCTTATACAAGCAAATGTAGGAAAACTGGCGCTTATGTTTGTTGATGGAGATAAAATATATGAAAAAACCATTCGCTATATACAAGAGAGTGTGGAGAAGGAAGAAAAAAGAGAAGAGATTTTAAAGCAAATAGATAGCTTTATAGATTATGCCATGGAAAAGCCTATAAAAGAATGGGCAGATAAAATCCAACTGGCTGATCATGATAGCAAAATACAAGATATACTTAGTAAAGTCATTTTTTATTTTACAAAAGAAGACAATATAGCAAAGCTTAAAACAATAATAAAAGAATATATAAGCAGAAAAGAGAATATTACAGTACTTAGTTTAATCAATACAATTCAACCAAATATTATCCAGGATATGCGCAAGTGGATTAAAGCATATCTGGGAGACCTTATTCAAAAAGAAGAAGTACCTAAAAAAATAAATCTTTTTATTTCAAAGGAAATAAAAAGATGCATAGATACATCCGTTTCTCGCTGGATGAAAGGAATCGGAAAAACAGCAGAGGAAAAGGTACAGGAGATTATTATACAATATTACAAACAAATTATTACGAGTAAATCTTCATACATTATTACCTTGCTTAATATTCCTCATATTGTAGAGGAACAAATAATGAATTTTGAAACGGAGTACACTGAGCAGATCATTTTATCCGTTGTAGACAGAGAACTAAAAGCGATCACTTGGTTAGGAGGTCTTTTAGGTTTCATCATAGGATTTTTACCGGTGCTGATTAATAATCTTTAAACATTTCTTCAATTACATTGCCACGCTCATTTTTTGCAGGACTGATCCCTACATCCATAAGAAGATTTGAGACATACACTTCTTTTATCCATTCTTCGGATGAACGGGAATTGAGGTCCTTTTTTATGCTGCTCGTCAGATAATCCGTTCCACCTTCATTAGTTATTTTTTCATAATCAAGAGTTGGGATAATTTCTAATATAGCGGCTTGAAGTTCCTTTAACTCCGCTTCAGTTAGATCTTTTTTAGAAGCAGTGATATAAAAGTCTGCTGCTATACTATGAGATTCTCCATCGGAAGAGGGAATGGATGCATACACTTTCTTTATTGAAACGCCCGGATCCTTTTTCGCAAAAGGTGCTGAGGAAGACATAATTCTGATGGTAATGAATATAGCGGATAAAACCAATGCTGAAGAAAATAAGATGATATACAGCGACCATCTGATATTATTGGATGAGAAATTATATTTTGCCATAAAATATGATCCTCCTAAATTATATTCTATTTACATTATCGACTTTAATACTATGGAAATTTATATGACTGAAATCAAAAGTTAATGATATTTAATGTCCCTGTAACAGTAATTCAATAATTCTTCTATATAATAAAGAACTATATAGCAAGAAGTACAAGGAGGGACAATATGAAAAAAGGTATTTATACGGCTAGTTTTTTTATTCTTATATTTATTTTATTCAGCAGCAATGTTGAAGCAATGGCGAGAAAAGAATATGGAACCCCTCTTGGTACCTATGAAGGAGATAAAGGAATTAAGATCATCAGCTTTTCAAAGAATTGGACCTCTCAGGAAAAATTAAAAAGCGTTTACGATGAGCTTTTAAAAAATTTCCACGGAGAAGAAATTACATATTTATCGAATATATATATCTACCCTGATTCTCCCGATGGTGTAGCAGGAAATTATTATGAAGACTATGAGATCAGTAACGAAGGGAAATATGTGTATAAGAAAGGTCGCTATATAGAAATATTTAATGGGAATCAATACAAAGATGTATCCCAATTTGCATGGGTATTATCCCATGAATATGGCCATCATTTTACATTATATTATTTATTGACTAAAGAAAATAAACATTTCAATCAATGGGAACAAACAAAGTACGCTCAAATCAGAGGACTGACGAAGTATAAAGAAGTAGAATACTATTCAGTAAATGATACGGGCTATATTCACAAATGGGACGTGGCAGAGATCGCAGCAGAAGACTATGTTCAATTGTTTGGCTCTCCGACAGCAAAAAAATCTACGGATTATAAAGATGTCAAGGAAAGAGTCGAGCAAAATATAAAAGATTATTATTATTCCACAGACAGCTTTAATCTCCTGCCTCAAGAGAATTTATCCCTTCCACTGGCAGCGGATGTATCCGGTCTTTACTTATACTGGTTGGGGTTAGCAGGCTATACGACTGTAGAACCCTCGCTTCCGATAAAGCCTGTATTAACGATTAAAAAAGCAGGAGAGATTATGCCGGGATATTCGCAATATGAAGTGTCCTGGAATCCTATATCCGATGGGAAAAACTATGAATATACTTTAGTTTCTTATCCTGTTGAAGACAATCATTTTCCAAGGCCTGTTAAAACCGTTGTAACGGGAGAACCAATGAAAGCTTATATTGGCAGTGCCATGAGCAGCAATAAAAATACGAACAGTTTAATATTGGACGACCAGTATAGGGGAGAATATTATTTTAGACTTTTCATTAAAAACCCCAAAGGGTTTATGTTTTCTACGGAGCCTATAAAATTCAAATTTGAAGACAAGCCTAAGAAGCCGCTTTATTTGATGACAGATGTACCTAATAATCATTGGGCAAGGGAATCTATTCAAACAGTAGTAGATCATAATATTGCTAAAGGCTATGATGATGGTTCATTTAAGCCTGAGAATAAGGTTACAAAGGCAGAATTTATGGCCATGCTAATTAGAAGCATAAATTACAAAGTAACGAAACAAAACAATGAAAACCATTGGTTTGTAAAACAAGGCTATTTAGAAGCAGCAAAAAAATTGAAACTCATTACTGAAGCCGATTATGGCACCAATTATTCTAAATTAAAATATGATGATTTTGTGACGAGGGATGAAATGTCGGCGATGGCAGGAAATCTCCTTAAGTATTTAGGATATACGGCTCCTGCAAACCAAACCATTAACTTTTCAGATGCAAAAGACATTAAGCATAAAAAAGAATTAAGCATTGCGCTTCGTTATTCAATCTTAAGCGGTTATCCAGACCGTACCTTTAAACCTTCTAAGCAGGTTACCAGAGCGGAAGCAGCCGCGGTAATTTATAAATTACTACATTTAATGGGCGGATAATCAAATAAA
>JAAYPH010000211.1 GCA_012519955.1 Candidatus Epulonipiscium sp.
AGTAAAGATAAAATTGCTTTCCATACCTTCATTTTGTATGCTCCTTTCTATAAATATTATAACTTTAAATCTGCTTCTACCATCATTTTTACCAACTGCTCAAAAGATACTTTTCTTTTCCATCCTAATTCTACTTCTGCCTTTGTAGGATTTCCCAGTAAAAATTCTACCTCCGTAGGTCTAAAATACTTAGAATCTATTTCAACTAATATTTTCCCTGTTTTCTTATCTATACCTTTTTCATCTATACCTTGTCCAATCCATTCAATATCTATTCCTGCATATGAAAAAGCTAAGGTAGCAAATTCTCTCACTGTATGTGCTTCTCCAGTGGCTAATACATAATCATCCGGTACATCCTGCTGAAGCATAAGCCACATTCCTTCAACGTAATCTCCAGCGTATCCCCAGTCCCTTTTTGCATCTAAATTTCCAAGATATAACTTGTCTTGGTTTCCTTTTACGATATTTGCAACTGCCCTAGTGATTTTTCTTGTTACAAAGGTTTCTCCTCTTCTTGGAGATTCGTGATTAAATAATATCCCATTGCATGCAAAAAGATTATAAGCTTCTCTATAGTTAACAGTAATCCAATAGGCATATAGCTTAGCTGCTGCATAAGGGCTTCGAGGATAAAATGGAGTTTTTTCATTTTGTGGAGCTGTATCTTTCATTCCTCCAAACAATTCGCTGGTAGATGCCTGATAAAATCTTGGTTTAAGCCCTGTATCCTTAATAGCATCTAAAAGCCTAAGGGTTCCTATTCCATCAACATCTGCAGTATATTCAGGTACTTCAAAAGAAACTTTTACATGGGACTGTGCCGCAAGATTATATATTTCATCCGGCTTTATTCTGTCTAGCAACCGACTTAAGTTACTTGCGTCAGTCATATCTCCATAATGTAAAAATAATGATACATCGTTTAAATGAGGATCTTTATAAAGATGATCTATTCTTTCTGTGTTAAAGCTACTGGATCGGCGAATTATTCCGTGGACTTCATAGCCTTTGCTTAGCAATAATTCCGTCAGATATGAACCATCTTGACCTGTGATGCCTGTAATAAATGCTTTCTTTTTCATATATCAATTCCTCATATTCCTAATATTTGATTATAAAGATTAATATAATGCTTAACCATTAGATCTATGGTAAATCTTTCATGTATAACTTCTATAGCCTTTTTAGACATATCTTCTCTAAGTTCTGTATTATTTAAAAGTAAATAAATACCCTTATTAAAATCTTGTTGATCTTTGTAAGCAGAAACATACCCTGTTTCCATATGTTTAACTATCTCAGGGACTCCCCCTGTATTAAATGTAACCACAGGCAGGCCACAAGCCATTGCTTCTAATACAGTTAAAGGAGCATTATCTGCTAATGTCGGGAAAATATATAGATCTGCGCTAGAATAATATTGAGCCATTAAATTTTCACTCTTTATATATCTTTTTGATATATAGTTGTCTTGCCGTGTACTATTTCCTCCTATATTAAGAAATAATACTTTCTCCCTCCAATTTGAAGAATTAATATTTTTAATAGCCTCTAGTAAATACTTTGGTCCCTTCCAAGGATTTTTATTTCCTCCATCGGCAGAAAATAATAAAATTATTTTATCCTTGGGTAAACCTAATCTTTGTCTAGTTACTTGTTTATCATATTTCTTAAACACATTGATATCAATACCATTAGGTATATAATGTATTCGTTTATTTTTCAACATACTACATCTCACTTGCTTTTCTAACCATTTTGAAGGAACAACAATATCAAAATCTGAATGCTTATAAATCCAATGTTTAAACTTAAAGAGAGTATTAGCCCTATCTTTTTTCATTGCAGGATATATATTGATATAGTTGCATTTTTTACATTGCTGCTTCTCAAATTTATTACAGTCAAGTGAATGTGCGCAATGACCCGTAAACGCCCACATATCGTGCAGTGTCCAAATAATTTTTTTATTTTTTGTAAGGATGGGCAAAGATAATATGCCAAAATAATTTCCATGTAAATTATGAAAATGCAAAATATCTGACTTTTTATACTTCTTGCTAAAAAGTAATTGAATAGAAAATGTATTTATAAAATCTTGAAAATCCAATTTTCCCATGTAATAATTTAAAAAATAGTTGAGCTGATTAAATATTATTGATTTTTCTTGATATTCATTTACTATATTACATTGGTATCCTTTATTCAATAATGAATCATTTAATCTTCGTGCGACCTTATATGCTCCTCCACGATTATTAAACGTATTAATATGTAAAATATTAATAATATCTCTCCTCCTATTGTTTAAATTAATATAGGCGTTTGCGAAACGCCCAAACCCGTATAAATACGGGATGTTTTTTCTACAAAAAAATATAACTCCTCAACGATTTATGGTAAAATTGAAGTGCCGAGCAACAAATCCACCAAAACCCGAAAGG
>JAAYPH010000212.1 GCA_012519955.1 Candidatus Epulonipiscium sp.
ATGTAGTATCACTATTTTAATATTCTTTCCACAAAGGGTCAATATTTATACTTTAAAAATGAAAAGATATTTAATTTTGTGTGAATACCGTACAATTGACACAGAGGATTATTGTGTTATGATAAACGTTGAGACTTTATTAGAGATAAAGAGGGGATACCATGGAAAGACAACGACGTTTAATCAAACT
The DNA here is from genome assembly GCA_012519955.1 of Candidatus Epulonipiscium sp. Lineage (GTDB taxonomy): Bacteria > Bacillota > Clostridia > Lachnospirales > Defluviitaleaceae > Defluviitalea > Defluviitalea saccharophila. Next base: position 191 of record JAAYPH010000212.1, read on the forward strand.
AGCAGGACCAATTTTTGTTGAACTTTTATTATCCATGCTTCTTGGAATCATTGATATTTTTATGTTAAGTCAATATGATGACAGAGCAGCTGGAGCAGTAGGAGCATCCAATCAGATTATTAATAATCTTAATTTGATTTTTGCAATCATTTCTGCCGGAACAGCCGTATTGGTGGCCCAAAATGTAGGAGCGAATAAGAAAGAAGAAATAGAGAAAGTTAGTGCGGTGTCTCTCATTATGAATTTTATTATAGGTATGATCATAAGCGCAGGAATGATTGTATTTGGGAAACCTATTCTAAGGGGAATAGGTGTTACCCCTGATCTGATGAACTATGCTTATGAATATACCTTGATTGTAGGAGGGGCATTATTCGTTCAAGCGATTTTAAATACTTTATTAGCCATAATCAGGAGTCACGGATACACAAAGCAGAGTATGTACATCTCAGGTGTAATGAATATTGTAAACATTGTCGGGGATGCAGTGTTTGTATTCGGTTTATTTGGAGCCCCTGTTCTGGGGGTAAAAGGAGTAGCCCTTGCAACGACTTTTAGTAAAATGTGTGCTGTAGTTGCGGCATTCGCATTCTTAGTAAGAAGTATACTCTCGGTTAAAATGTTTATCCATATTAAAGAGACTTCAATGTATATTTTAAAGGAATTATTTAAGATCGGATTTCCAGCAGCTATGGAAAATATGTCCTATAGTCTGTCTCAAACGGTGTTAATGAGCATCATATTGATTGATCTTGGAGATACGGCTTATATTACCAGGACATATGTGTGGCAGATTAGCTGGATAGCTTCTATATTTGTTATCGCCATTGGACAGGCGAATCAAATCATCATCGGGCAATTGGTTGGTGGTGGAGAAATAGAGGAAGCTTATGAGGCAGGCATTAGTAATTTAAAAATAGCAATGTTTTTTTCTATAGTAGGAGCACTTATCTTATTCTTCTTTGGAGAAGCTCTTACAGGTATCTTTTCAAAGAATCCAGCGATTATTGTGTTAGGCGGAGCCACCCTTGTGGTGGATGCTTTTTTAGAGCCGGGAAGAGTTTTTAATGTGGTACTGATTAACGGGCTTAGGGGAGCAGGAGATGTTATTTTCCCTGTAGTAATGGCTATGATTTCAATGTGGAGTTTTGGAGTAGCAGGAGGTTATATTTTTAGTGTTGTTTTAGGTTTGGGCCTACCAGGAATATGGATGGGAATGGTTATTGACGAATGGTTCAGAGGAATATGTATGTTGTTTAGATGGAAGAATAGAAAATGGACACAAAGATGGCTGGTTGAACAGGAATGTATTTCATAAAAATAGAAGGAAGGCATTGTTTGCCTTCCTTCTATTTTTATGTCAGTACTCTTAATTTTTCAATACGGTTTTTATCTATATCTTCAACAATAAATTTGATATGGTCATATTCCACATTTTCTCCCGGTTCAGGAAGTCTTCCAAGAATTCCTATTACAAAACCGCCTATGGAATCAAAATCTTCAGATTCAATATTTGTACCGATCATTTCATTGAGAAAATCTATTCTCGTACTTCCGTCAACAACATATTCGTCTTCTTTTATGACTTGAATTTCTTCATCATTTTCGTCATACTCGTCTTCAATGTCTCCCACGATTTCTTCAACCAGATCTTCCATAGTTACAATACCGGCCGTACCGCCATATTCGTCTAAAACGATAGCCATAGGCGTTCTTTTGGCACGCATTTCAGCAAACAGCTCCGAAGTGACCTTAAACTCATAGGTGAAGAAAGGAGGTCGGATCAGTTGTTTTAAATCAAATTTTTCCTTATTTCCTTCAAAGAAAAATAAATCTTTTATATACAAAATACCAATGATATTATCGGTATTATCTTCATACACAGGCATCCTTGAAAATTGTTCCCTTTTAAATAAATCAATGATTTCATCATAGGTTGAATTGATTTCTACGGCAATCATGTCAGTTCTTGGGGTCATTACATCCTTTGCTTGCGAGTCACCAAATTCAAATACATTATAAATCATTTTCTTTTCGTCGCCCTCTAAAACTCCTTCTTCATGGCTGACATCCACCATAGTTTTCAGTTCTTCTTCCGTTATAAAAGAAGCTTGTTTTTCGGGATTGCCGCCAAATAACTTGATAATCAAGTTTGTAACAGTCATCAGAACAGTTACAATAGGGCTTAAAATAATTGTTATAATATATATGATTTTTGCAACCTTCAAGGCAGTTTTTTCCGTGTTTTGTACTGCCAGGGATTTGGGAGTTATTTCTCCAAATACTAATACGAGAAGTGTCATAACACCTGTTGCAATTCCTACCCCTGCATTTCCCCAAAGGCTTATTGCTAAAGAGGTTGCTAAAGCAGAAGCACCGATATTTACGATATTATTACCTACCAAGATTGAGCCTAACAATTTGCTGGATTCTTCAACCAGTCTACTAATAATGTCTGCCCCTTTAACCTTTTCCTCTACCATATGTCTTAATCTGATCTTGCTTAAAGACATTAAAGCAGTTTCTGATGCAGAGAAAAAAGCAGATAAAGATAAAAGAATTAATAGGGCAAAAACCTGCCACATCTCACCAGGTTCCAAAACAAATCACACTCCTAAAAATTTAATAATATACTGCTATTGCAGTCTTTGAAAAATTATAACATAAAAAATTGATTTTTCATAGTCTTTTAGATATTTGCATATTAAGAAAGAGTGATCGTTACATTTATTGCCTAAATGAATTATGAGTTGAATAGGAATTTGTTATACTTCATTAATATGTAACAATATTTTTATTTTCTTCGATTCGCTTTAATTGGGTATCGAATATAAATTTGCGAATTCTATCAGGGTTCTTTTGATTGTCATGCTTAAATTCAATGGCATAGGCTTTATTGTAGGTAAGAATAAATTCCTCTAAGTTTTTAGGCTTTGGCTCCTCCATAGAAGCAATAAATTGGACTGCGGAAGACATTGGGATGACTTCGAAAAACGGCGTATGTAATTCTTTTAAAACAACTCCTTTTAAATCTTTAATAGAAATCAGAGTAATATCCAATAAAATAGTATCTCCCTGTAACAAAATTTGAGGGGTAACAAGAGCCAATCCCCCTTCACTGATATTATAAAAGATTGCTTCATTGGTCATATTTAAGTCGGGAATAGATAGCTTAGCTATACCTAATAATTTAAGCCTGCAATATTTTCTGTTTTGGATTTTTTCTATTGGAGATAAGATTTTAATGTTCGCAATCTTATCCTGTATAGAAGAAATCGTTCCTTGAAAAGCAAAGAGAGAACTTTCTCGAAAAATCTTAATCCCATAAATTTTATTTAAGTAGATATCTGAATTAACATTTTCAAGGTGTATCCGTACTGCTATTGTATTCTTCGATATATTTATAATTGAGCCAGACAACTTGAAATTGGGATTGTTCATATCACATATCTCCAGAGGTACATTAAAAAGATACTTCTTAATTTTTTCCAATTCTATTGGTCCCATACAGATCATCCTTTAACTTATTATTACAACATATCTTCCTTTATTTTAGCATAAAATCTAAATTTTGCATATTAAATCTGATTTCGTCTATGAATAAAATACTAGTTTCTACTTATAATGAGTATATAAAAATGAGTAGGAAAGGAAGATCATATGAAGAAATATATATGTCTAGTGATTATTATGGGAATGCTTTTCTCATTAATTGGTTGCTCCAATAATAATAAGACAAATAATCAAGGAGGAACGGATGTTACCGATACAACGGATAACGGCGGCACAACAACAGATAATACCACTGGAGAGCCTGATCTTGCCAACTTAAAAGATGGAGAATATACTGCCCAAGGGGATAAAAGAGAACAAGGCAGTGAAGAAGCAACAGTTGTTATAGATGGAGGAAAAATTACGGATATTACTTTAAGAAGATTGGATAAACAAGGCAATGAAGTGGATTATGATAAATGGACAGGAGAAGAAATAGATGGAAAAACTTATCCGAATTTAAAACAATATCGTATTGATATGGCTAATAAGATGATCGAAGCCCAAAGCTATGATGTAGATACAATTGCAGGAGCCACCCAAAGTTGCGAATCATGGAAATTAGCTGTAAAAAGAGCATTGGAACAAGCTGCACAATAATGTGTACCCAAAAGGTGCACATTTTTTTATTATTATTCCATAAAAAAGATTGTCTTTTATTAAAGTCGTGTTAAAATGTTAGATAAGGAGTTGTAGTAAGAGTACAAGGGGGATTCTATGCATAACAATTTAGAGCAAAGAGACAACTTGAATGAAGTAAAGCATTGCAGCAATCAATTAAAAATTTTAATGAATGCCTTTAATACCTTAGAAATAGCAATTTGTATCATGGACAGAGAAGGGCTCTTTGTATATGTTAACGATGCCTATTGTAGAATCTACGGATACGAAAAAGATGAATTTCTGGGACAGTCTTTTCATTTGATTATTCCTCCTGATGAGAGAGAAAAATATTGGCATGAACATAACAGTTTTATGATGGAAGAGAGTGTTTATTCAGGGGAACGAATGATTGAACAGAAAAACGGAAAAAATATAAATGTATCGGTTACAGTTACTAAAATCCAAGACGAAATGAACAATTATTATCAAGTCGTTACTTTAACCGATATCACTGAAAAGATTCAGGCAGAATTAGATGTCAAGAAGTTCATGATGGCAGTCGGACAGACAGTAGACTGGGTTGTAATAACCAATAAGCACGGTGTAATTGAATATGCCAATGATTCTGTTGCAAGGATAACAGGTTATAGCATAGAAGAGATTATTGGAAAAACCCCCTCTATTTGGAAGTCATATAAGTATAATCGGGATTTTTATAAAAATATATGGGATACTATCCTATCAGGGAAACCTTATCAAAATGTCATTATAAACAGAAAGAAAAACGGTGAGCTCTTTCATTTGAATCAGAGTATTTCACCATTAAAAAGTGAAGACGGAGAGATTTTATACTTTGTTTCAACGGGCAAAGATATTACGGAAAATGTGGTATTAGAAGATAAACTATATTACTTATCCCATTATGATATGATTACAGGTTTGCCTAACCGCACTGAATTTAGCAGAAGAATTACACAAGCCATAACCAATGCGGAACTGGACACCAGAAAAGTAGCAGTACTTATTATGGACATTAATAAATTCATTTTTATTAATGAAACATTCGGTACCGAAATAGGCGATATGGTGCTTCGAAACATCGGTAATCAATTGTCGAAAGCCGTCGGCAAGAAAAATGTAGTAGCCCGTATCGGAGGAGACGAATTTGGAATTATATTAAAAGATATCAAAAGCTCTGAAGATATATTTGTATATATAGATAAGATCTATAAATTAATACAGCAGCCTGTCAGAGTAGGAGAACAAGAAATTGTGCTATCTATGTCTATGGGAATTTCCATCTATCCTAATGATGGAAAAGATATGAAGCAGCTTATATCCAAAACAGAAATTGCTCTTTCTCAGGCACGAAGAAGTGAAACGAATAAATATATGTTCTATGGAGAGCATATGAATTCAGATGCAAAGAACTTTTTATTAATGGAAAATAAGCTTTTAAAAGCCATTAAAAATGAAGAATTTATCGTGTTTTATCAACCGTATTTTAATTTGAGAACCCATGAATTAGAAGGTATTGAAGCATTAGTAAGATGGGAAGATAAAGAAAGCGGTATTATTTCACCGGGAATCTTTATACCGATTCTTGAGGAAACTGGACTGATTAAGGAAGTAGGCCGCCAGATTATTAAAATTGTATGCCGTCAATTAAGACAGTGGCTTGATCAAGGTTATGAGGTTGTGCCGGTTGCGATTAATCTTTCCCCGGTTCAATTTAGAAGCAGCACTTTATTAAAAGATATTATGGAAGCAGTAGAAGAATATGAATTAAATCCAAATTTGATTGTTTTTGAAATTACAGAGTCTACCTTTATGCAAGATATTGCGGCGACTTATGAAGTATTAAGAGAGATGAAAAATGCAGGTTTTACTATTTCCATCGATGATTTTGGTACAGGGTATTCTTCTTTAAGTTATTTGAAGAAATTCCCGGTGGACCATTTGAAAATAGATCTATCTTTTATTAGAGACATTACTAAAGACACGGATGATAAAGCTATTGTAAATGCAATTATTTCCATGGCTCATCATCTCAACTTAAAAACCATTGCAGAAGGTATTGAAGAAGAAGAACAGCTTAGGGAGCTCTTTTATCTTCAATGTGATATTGGGCAGGGTTATTATTGGAGTAGGCCGGTACCTGCTCATAAAGTAGAATCATTCCTTAAATACGACCTTCGAAACAATACCGGCATAGAACATTTATAATCATTATATGATATGACATAAGTTTTCACCTTATTTATACTTATAGAGTTGCATAATTATTAGGAGTACATTAATATAAGAGGATAATAAAAAGTAGGAGGTCTATAATGGGGATTAAAATTATTGCAGACAGTAGTTGTGATTTGACAGATCAAATGAAAGAGGAAATGAATATTGAGATTGCCCCTTTAACTCTTCAGTTGGAAGATAAAAAATATATTGATGATGAGCAATTAGATGTAAGAGAATATGTAAAGGAAATGAATAATTGTAAAACTGCACCGAAGACGGCATGTCCTTCTCCGGAGGATTTTATGAAAAGATATGCAGGAGAAGAAAGTGTCTTTGTTGTTACTTTATCTTCTAATCTAAGCGGAACCTATAATAGTGCGATGTTGGCAAAAGAAATGTATCTGGAAGAAGTAGGGAATAAATTTATACATGTTTTCGATTCATTCAGTGCTTCGGTAGCAGAAACCCTTATCGCTCTTAAAATCCACGAATTATCGAAGTTTAATATTGAAGAAACAGAAATTGTACAGAAAGTGAATAAATATATTCAAGAAATGAAGACTTTTTTCTTGTTGGAAAGCTTGGAGCATTTAGCAAAAGCAGGACGTCTTAGTCCTTTCATCGCAAAAATCGCATCTGTATTGTCCATAAAGCCTATTATGGGTGCAACCGAAGAAGGAACCATTCGCTTGGTTCAAAAAGTAAGAGGCTATAAGAAAGCGTTTGATAAGTTTGTAGATACCATCGGAGAAGAAGGAAAGAATTTCGAAGAAAAAGTCTTAGGTATTGCCCATTGCAATTGTTTAGATCGTGCTTTAAAGTTTAAGGAAGAGGTACTTAAAAAATATAATTTTAAAGATATTATTATTGTAGAAATGAGAGGCTTAAGTTCCACTTATGCAGATGACGGGGGACTTGTTATAGCATTTTAATGATATTCGGGCGAAATTTTTCGCCCGTTATTCTTGTATAAGAAATTTTTCGGATTTCCTATGCAAGAATAAGCCCTTCGGACAGAATGTACTATAAATCCCTATCACACTAAAAAGGAATTCACAATCTTTTGAAGAATTCATTATTAAAGGCAGGTGATAGGGATGATGTTAGGAAAAGAACAAACGATTGTTTTTCAATGTGCAACCTGTGGAAGATTTTGTTTTAACAATCTTTCTCTTTTTAATTTTTCAGGGAAAAAAGAGGAATATCTAAGCTGTAAATGTGGAAAAACTTCTATTAGAATTATCCTTAAAGACAGAAGGAAAGTTTCCATCCTGGTTCCATGCTTCTTATGCAGTGAAATACATACCTATACCTTTTCTATGGATAAATTCTTTTCTGATTCATTAAAAACCCTTCAATGTCCCAAAAAACATATGAAAATTGGATTTATTGGAAAAGATGAGGGCGTTCGAAATGCATTGGATCATCATGAAGATCTGCTCAAATCTATTTTAGAAGAAATGGGAATCCCCGAATTGTGTAAAAATATCGAAGTAGCGATTGAAAGCATTAATTATATACATGATTTGGCTGAATTAGGCAAGATTAATTGTGAATGTGGAAATACTAATGTAGAAATGGATGTCCTTACGAATGGACTCAAATTAAGATGCACTTTTTGTGGAAATGAGATGAGCTTATTAACGAGAAATAATGAGGATTTAAAGTTCATTCAAGCTCAGACGATTATATATCTTCAAAAAGATAGGACTATTTTACTATGAAATAAAGGCAATTCCAAATATGTATGTATTTGTTTTAAGATAGACATACAGTATAATTAATGTTATATTTTTACTATATGTCGAAGATAAAAACAAGGAGAGGTACTAATCATGGAAGAGAAAGAGTATATTGAAAATGACCATGAGCTTGAAGAACAAGACTATTTTCAAAGAGAAGAACAAAAAAGGATTAAGGAAGAATTGGACGCATTGCTAAAAGAGACCAATCCTCTTCTTAATAATGATAGGAAATTGACTGCAGAAGAACTGGAAAACTTTTACAGCCTTACGGCAAGGCGAAGGAAAAAGAAAAGACAGAGTTTAAGAAAAAAGATCAGGAATTTTGCAGTAATTGGAATTGGAGCGTTCCTGATTGTTGCAATTATGTGGATGACATTCAATTGGCTTCAAGCACTATTTTATAATAGAGAAAATGAATTGACTCAATCAAACAAACAGCAATTAGAGACATTGAATACTCAAATTGATGATTTGAAGAAAGAAAATCAAGAGTTGTCTTCTGAAAATTTACGTCTAAAATCAGAAATAGAAGAACTTAAGTCTCAAATCCAAGAACAGTCTTTAATCATTTCCCAGGAATCATCTGAATCCTCCAAAACCGAATCCTCCAAAACGAATGAAAAAAATGAAGCTGAAAGTGTGAAAGCTGCGCAGGCACCGCAGGTCACTTATTATACTGTACAGGATGGGGATACCTTATGGAAGATCAGTACCAAACTATACGGCAACGGACGATATTATAAAAACATAATGAATTATAATCATTTAAAAAGCGAAAACGACTTAATAAAAGGCATGAAATTAGCAATACCAAAACTGTAAGTATAAAGGTGGTAAAACATGGATAATGATTGGAGCAATAAAACTCTTACGGATTTAAGAGAAATTGCAAAAGAATTAGGTATAAAAAGTATTTCAAAATATAAAAAAGGTGAACTCATAGAATTAATCAATGAAGTCAATACACTCAATAAAGAAAGTGCAATTAATGAAGCGAATACAATCGATGAAGCAAATACATTCAATGAAACAAAGGAAGATACAGCTATTGCTCAAGAGAAAATTAAAGTTCCAACGGGCATCGGACAGTTAGACAGCGGTGTGGTAGAAGAAGGTGTATTAGAGGTACTGGCAGACGGCTATGGCTTCCTGCGCTCGGAAAATTATCTCCCAGGAACTAAGGATATTTATGTTTCTCCTTCTCAAATCCGTCGATTTAATTTGAAAACCGGGGATTTGGTTAAGGGCAATATTCGTATTCCTAAAGAAAATGAAAAATTCAGTGCCTTATTATATGTAAAAGAAGTCAATGGAGATCATCCTGATATTGCAGCGAAACGTCCTAATTTTGAGGACTTAACCCCTATATATCCTACAGAGAAAATTCACTTAGAGTCCGACCAATTAGAGCTGTCCACGAGGTTGATTGACTTAATTGCTCCCATTGGGAAAGGTCAGAGGGGAATGATTGTAGCCCCACCTAAAGCAGGGAAAACAGTCCTGTTAAAAAAGATTGCCAATGCAATTACGAAAAATCATCCGGAAGCAAGACTTATTGTGCTTTTAATAGATGAAAGACCAGAAGAAGTAACGGATATGAAGCAATCGATTCAAGGAGATAATGTCGAAGTCGTATACTCAACCTTTGATGAACAGCCGGAGCATCACAAAAGAGTTGCAGAGATGGTACTAGAAAGGGCTAAAAGGCTGGTAGAGCAGAAAAAAGATCTTATTATTTTACTGGACAGCATCACCCGTTTAGCAAGAGCTTATAATCTAACCATTCCACCCAGCGGCAGAACCTTATCGGGAGGGCTTGACCCAGCTGCACTTCATATGCCTAAAAAGTTCTTTGGAGCGGCAAGGAATATCCAGGAAGGGGGCAGTCTTACAATCCTTGGAACTGCCTTAGTAGAAACAGGAAGCAAAATGGATGAAGTAATCTTTGAAGAATTTAAAGGAACGGGAAATATGGAGCTCGTATTAGACAGAAAGCTCTCGGAAAAAAGAATCTTCCCTGCCATTGATATATATAAGTCGGGAACCAGAAGAGAAGAATTGCTTCTTACTCAAAACGAGTTGGAGGTAGTTTATGGAATCCGTAAAGCCATGAGCCGTATGACTTCTATTGATGTGACGGAAAACATTATAGATACGCTTATGCATACAAAAAATAACCAAGAGTTTATAAGTATCATTGAGAAAAAATTATAAATTAAAACCACCCTTGCAACAATGAGGTGTATATGTTATAATACGAATGTTGTCGCTATAAAAGCGTAAAGTGAGTAAATAGAGAGATAAAACGGATAAAAGTCTAAAGCAGATATTTTGTGAAAGAGGTGAAAGAAATGAAAGCTGGTATTCATCCAAATTATGAAGAAGTTACAGTAACTTGCAACTGTGGAAATACTTTTAAGACTGGTTCTGTAAAGAAAGAATTACATGTAGAAGTATGTTCTCAATGTCATCCTTTCTATACCGGAAAGCAAAAAGCAGCAGCGGCAAAAGGTCGTATTGATAAGTTCAATAAAAGATATGGAATTGGGCAAGAACAGTAAGGGGTTGAGGCGGTTGCACTCAACCTTTTTTTTTGAACAAAGAAAGTTGATCTTGCTTGCAAGGGATTAAACTTTCCTTATTCAAAACTGTGGTATAGCCTTAATTTTTGAAATAAGAAAGCAAATTGCGGCAAAGTCGCGATTTATGAAATAGAAAAGTTGGTTTTTTACAATATAGTAGGGGGTGAGTGTATTGAAGCGTACAAGTGTTGGAGGCCAGGCTGTTATTGAAGGCGTTATGATGAGAGGAACAAAGACTTATACAGTAGCAGTAAGAAAGCCGGATCAAGAAATTGTTATGGACAAAAAACCTGTTACTGCTATTATGACGAAGTATGCTTTGTTTAAGCTTCCTCTTCTTAGAGGTGTTGCAACCTTTATCGATTCTATGGTAATAGGAATTAAAACTTTGGCTTACTCTGCAGAGTTTTTTGAAGTGGAAGAAGAAAGTGAGCCCTCAAAATTTGAAAAGTATTTAGAGAAAAAATTAGGGAACAAATTAGAAGATTATATGATAGGCTTTTCTATTATTGTATCCATTGTACTGGGCATTGCTTTATTTATGGTAACCCCTCTTTTCTTATCCAGACTGTTTAAAAATCTTATTACGAATGTTTGGCTTCAGAATCTCCTGGAAGGCGTTATTAGAATAGGCATTTTTCTTATTTATATTTATCTGATTTCTAAAATGAAGGATATACAAAGGGTATTCCAGTACCATGGGGCAGAGCATAAAACCATTAACTGCCTTGAGCATGAAGAAGAACTGACCGTTGAAAATGTAAAAAAACACAGTCGTCTTCATAAGAGCTGTGGAACCAGTTTTCTTCTTATCGTCATGCTTGTCAGTGTTGCAGTCTTTGCAGTGTTTAACATAGCAAATCCGTGGCTTAGGGTGCTGAGTAGAATTATTTTTGTTCCACTGATTGCTGGAATTTCCTATGAAGTGATCCGATGGGCAAGGAAATCGGAAACTAAGCTGGCTTGCTGGATTAGTGTTCCTGGAATGTGGCTGCAAAAGACCTTTACCACCAGAGAACCGGATGATGCACAGATTGAGGTAGCAATCACTGCATTGAAAGGAGTTCTGGAGGATGAAGAGGACAATTGAAAATGTTTTGGCTGAAGGGAAAAGTTTATTAAAAGATGCTAATATTAGAACCTGGGCCTTGGATGGGGAGATTCTTCTTTCCCATATTCTTTCTTTTTCCCGAGTTCAGCTTTTTACCCATTCAAGAGATGAAATTTCAGAAGAACAGGAAAAAGCCTATAAAGAACTTATCTATAAAAGGCTAAAGGGAGCCCCTACTCAGTATTTAACCAATCAGCAGGAATTTATGTCTCTTCCCTTTTATGTGGATAGCAGCGTTTTAATTCCGAGGCAGGATACGGAAGTATTGGTAGAAACGGCATTGGATTTTATTAATAAAGAGAAAGAGTTTCAAGTTTTAGACCTGTGTACGGGTTCCGGCTGCATTGGCATTAGTATTGCCTATTATGCTCCTTTGTGTCGGGTGATAGGCATAGATATTTCAGAAGATGCCCTTAAGGTGGCAGAGCATAATGCAAAGCTTAATAAAGTCAATGACAGAGTTCATTTTATAAAGAGCAATCTATTTGAAGAAGTTCCTACAAACTTAAAAGGAACTATTGATATGATTGTATCCAATCCCCCATATATTCCTACAGAGGAAATCAAAGAGCTTATGAAAGAAGTCAGTGCATATGAACCAAGTATTGCCTTAGATGGGGGAAAGGACGGATTGGATTTTTATCGACTAATCGTTAGAGATGGCAAAGAATATCTTAAATCAGGGGGTATTTTGCTTTTTGAAATAGGATACAATCAAGGGGATGATGTCGTTAATCTCCTAAAATCTCAAGGATTTAGTGATGCTACAATAAAAAAGGATTTGGCAGGCCTTAATAGAGTGGTTTTTGGAATAAAAGAATAGAGGTGAAAACATGTTTGACAGATTAGAAGAAATTCTAAAAAAATACGAGCTTCTTTCAGAAAAGATAAGCGATCCTGAAGTCATCAGCAATCAAAGCGAATGGCAAAAAATGATGAAGGACTATAGCGATTTGCGTCCTTTGGTTGAAAAATATAAGGAATATAAAGCGACTAAAGAAGCCATTGAAGAAGCTAATATGCTTTTAGAAGATAATTTAGAAGAAGATTTCCGCCAGTTGGTGAAAGAAGAGTTGGCAGAAAATAAGGCTAAAATCGTTGACATTGAAGAAGAGTTAAAGATACTTCTTCTTCCTAAAGACCCTAATGATGAGAAGAATGTTATTGTTGAAATTCGTGGAGGAGCAGGGGGAGATGAAGCAGCTCTCTTTGCAGGAGACCTTTTCAGAATGTATTCAAGATATGCCGAAAGAAAGCGCTGGAAAGTAGAAATTATGGACAGCAATGAAATCGGTGTGGGTGGTTTTAAAGAAGTTGTATTTATGATTCAGGGACAGGGTGCTTATTCAAGGCTCAAATATGAAAGCGGTGTGCACCGTGTTCAAAGAATTCCGGTGACAGAGTCCGGAGGAAGAATTCATACCTCTACCGTTACCGTTGCCGTGCTTCCGGAAGCAGAAGAAGTGGATGTCGAACTCAATATGAATGATATTCGAGTGGATGTTTTCCGCTCTTCAGGAAATGGCGGACAAAGCGTTAATACAACAGACTCAGCCGTAAGACTTACCCATATGCCTACTGGAATCGTTGTAAGCTGTCAAGACGAAAAGTCTCAGCTTAAAAATAAAGAAAAAGCTCTAAAAGTGCTTAGAGCAAAATTATATGAAATAGAGCTGGAAAAGCAGCAAAAGGAATTGGCAGCGACAAGAAAAAGCCAAGTGGGAACAGGAAATAGAAATGAGAGAATCCGTACTTATAATTTCCCACAAGGAAGAGTAACCGATCACAGAATAGGATTGACCCTTCACAGATTAGACGATATTTTGGATGGGGATATAGATGAAGTGATTGAAAATCTTATTACAGTAGATCAAACTGAAAAGCTTAAAAGTGAAGTGCAATAAAAGACGCCTAGGTTAGACGCCTAGGCATTTTTATGTACTTTTTTAGAGAATACTGTATGCAGAGTTTGAATTCAATAAATTTTTGTACTATAATTTTATTATTCATATTTATAAGAAAGAATCTTTACGACTATTTTAAATTTTAAAATGGAAAATTTATAATATACAGTCAATCATAAAATCATTATAG
>JAAYPH010000213.1 GCA_012519955.1 Candidatus Epulonipiscium sp.
ATTGATATGGTAAACGATCCTGTTAAAGGATTAGAATGCATCAGCCTGATTAAGGGAAAATATAAATATAGGAATATTCCTATTGTTATCATTGCACAAAAAGAAGATGTAATGAAAGGCTTGGCAATTGGTGCCCAAGAGTATATAATACCACCATATAAGGCTGAAGAAATTTGTGATTTTATAAAAGCCATTTTGAATAATAAAAGGAATAATGAATACGCATATGCCCCACAAACATCCATTGATATGACTTTTGAACAATACTTTAATAGTGAGATTAAACGTGCTGAAAGAGGAAATTATGATTTATCCATCTTAATTTTAACCATAACGTCTAATCATACCAGTCGATTAGACACTGAAAAAAATAGAATCGAAATGATTAATCAGCTGGCGTTCCTTGTAAAAGAGAATTTAAGAGTTACTGATACAATTATGCGTTATAATAAGAGTAATATTATTGCTTTTTTACCTTATACACCGAGGTTTAACGCAGAAATTGTTTATGAAAAAATCTTAAAGGTTTTTGAAGATAAAATATTAAACTCATATAACGAAATAGATGATTGGGAAATAATTTATAGTATAGTATCCTATCCTCAAGATGGAGAAAATGTAAAGGATCTACTATTTAATGCAGAGCAATATCTGGAAAATAATATAGCTGGGAGATGATTGAATGTCGATTAAAATTATAACTGATAGTGGTGCTGATTTGCCTAAAGAGATCATTAAGCAATATGATATTCATGTTATTCCTCTTTATGTTTATTTAGGGGATGAAGAATTTCTTGATGGTGTAACATTAGAACCAAATAAATTATATAATGATATGCGTAGTGAAAAGGTTTATAAAACCGGTCAAATTACTCCTGAAGGGTTTAAAGAAGTTTTCATAGAATATGCAAAGAAAAATCAAAGCTGTATATATATTGCTTTTTCTTCCGGATTATCAGGTACATATCAAGCCTCCCTTATTGCTAAAGAAGAAGTATTGGAAGAATATCCAGAATTTCATTTGGATATTATCGACACCAAATGTGCTTCTTTAGGTTTTGGTCTAGTAGTTTATAAAGCGGCTCAGATGGCAAAAGAGGGAAAATCCCAACAAGAAATTGTAGAAGCAGTGAAATTGTATTCAGAGCATATGGTCCATGTTTTTACTGTGGATAACTTAGAGTATCTTTATAGAGGAGGAAGAGTAAGCCGTACTTCTGCTTTTATTGGAGGCATCCTCAATATTAAGCCTATTTTAACAGTGGATGATGGTAAACTCGTACCCATAGAAAAAGTAAGAGGAAGAAAAAAATCTCTTAAAAGGCTTGTGGAAATTGCAGAAGAAAAAGGCGTAAATCTTAAAAATCAAACGATAGCGATCAGTCATGGAGATGCCCTTGAAGAAGCTGAAGAAGTTAAAAACATGATGATAGAAAAGTTTGGCTGTAAAGACTTCATCATTAATACGATCGGATGTGCCATAGGTGCCCATGCAGGTCCTGGAACTATTTCCGTTTTCTATTTAGACAAAGAGTTACCGCTATAAAATTTTACATTGATTCAAAAACTAAAAAAGCTTAAGGAGCCTTTTGACCTTAAGCTTTTAATTATAAGGTTTAATTTCTTAATTATTTTGAATTGCATTGATACAATAAATAATATTAAAAGAGGTGAGAACCATTAAAACGATAGCTGCTTTTTTTGATATAGACGGCACTTTATATAGAGAAGGGCTTATAACCGAGATGTTTAAGAAGCTGGTCCGTTATGACATTATAGAACCAAAAGGATGGCATGAAAAAGTAAAACCTAAATTTATTAAATGGGATAATAGAGTAGGCGCATATGATGATTATCTGTTAGAAATGGCAGAAATCTATATTAATGCGATACAAGGAGTCGATTCGGCCATCATTCAATTTATTGCAAAACAAGTAGTTGAACAAAAGGGCGGAAGAGTTTATACTTTTACAAGGGACAGAATTTTGTGGCATAAGGAACAAAAACATAAAGTAATTACTATATCGGGGAGCCCCATTGAATTAGTAAAAGAAATGTCAGCCAGATACGATATGGATGACTGTAGAGGAAGTATTTATATTTGCAATAATCAAAAATATACCGGTGAAGTTATACCTATGTGGGACAGCAAAAGCAAAAGAAAAGCAATGAATGAGTTAGTTAAGCAATATGACATTGATTTAGAAAACAGCTATGCATACGGAGATACTGCAGGAGATTTTTCTATGTTGGAAGCCGTGGGAAATCCTTTTTGTATTAATCCGACAAGGGAATTAATAGGTTTAATCATGAATAATGAAGCTTTAAAGCAAAAAATTAAAATCATCGTAGAAAGAAAAGATATGATCTACTACTTAGATTCAAGCTATTTTGAAGATAAGAAGTAAACGACATTTATAAGTATTCTAATAGTGATTAAAGGGGATTTAGTAAAATGAATACAAGAAATGAGCTTAAAAATTGCAGAAGAATTGTTATTAAAATTGGAACTTCATCATTAACCCATCAAAATGGAACACTCCATTATGCGAAAATGGAACATTTAGCAAGGGTGTTATCCGATTTAAAAAACGCAGGGAAAGAAGTTGTATTAGTTTCTTCAGGAGCTATAGGAGTTGGGGCTGAAAGGTTAGGATGCAAAGAACGCCCTAAGGAAATTGAGATGAAACAAGCTGCCGCTGCCGTAGGTCAAGCGATTCTCATGCAGATTTATGAGAAATTTTTTAGTGAGTATAATCAAGTGATTGCACAAATCTTATTAACAAAGGATGTTTTGGAAGACTCCATTAAAAAAACAAATGCGCAAAATACGTTTAATACATTGCTGAAAATGGGTGTCATTCCTATTGTAAATGAAAATGATACCGTTGCTACTGAAGAGCTGCAAGAAAGCATTTTTGGCGATAATGATACATTATCGGCTATGGTTGCCGTATTAATTGAAGCAGACTTGCTTATTCTTCTTTCTGATATTGACGGATTATACACACAAGATCCGAGAGAATGTTCTGATGCGGAGTTAATCGATACGGTTAAAGCTATTACAGATGAAATTGAAAGCCTTGCAGGAGGAGAAGGAAGCAGCCTGGGAACCGGTGGAATGATAACAAAAATCTCCGCGGCTAAAATTGCAAACAGCAATGGTGTAAATATGGTCATCGCCAATGGAGAAGATTTGACTAATATACATAAAATATTAGAAGGAGAAATAGTGGGAACTTTGTTTGAAAGAAATACTGAAGTATAAAAATGAACGCTGGTTCCAGCGTTCATTCTAATGTTTCGGATATTTTTTTGATGTTTTCCAGAGCTATATCGCATTTGATGGTCGTTAAAGTAGAATCTTTTTGCGCGACTACATCTTTTAATTCCACTACACTTTGATTAAATTGTATTGCGAGAGTATCCTTTTTTTCCATTACTTTCGGTTGAAGTCTTGGCCATACTTCGTCAATTTCTTCTAAGTCTTTTTTAATTTCATCCCACTTACCTTGTTTTGAAGATATTTTGATATTTCTGATGTGATATTTTAAGATTAATATTTCCGATGGCAGCTTAGTCTTAAATAATTCTGTCATATAAGGTATGTGTTTTGTAAGCTTTACGGCCGCATGAGCAATCTCTAATTCATCAGGAGTTGCGGTCATTAAAGGATATGAATCAGGAAGAGCTTCTTCAGGCAATTTCAGTTCTTTCTCAGAGGATTCGGAGCCTCCGCCGTGTCCGGATTGACTGGATTGACCGGAATTACCAGATTGTCCTCCCGAACCGCCGGATTGTCCGCCCGAACCATCGCTGCCCCCACTGGATTCTCCTCCAGATTGTCCTTGTGAACTTTCACTTTTTTTAGACATAGTCCGTTCCAATTCCAAGGCTGTCTTTTTATATTCCAAAGCGGCTTTATCTTTGCTGTCTTCCATTGCCTTTGAAATGATTAAGGTGGTTAGGGTATTTAGATCCTTATTGAATTCATCTGCTTTTTCAGTAGGCATACCTTTTTTTTGTGCATCGGCAAAGAAGGCGTTCCATTTTGAATGCATAGATTTTATTTGTTCTGCTCCGCCTGCCCAATCTTTTTTACTTACTGTAGCTATAAGTTCTTCAGATAATTTTTGTAAATCTTCTAATGCAGATGGAGGAGAATTGCTTTCAGAAGAATCTGTGTTGGATTTTTCTTGCTTTTTTTGACAACCAACAAGCAGCATTAAAGATAATAAAAGAAGTAATACTATATTGAACAGATAATGTTTTTTCATCTTTTTCCTCCTTCCATTGCAATATAAAATAACTTTAGTAATAGAAATAGTATTTGCTAGAACTTCTGACAACATACAAATTTACTTTTACATTCTTTGATATTTCATGGAAAATATATTATAATGTAATAAAATATTAGACTTTACGGAGGACAAAATGGAAGATAAAAAAATAAAAAGAATCAATGAACTGTATAAAAAACAAAAATCAGTTGGCCTTACAGAAGAAGAAAAGGTAGAGCAAGAGCAACTGAGAAGAGAATATATTGAACTGGTAAAAAGAAATTTCAGGCAGACCATGGGGAACGTAAGAATACAACATGAAGATGGAACAGTAACACCTTTAAAGTCTAAATAGAAAATCTGGATAGGAGAGATTAAGAGTGAACTATTGCAGAGAGTGCGGTAAGTTTATAGAAAATGATCAACAACAATGCCCATATTGTGGAACAGAGGTCAATGACACTATTGATATAGAAAATCAAAATGCGGAGATAAATACGGATATATATGCTGAGATAAAATCAGTGGACGAAGAAGAACCAGTTTTTCAGAGAGAATCCTTTGATGAAGCACCTTATGAAGCATCTTATGAAACACCTTATTTAAGAGAAAATAAATACAACACTGTCCATAATCCAGTTGAATTCAATACACCACCTCTTAGCAATTGGATAAAAGTTACACTTTCTGTTTTAATTCCTGCATTGCCGGGATTAGGTGCTTTAATCGGTGTTATTGCTGCTATTATTTTTATGACTAAGGAAGATGAGGATAGAAAAACCTTCGGTTATGCACTCCTTACTTATAGTGTTATCTTTCTTGTACTCTTATGTAGTTGCTGTATGATATTTTTTATTGGTGCATCAGATAGCATACAATTTTAGTAAAATTCCTGGGTGAAAATACAATGATGAAATTGATATATTTTATGGGCCGTTCAGTATGTCATCAAATTCCTGAACGTTCTTTTTTTATTCTAAATAAACAGCTCCCTCTATGTGCGAGATGTACGGGAATTTATATGGGGGTATTTTTAGGTTTTTTATATTTATTTTTAAGAAAACGTTGGAAGGGAAACAAACCTCCTTCTCTAAAAATTTTATTGAGTATTATATTTTGCTGGATTCCTATTATAATAGACGGAGTAACATCTTATATCGGGCTAAGGGAATCTAATAACATGATAAGGCTTATTACTGGATTTTTATTTGGAGTTTTTTGGCCTGTTTTTATTTTACTGCTTAAAAATTATCAAGTCACAAAGAAAAACTCTTTGGATATCATTAAAGATTATCAGGATTTAATTTTTATGATTTGTATATTGATTCCTTTTACAGGGATACTTTCAGTACAATCCGTTCTTATATGGTGGATGATTTCAGGAATCACAGTAGGAACGCTGATGTATGTCTATGTACAAATGATTTTTATCCTAATAAAAAATTTATTTTTTTCCTCTTATATAAAACTCCTTTATTTCATTGCATTTATTATTTCTGCAATGATTATGAGTGGATTGTCATGGATGAATCATCATTTATTAGCACAATATAGATAAAACTTACTACAGATAAAAATTTATCTACAGTAACTAGGGAGATGCTAGATATGACTGAAAAACAAAGGCTTAGAAAATTATTTCTTGATAAGAGGGCTCGAATGATAAAAGAGGATCTATATCATAAAAGTCAACTTATTTATGAAACTATTATTCATTCCTCCTTATATCATCAATGTAAAGCTGTTTTTACATATGTCAGTATGGGGAATGAAGTGGATACTAAGCAAATTATTCATAGGGGATTAATAGACGGAAAAATCATCGGGGTGCCTAAAGTATATCCCAAAAAGAAAGAAATGATTTTTTCTCAAATAGAAGCCATAGATGAATTAGAAATAGGCCATTTTAATGTCCTTGAGCCTAAAGAGGAATCGATACGTCTTTTAGAGAGCAATCAGGATACACTGATCCTTGTTCCGGGAGCAGTATTTGATAAAAATAAACACAGAATTGGCTATGGAGGAGGCTATTATGACCGATATCTTTCTTCTATAAAAGGGGCATTAAAGATTATAGGGATCGGATATGATTTTCAACTTATTGATCAGATTCCTTCAGATCCTTATGATGTCCCTTTAGATGCCATAGTTACAGACAAAGACTGGATAAAATAAAGTTGCATTAAAAATATGCTCATGATAAAATAATCGAAACATTACAAACAATGAGGTGATGGAATGGGAGAGTTGCAGCAAAAGGGAGCGTTAGCAAAAAAGGCATCCGTAATACTTGCTAAAAAGTCTTCAGAAGAAAAAAATAAGGGGCTTATTAAAGCTGCTGACTTTTTATTACAATATAAAGAAGAAATCATAAAAGCTAATGAAATTGACTTACAGTTCGCAAAAGAAAATGGCATTAAGGGTTCATTAATAGATCGACTCACCTTAAATGAAAAAAGAATTGAAGCTATGGCAGAAGGGCTTAGAGAAATTGCTATGCTGGAGGATCCAGTAGGAGAAGTATTGTCTATGAAAAAACGTCCTAACGGTTTAGTGATTGGACAAAAGAGAGTACCTATGGGCGTTATAGGTATTATTTATGAGGCCAGACCGAATGTAACAGCAGATGCTTTTGGTCTATGTTTAAAAACAGGAAATGCGGTTATTTTAAGAGGCGGAAAAGAGGCCATACATTCTAATATCCAAATTGTTAAAATACTGCAAAATGCCTTAGAAATAGTAGGGCTTCCTAAGGAAGCTGTACAACTGGTAGAGGACACCAGCAGAGAAACCGCTAAAGAAATGATGCGGTTAAATGAGTATTTAGATGTATTAATTCCCAGGGGTGGTGCAGGACTAATTCAAACTGTTGTTCAAAACAGTACGGTACCGGTTATAGAAACTGGAGTAGGTAATTGTCATATCTATGTTGATGATAAAGCGAAGATAGACGATGCAGTATCCATTACTGTCAATGCAAAGGTTCAGAGACCAGGTGTCTGCAATGCAGCCGAAAGCTTACTGGTTCATAAGGATGTTGCAGAAATCTTTTTACCTAAAGTGTATGATGAACTGAAAAGATATAATGTAGAAATTAGAGGAGACGAAAAGGTACGAGGAATCCTTCCAGATGTTAATGCTGCAACAGAAGAGGATTGGGGAAGAGAATACCTGGACTACGTTATAGCTGTTAAAGTGGTAGATTCTATCGATGAAGCCATTGAGCATATCAGTAAGTATGGTACAAAACATTCGGAAGCTATTATTACAGAAGATTATTCAAATGCTCAGCGTTTCTTGGAAGAAATTGATGCAGCAGCAGTGTATGTGAATGCATCCACCCGTTTTACAGACGGTTTTGAATTCGGCTTTGGAGCTGAAATTGGAATTAGTACACAAAAGCTTCATGCCAGAGGGCCTATGGGCTTAAAGGAACTCACTACAACAAAATATATTATTTACGGAAACGGACAGATCCGTCAGTAACTAAGAAATTTATTTAACCGCTGGTTTAGATTATTTATATCAGCGGTTTTTGCATGTCTTCTTATGGGGAATTTAAGGAAAATTTAAATCTTCCATAATGCAGGGGAGAAATCTGCTTGATGGCTGTTGAAGCTTGTTATTTTTTTATGGTTACAGTATAATGAATGAATAAAGAACGAATGTTCTTCTAAATTTAGACAGGCTTTCATAGAATATTTGCCCAGAAAGGATGAACGGCTTGATTTCGTTTGTTAAAGGGATTTTAGAATATATGACTGAGGAGTGGATTATAGTAGATGTGAATGGTATAGGGTATAAAATAGGCATACCTTCCTCTGCTGTGAGTAAACTCCCTTCTATTGGAAAGGAAGTTAAGATATTTACCCATCTTCAAGTGAAAGAGGATGAAATGGCTTTATACGGGTTTCTATCCCAAGACGAGCTTAATATGTTTGAACGATTGATATCGGTAAGCGGCATTGGACCTAAAGGAGCCCTTGGTATATTATCAACCTTATCTCCTGCTGATTTATGTATGGCTGTGATCACAGAAGATATAAAAACCTTAAGCAGTGCCCCGGGAATCGGGAAGAAAACTGCCCAAAGAATGATTTTGGAATTAAAAGATAAAATTAACACATTAGAAGCCATAGGAATGGGTGGAGAACCGGTTTTAGAATTACAGCAAAACGGTACGGCTGAAGAAGCGATCGTTGCATTGGCTGCTTTGGGATATAGCAGGGTGGAAGCAGCAAAAGCTGTTAACGATGTTTTTAAAGAAGATATGTCTGTTGAAGACATTATTAAAGCAGCCCTTAAAAAGTTGGCATTATTTTAGATGAAATGGGTGAAGACAATGAAAGAACGTATCATAACTGCTGAATTAAGAAATGAAGATTTGGAAATAGAAGCAAGTATACGCCCTAAAACACTAGAGGATTATATTGGACAAAAAAAGGCAAAAGAAAACTTAAAAGTGTTTATTCAAGCAGCCAAAAATAGAAAAGAAGCCTTAGATCATGTACTGCTCTATGGCCCTCCAGGCTTAGGAAAAACAACTTTGGCAAATATTATTGCCAATGAAATGCAGGTGAATATAAAAGTAACCTCGGGACCTGCTATTGAAAAACCTGGGGATATGGCAGCAATACTCAATAATCTAAATGAAGGGGATCTTTTATTCATAGATGAAGTCCATCGCTTAAACCGTCATGTGGAAGAGATTTTATATCCAGCTATGGAAGACTTTACAATTGATATCGTTATTGGGAAAGGTCCCGGTGCCAGGTCCATACGCCTGGATCTTCCTAAGTTTACGCTCATTGGTGCAACAACCAGGGCAGGATTATTAACGGCTCCCTTAAGGGACAGATTTGGTGTGATTCAACGGCTGGAATATTATAAAACCGATGAGCTTACGAAAATTGTAACCCGCTCAGCGCAGGTTTTAGGAATAAAAATAAATACTGCCGGAGCAGAAGAAATTGCGAGAAGATCAAGAGGAACCCCGAGAATTGCCAATAGGCTTTTAAAAAGAGTAAGAGATTTTGCGGAAGTAAAGTTTGAAGGATATATAGATGAAGAAGTGGCTTCGGCTGCTTTGGAATCCTTAGAAATAGATCAAATGGGACTGGATAGAATTGATAGGAAAATGCTCCTTGCAATGATTGAAAAATTTGGAGGAGGGCCGGTAGGAATAGATACTCTGGCAGCTGCCATAGGGGAAGAAAATGATACCATTGAAGATGTTTACGAACCTTTTTTAATTCAACTTGGATTTATTAACAGAACGCCCAGAGGCAGAGTTGTTACTGCTTTAGGCTATAAACATTTTGGGATCGAACAGCTTCACTTTTGAAAATGAATTTAGATTGACAAAAATGATAAATATGCTACAATTATAATAGAGTAAAACTCTACTCAATGTAGATGATGTATACAGACTTAAGAATAAAGGATTTCGGCAATTTAGGAGGAAGGAGATTTGTATGGGAGAGAAAATAAATTTTACCACGCAGGAACTACTGGATTTAGCTAAGACAGTATCTGATGAATGTCAGTTTATAGAGCTTAACACGTTTAATGATGAGATGACTATTTCGCAGGTAGTTCGTTTTTTTAATAAACAAGGCAAAAATTTCACAAAAACAATGATTCAGAATTATGTAAGAGTAGGAGTGTTGCCTCCTCCCCTTGATCGAAGATACTATACAAAAAATCATTTGATCCTCCTTTCATTGATTGACAACTTGAAAGCCATATATTCACTGGATGAAATAAAGCTTGTGCTTGCTCCTATATTAAAGAATCCTGAAACCTTTGACGATGATATCATTAAGGTATCTAATTTATATGAAGATTATATTTTATTGCATAAAAATGCTTTAAGAAATTGGGAAAATTATCTTCCCAAAACCCTTGAAGAAGTGAACCAATTATTACAAAAGGATCGCGTTTCGAATGAGGAAAAGGATGTTGTTTCTGCTTTTATGCTTGTCTTGACATTAATGGCTGAAACAATAGCAATCAAAAAACTAATCCATTTAATATCAGAGAAGTATTTAACCAACGTAGAAGAATAAATAGTTGTTGTTTAATTATTACAATATGATATAATAAAGCTAATACTCTTTAATGAACTAAGGGGCGGTCATATGGGAGAAAAAAATAAAATTGAAGTCATTATTGGTGGAAGAGTCTATACATTAGTTGGAGAAGAAAGTCAAGAATATATCCAAAGAGTTGCTTTATATATTGACAGAAAAATGAGTGAAGTGCGAAAGGCTGACTCTTCTAGAAAATTAAGTACCAGTATGATTGCCATTTTGACTTCAATAAATGTGGCCGATGATTTGTTTAAGATGAAAGAAGCATTAAAGGATGCTGCTGCTGAAATTGAATCCTTACAGAAGCAGCTGGATGAAAAGGACAAGCAAATAGAAGTTTATCAAAATGAATTGGGCAATATGCAGCAGGAAAACCTTGCTTTAAAGGATAAAATAGATGAAATTCAACTGGAAATTATGCGAAGCAAAATGGAGTTAGAGGAATATATTAATATATTCGATGCAAATTTAAAGAATAAGAGTCTTTCAGACGATCATTAAATGAATGATGAAGTAAATAGGATTGAATTTAGAGGGGAGTAATAGTATGTTTATTACATCCCCTTTTCTATATTCCGATTATTATTTAGAAAGGATACACTATATGAATAAAAAAAATATCGAGCTTCTTGCTCCTGTTGGCAACAAAGAAAGCCTGTTTGCTGCTGTAAACAACGGCTGTGATGCAGTATATTTAGGAGGAAAAGCATTTAGTGCAAGACAATATGCAGGAAATTTCTCCTTAGAGGAAATGGAAGAAGTTCTTGATTATTGCCATCTAAGGAATGTAAAAGTATATGTAACAGTGAATACCTTGTATAAACAGGAAGAATTGGGAAATCTATTTGAGTTTTTAAATCAATTATATATTTTAGGGGTAGATGCTTTTATTGTTCAGGATCTGGGTACGGCTGTAAAGATTAGAAAGCTCTTTCCTGATATTGAACTTCACGGGAGCACCCAAATGACCATCCATGATTTAAACGGAGTTAAATTTTTAGAGGAGCTAGGGTTCGATAGAGTTGTTTTAAGCAGAGAAATGTCCCTTGAAGAAATTTCTTATATTACAAAAAACACAAATATGGCAATAGAAGTATTTGTCCATGGTGCACTGTGTTTTAGTTATTCCGGTCAGTGTTTGATGAGCAGTATGATTGGAGGAAGAAGCGGAAATAGAGGTCGATGTGCACAACCCTGCAGGCTGCCCTATCACTTGGTGGATAAAGATAATAAGAAAGTTGCTTCCGGATATCTTTTAAGTCCTAAGGACATACAGACCCTGGAATATGTTCCTCAATTGATAGAGAGTGGCGTAACTTCATTTAAAATAGAAGGCAGAATGAAGAGGCCGGAATATATTGCTTCAGTGGTGAGCACTTACAGAAAATACATTGATCAATACCTTTCTGAACAAAAGGACTATTCTGTAGATCCTCGCGATATCAAGAATCTTGCTCAAGTTTTCAATAGAGGAGGCTTTTCAAAGGGATATCTGTATCAGCATGGCGGCAGAGATATGATGAGTTTTGAAAGTCCTAAACACTGGGGGATCTATGCAGGAAAAGTGGTTCAATATAATCCTTCAACAAAGAAATGTGTTATTGATACAATAGAACCTTTAGAGCCTGGAGATGGTATAGAGATATGGAGAAAAGGAAAGGAAAACACAGGAGTTGCCATTTCTAAATCAAGTAAGGCAGGCGAGCAAATTACTATTTTTATAAAAGATCCTGTTCAAAAGGGAGATTTGGTATATAAAACGAAGGATAAACCTCTTCTTGACGGGCTTCAAAAAACTTATGAGAAAGATGTACGAAAGAGTTCAATATTTGGACATATTAAATTTAAGAAACATATGCCGATTATTCTTCAGCTTTGGGATAATCAAGGTAATTTTATTGAAGCAGAAGGAGAATTAGTTGAAGAAGCACAAAATCAGGCATTAACAGAAGAAAGATTGCAATTACAGATATCCAAAACAGGAAATACTCCTTTTAATATAGAATCCTTAACAGTAGAGATGGATGAAGACGGGTATTTGCCTATAGGAGAATTAAATGCCCTTAGAAGAAAAGGGATAGAAGAATTAGAAAAATGCATTATAAAAAATACTAGACGAAGTTCTGTCAATATTAGAACTGTCGAGGAGTCTTTTGAAGAGGCAGAGGAAGCTCCAAAGGGAGTAAAAGATAAAAGTCTTTCAATACTAATAAGAGACATTCATCAGCTTGAGGCTGCTTTCCATCCAAAAGTTAAAAGAATTTATTTTGAATTCAATTCAAATCCAATCGAAGAGATAGAAAAGGCAGCTAAAGCTTGTTATGATAGAAATATAGAATTTTTTGTAGCATTACCGCGCATAGATGTGAATTACAAAAAGAAAAAAATATGGTACAATTTAGAAAATACATTAATAGACGGATATTTAATCAGAACCTATGGACAAGCTTATACACTTAAGAATACTTGCAAAAAAAGAATCATGGATTACACTTTTAATATATTTAATCCACTAACCGCTCAATTTTGGATGAGATCCGATGTGGAAGGAGTTACTCTTTCTCCTGAATTAAACTACGAAGAATTGAAGGTTTTCAGGGGAGATGGGATAGAAGTTATTGGATATGGCTATTTGCCTTTAATGACAACCCAGCAATGTATTATAGGCAATACCGTAGGAGATAAATTTCCTCAAGGCTTTTGTAAAAACAGGAACGATCATAAACCATACAAGCTCATTGATCGCAAGGGAGAAGAATTTCCTATTATTCAGGACTGTTCTTCCTGTATCGCTGTTATTTATAACGGTAAGCCTATTCTGCTTTTAAACGAATTTGATAAATTATCATCGCTTCCCGTAGATTCTATAAGATTGGCTTTTGTATTTGAATCAACAGAAGATATGAAAAAGATCATAGAAAGCTATGGGAATTGTAAAAAGGCAGCATTTCCGCAAATAAAAGGGCAAGAATATACGAAAGGACACTTTTTTAGGGGCGTAGAGTAGGTGAAAATATGCTAAAAGAATCAATTGTTGAAATTTGTATATTGATTTCTAGGTATGTATTTCTATTC
Source organism: Candidatus Epulonipiscium sp. (assembly GCA_012519955.1). Taxonomy (GTDB): domain Bacteria; phylum Bacillota; class Clostridia; order Lachnospirales; family Defluviitaleaceae; genus Defluviitalea; species Defluviitalea saccharophila. Next base: position 13,448 of record JAAYPH010000213.1, read on the forward strand.
ATTATTTTCATGTTTGTGTGGTCAGGATATAAGGCTGTTCTTTTTGAGCGAAGAAAAGATATTGAGGCATATACGCATAAAGTTTTTATGCAGAGAGGATTTATTATACTGCTTCATATATTGGGCTTTATTATTTTAATGCTCAATTCTAAAGATATGGCAGAACTGCAGCAAATAGCGAAGCTTGGCAGTGTAGGCCTTATATTTATTGTAGGCTGTATGATATTGACTTTCCTTGTTTATAAGAAATCCGATCCAGTACTTTGGAACTCTATGATTTTTTTAATGGATATCGGACTAATCATTTTACAAAGATTAGAACCGGAAACAGCACAGAGCCAAATTATCAGGTATATTTTGGGTATGATTGTCATGCTTTTTATCCCATTGATCTTTAAGATTATACCTAGATTTGAGAAATTTGAAATTGTATATTTGGTAAGCGGATGGGTTTTATTATTATCTCCATTTTTATTTGGGAAAGAACAATTTGGAGCTAGAAACTGGATTAATATTGGAGGTTTTAGCTTTCAGCCTTCAGAAATTGTGAAATTTTTATTTATATTTTACTTAGCCTGCTCCCTTAGGAAATATCATTCCATAAAAGATATTGTATTGCCATCGGTTATGAGCGGAGGATATATTCTTGTCCTTGTTCTCCAAAGAGATTTAGGAGGGGCTTTAATCTATTTTCTTACGTTTTTAATACTGCTTTATCTTAGCACTTCCAGTTATTTATTTTTCTTTGGAGGCTTAGGCGGTGCGTCTGTTGCCTCTATGATTGCCTATAAATTATTCAGCCATGTTAGAGTTCGCGTAGAAGTATGGCTAAATCCTTGGAAGGAAATTGATACAAAAGGATATCAAATCACTCAGTCCCTGTTTGGAATCGGAACATGGGGATGGATGGGCAGTGGATTAACCAGAGGATATTCTAAACATATACCGGTAGTAACAACTGATTTTATTTTTTCTGCGATCTGTGAAGAATTTGGAAATTTATTCGGAATAGGAATCATTCTGATATTTTTACTGATCGTACTCCGTGGAATTATGATTGCCCTTAGATGCAATCGAGTGTTTTATTCCCTTCTTGCAGCTGGAGCAACCAATTTAATTGCCATCCAAACATTTTTAATTATTGGAGGGGTTATTAAATTCATACCTTTAACGGGTGTAACTCTACCTTTCATAAGTTATGGAGGAAGTTCAGTTGTTGCCAGTATTTTAATCATCGGAATTCTCCAATGGATACAGAGCTTTTATGAAATGAAAGAAGAAGCGGAGGGATAATTTGAATCAATTAAGAAAAGATATAAAAAAGATATTTTGGCTATATGCAGCTATGTTTTTGTCTCTTATTATATATTTGATTAAATTTTTAGTGTTCGACAGTCCATCTGTGATTATCAACGCTTATAATCCTAGATTAGGTGCCTTGGAAAAAAATATCGTAAGAGGTGAAATAAGAGACAGTAAGGGTATAGTATTGGCAAGAACGAAGAAAAATGGAGACACATGGATTAGAGAATATCCAAAAGGAAGAGATTTTGCTCATGTCGTAGGTTTTGTTCAGAAAGGAAAAACTGGAATAGAGGCATATAGTAATTTTAAACTATTAGAAGTAAGCAATAAAATGATGCAGACTGTTGATCGGATGTTTTCCGGGGATAATTTTCAGGGGAATCATGTTATATTAACGATGGATGCCGAGCTTCAACATACGGCCAGGGAGCTCCTTAACGGAAGAAAAGGTGCAATTGTTGTCATGGAGCCCTCCACAGGTAAGATTCTTGCCATGGTCTCTTATCCTGATTTTGACCCTAATCAATTGAATCAGAATTGGGAACAATTAAATAAAGACGAAGAAAATAGTCCGCTGATCAATAGAGCAGCTCAAGGACTTTATCCACCAGGCTCAATATTTAAAATGATTACAAGTGCAGCCGTTTTGGAAAAGAATGAGGATTGGAAGGACTTTCATTATAATTGTACAGGGGAAGAAATTTTCGACGAAAATTTAATTCGCTGTTTTAATTCCAAAGCCCATGGAGAGGTTGATTTAGAAAGTGCTTTTTATCTTTCATGCAATACGGGCTTTGCCACTTTAGGAATTGATGTTGGAGGAGAACAGTTAGGGAGAATATCCGAAAGACTCCTTTTTAACCGAAATTTACCCTATGAGTTGGAATACTCAAAAAGTCAATTCCGCATTACAAAGGATTCAAAAGACAGAGAAATCGTTGAAACAGCTATTGGTCAAGGAAAAACCTTAGTTTCTCCTTTGCATATGGCAATGATCACTTCTGCAATTGCCAATGGTGGAATTTTAATGCAGCCGTATATTATTGACCATGTGGAAACAAACTATGGAAGTATAAAGGATAAAAAAATACCTCAAAGCTATGGCATATTGTTTGAACCAGAAATCGCCAGTCAACTTTCAAAGATGATGACAGATGTAGTTAATAAAGGAACAGGTACTCAGGCGAAAATATCCAATGTTTCAGTGAGCGGTAAGACAGGGACTGCGCAAAACGCTTCAGGAAAAGATCATGCATGGTTTGTTGGTTTTGCTCCTACGGAGAAGCCAAAAGCCGTTGTAGCAGTAATCATCGAAAATGGAGGATCAGGAGGTCAGGTGGCAGGACCGATTGCCCGTCAACTGTTTCAAAAAGTATTAAATCAATAAAGGCAGGTGCTTCAGTGTGGCAGCTTTGTTACAAGTGGCTTTGGCTCCCGTTTTCATTGCTTCTACATATATTTATATAAGAGACAAGTATGAGAAGGAGCCTATTAGACTTTTGTTTTTGGGACTGCTTTTTGGATTGATTATAGCCGCTCCAATTATGGGCGTTGAGATGTTTTTATCAACATTTACCCCTACTGAGGCAGTGTTTAAAGAGGCACTATATACAGCTTTTATTGTTGCTGCCGGTACTGAGGAATTTTTTAAATTTATCGTTTTATATTTCTTAGTATGGAGAAATAGAAATTTTAACGAGCCTATTGACGGAATAGTATATTCGACTTTTATTTCCTTAGGATTTTCAGGGATTGAAAATATTTTATATGTATTTAACCCTTTATTAGGAGGATACCAAACAGGTTTGGCCAGAGCTGTTTTTTCGGTCCCCGGCCATGCATTATTTGGCGTAACGATGGGATACTATTATGCAATAGCAAAATTTGAATCAAGTGAGAGGAAAACGATGCTTATAAAAAGCTATTTAATACCATGGTTTCTTCATGGCATATATGACTTTATTCTTCTTGCGAAAATTCCAATGCTTATGCTCTTATTTGTTCCATTTGTTCTATATTTATGGGTACAAGGAATGAGAAAGATCAAAGTCCATGTACAAAGCTCACCTTTCAAGCCACAGGAATAGGTAAGAAGATGCGAAAGTATCTTCTTTTTTTACAATTCGAATACTGCAGGTTGAAAAATCTAGAAAAAAGATGTATACTCATTTCATATTTGTACATAAAATGACATGTACTCTCTTTTCTTGCGTAAAATTTGAACATTGTGTCAGGAGGAATAGGAATGATAGAAGCCATAAGCTGTGGAGGTGTTGTGATTCATAGAGGTAAAATTCTATTATTGTATAAAAATTATAAACATAAATATGTCGGTTGGGTTCTTCCAAAAGGAACGGTAGAACCGGGCGAGATGCATCGAGATACGGCATTAAGAGAAGTTGAAGAGGAGTCTTCTGTTTCTGCAAAAATCGTAAAATACATTGGACATAGTCAATATACATTTCAGGGAAGAGATGATATTGTTAACAAGACAGTTCATTGGTATTTAATGAGAGCGAATAGTTTTTACTGCAAACCGCAAAGAGAAGAACATTTTGTAGATGCAGGATACTATAAATTTCATGAAGCATATCATCTGTTAAAATTCAATGATGAGCGACAAATCATGAAAAAAGCCTATTATGCCTATATAGAGCTTAGAAAAAATAAACAATGGATTAAACACTCTAAAGCAAAAAATGATTTATATTAAAGTTCAGCCAATTGGCTGGATTTTTTTGTGATAAAAGAAAGCTTCTCTTGCTTACAACGGACAAAGCATTGACATTTATATTTTCGTGCAAACAAAAAAACATGGAATAATCCATGCTTCTTAATTTATGAATGCGGATGAAGGGAGTCGAACCCCCACGATGTTGCCATCGGCAGATTTTGAGTTCTATCAGTCAAAAAGAACCTTTAGGAACGGAGTGGAACGATTAGGAATTTAGAGACCGAGAAAACCGCATAAAATCAAGGGTTGCAGGCAGCTTCGAGGAGTTTTATCCGA
>JAAYPH010000214.1 GCA_012519955.1 Candidatus Epulonipiscium sp.
CATCAATACGGCGCAAAAATATTCATAGACGGAGCACAGCTCGTTCCTCATACCTATGTGGATATGAAGTCACACAGGGATCCTGAACACATAGACTTTTTGGCATTTTCTGCCCATAAATTGTATGCGCCTTTTGGCATCGGGGTGTTAATCGGACCTAAGGAAGTTTTTCTAGGAGAACCTTCTTCCGATCCCGGCGGAGGAACGGTTAAATTTGTTACCCATGATGAAGTGGTATGGAATGATCCGCCTCAGAATGAAGAGGGAGGCTCTCCCAATGTCATCGGGGTTATAGCCCTTATACAGGCTATAAAAACCCTGAGTGAAATTGGAATGCATACTATAGAAGCTTATGAAAGACAATTAACGGCATATACCATTTATAGATTAAGTCAAATCCCCGATATAGAAATATACGGAGATATTTATAATATAAAAGATAGATTAGGTATTATTTCTTTTAATATTAGAGGGGTTTCCCATCAAGTTACGGCATTGTCCCTGTCTTATGAAGGAGGCATTGCCGTTAGAAACGGCTGCTTTTGTGCCCATCCTTACATTCAGAAACTTTTAAAGATGTCAAAAGAAGAAGTAAAAGCTTACATAAAAGATGAAACAAGAACCCGACCGGGGATGGTCAGGATCAGTTTAGGGCTTTATAACACTTTCCATGAGATAGACCGTTTAGCTGCATTATTAGAGCGTATTGTACGGAATAAAAAATATTATATAGATAAATATGAAGGATTGGACCAATTACTATGAAGATTTAAAGGGCGAACTATATTCGTCCTTTTATTTATGGGTCGTATGATCCAGTTTTGAATGAATTTTATTATTAAATATTGGATAAGAGGACAAACTACTAGTAAAATTCCAAAGGAGATGATACAAGTTGAGTAAAAAATTAAATCTGCTTATGTTTAGCGGGGATTATGATAAGGCGCTGGCTGCTCTTATTTTGGCCAATACGGCAAGAGATATGGATATGGAAGTAACCATATTTTTTGCATTTTGGGGACTCTTTTTGCTTCGAACGGGAGAAGGCGGCAATACGGAAGAGAAAACGCCCTATGAAAAACTATTTGGGATGATGACTCCTAAAGGACCGGAAGAACTGCCTCTTTCTAAGATGAATTTCAGCGGGTTAGGCAAGAAAATGCTTCTTGATATGATGGAAGAAGACGGGGCACCAAGGCTTATAGATTTTCTAAACGGTGCAAGAAAAAGGGGAGTCAATTTTTACGGATGTAAGCTTTCCATGGAAATTATGGGTATTACAAAAGAAGAACTTATCCCTGAGTTAGAGGTAATAGAAGCCAAAGACTACCTCAAAGATGCCCTTGAATCGGATATCCAGCTTTTTATTTGACCATAGAACAAATTTTATCTAATGTCCTAAAAATATATTTACAAATTTACTTATAGAGGTATAATGGAGGTATACGGTATTCAAAAAAATTGATAAATTTTACTGGTTTTAGGGGGTGATAATATAGATAATAGATTTATTCATATGGATTTTACAGAACTGGAAAAGGGCCAAGCCTGGCTGGGCATAGCCATGGAAGGAGTCAATGACGGTTTCTGGGGATTGGACATACCTCAAAATAGAATATACTATAGCGGAAGCTTTAGGGAGTATTTTGATGGGGATAAATCTACTATGTATATTCCCTTTGAGTTTTTAAAAGAACTCGTACATCCCCTGGATTTTGGATATTTTAAAGATTCTGTAGAACGTTATCTAAAAAAAGAAATACCTGTTTTTAAAGTAGAATGCAGGATATTGGCTTATTCTGGAAGCTACGAATGGGTTCTTGTTCAAGGAAAAGGTATTTGGAATGAAAATAATGAGCCCCTGTATCTTGCAGGATCTTATACCTTGCTTAAAGATTTCAAAAATGCAGCGAACTACCATTATGACACAGAAAAAAGATTAAAAGAGACATCGGCGCTATTAAATACGATTTTTGACAGCATACCTGATCCTATTTACATCAAAGATACGGAGGACAGGATTATTAAGTGCAATGCAGCAGCCCTTTCTCTTTGGGGGTTTGCCAGTGAAGACATTATTGGGAAAAGGTGTACGGATATTAAAATGTGCCATAAGCCTTGCCGTGAGTCTATAACAAAAAAGGCATGTCAATCCAAAGAGATTACAAGAGTACAAAAATATATAAAGCAATCGGAAAAATGGGTTGATATCATGGCCTATCCCGTTTTAGACAAAGATACCAATGAAGTTCGACTTCTAATTGAGCATGTTAAAGATATCACAGACTTAAAAAAAGCAGAAATGATTCTTCAGGAAAATATAAAATGCCAGGAAAAGTTACTTCAAGAAGCCGAAAGGACTAATAAAATTAAAACAGAGTATTTTGCAAACGTATCCCATGAATTAAAAACACCTTTAAATATTATTCTGTCCACACTACAACTTTTAGAAGCCTTCTATTTGCCTTCTCAGAAAACAAGCAAGTATACAAATATCATGAAACAAAATTGCTACAGACTCCTCCGTCTCTTAAACAATATTATTGATATGACAAAGATTGAATCGGGATTTTTTAAATTACATTTAGAAAATGCCGACATTGTTAATGTTGTAAAACAGATTACTTTGTCTGTAGAGCAATACATAAAAAATAAATCTATTAATCTCATATTTGAAAGTAAAATTGATCAGCAAATAATGGCTTTTGATGCAGAAAAAATAGAGAGAATTATGTTAAATCTTTTATCCAATTCTGCCAAATTTACCCCTCCGGGAGGAGATATCAAAGTAGGCATAGAAGGAAAGGCCGAAAGCATTCTTATATCCGTAAAAGACACTGGTGTCGGAATACCGCCTAAAAAACAAAGTTTGATTTTCCAAAGATTTGGTCAGGTAGATTCCAATGCTACAAGGCAGCATGAAGGAAGTGGAATAGGGTTATCTCTTGTTAAATCTTTAGTAGAAATGCATAACGGAATCATTCGTTTTCATAGTGAAGAGCAAAAAGGCACAGAATTTATCATAGAACTTCCTATCAAAACCGTTCAGAAAGAAACAAAGAAAACCATTAATAATGAAAATAACAGCTATAAAAAAGTAGAAATTCTTAATATAGAGCTTTCGAATATTTATGAATAGCCCCACAGAATATTTATTCTGTAGGCTTTTTTTAATTTCCATAAAAAAGTTAAAAAAATATATTTGCAAATTGAAAGCTACGTGGTATAATGTTGCCGATGTCAGACAATTAGGTATAATGAATCTTAATAATAAATATCTTTCAATGCTATAGAGGAGGAGAAAAAGTGGAATTTAATAGTAGCTATTTGCAAGAAATCATGGATAAGGTAATTGCCAAAAATCCAGCTGAACCTGAGTTTCATCAAGCAGTTAGGGAAGTACTTCATTCCTTCGAACCAGTTCTTGAAAAACATCCGGAATACATCAAGGCAGGAATCGTTGATAGAATTGTAGAACCGGAAAGAGTAATCATGTTCAGAGTATCCTGGGTGGATGACAATGGCAAGGTTCAAGTAAACAGAGGCTTTAGAGTACAGTTTAACAGTGCTATAGGACCATACAAAGGAGGAATCAGATTCCATCCTTCTGTAAATCTTGGGGTTATTAAATTCTTAGGTTTCGAGCAAATCTTCAAGAACTCTTTAACCGGACTTCCTATGGGTGGAGGTAAAGGTGGAAGTGACTTTGATCCAAAAGGAAAATCCGACGGAGAAATTATGCGTTTTTGCCAAAGCTTTATGACAGAGCTTCAAAGACATATCGGTGCGGATACTGACGTTCCTGCAGGGGATATCGGTGTTGGAGCAAGAGAAATTGGATATATGTACGGACAATATAAGAGACTTCGCAACGAATTTACAGGAACATTAACAGGAAAAGGTTTAACCTATGGAGGAAGCTTAGGACGTACCCAAGCAACAGGATATGGCTGCTGCTACTTTACAGAAGAAATGTTAAAAACCAAAGGGGAATCTTTCCAAGGAAAAACCGTAGTAATCTCCGGTTCCGGTAATGTTGCAATTTATGCGACAGAAAAAGCACAGCAACTAGGCGGAAAAGTTGTTGCCCTTAGTGATTCTAATGGATATATTTATGACCCAGAAGGCATTAAATTAGATACAGTAAAACAAATCAAGGAAGTTGAAAGAAAGAGAATCAAAGAATACTTAAACTATCATCCAAATGCAGAATATCATGAAGGATGTTCAGGAATTTGGACTATTCCTTGTGATATTGCACTTCCTTGCGCAACTCAAAATGAATTAGACGGCGAAGCTGCAGCAACTTTAGTGAAAAACGGATGTATTGCAGTGGCAGAAGGAGCAAATATGCCTTCTACACCGGAAGCTGTTGAAATCTTCCTTCAAAATGGCGTATTATTTGGGCCTGGAAAAGCTGCCAATGCAGGAGGAGTTGCGACTTCAGGTCTTGAAATGAGCCAAAACAGCATGAGATATTCCTGGACATTTGAAGAAGTGGATGCAAAATTAAAGCAGATTATGGCAAACATCCATAAGAGCGCCCAAGATGCAGCTAAAGAATATGGCCATGAAGGAAATTATGTTGTAGGGGCTAATATTGCAGGCTTCTTAAAAGTAGCTGAAGCAATGCTGGCACAGGGAGTAGCTTATTAATCTCATATCCAAATTGATTTAGGGATATAATTTATGTATAATGTAATAAAGCCTTATTTGTAATTTTCAAATAAGGCTTTTCTATTATTGATTCATTTATAGAGGGGATGTAAGAATGTATAAGATTTTAAAAAAGGAAAAACTGAACGAAGCTGTTGAGCTAATGGAAGTTCATGCACCCTTTGTTGCACGAAGCTGTGAACCTGGACAGTTCATCATTCTTAGGGCAGATGAAAAAGGCGAAAGAATTCCGTTAACGATTGCAGATTATGATAGAGAAAAAGAAACCGTTACAATCATTTATCAAGTGGTTGGATACTCTACTCAATTATTAAGCAGTAAGCAAGTGGGGGATACGATCCCTGATTTTGTAGGACCCTTAGGAAAACCTTCTGAGCTTAAAAAACATAAAAGAGTTTTAGGAATTGGCGGAGGGGTTGGCGCTGCACCCCTATATCCTCAAATTCGCAAACTGAGTGAAATGGGCGTATCCGTAGATGTCATTTTAGGAGGAAGAAGCAAGGAATTTATTATCCTTGATAAAGAATTTGAAGCGATCTGCGATAATGTATATTACGCAACCGATGATGGTACAAAAGGCAAGAAAGGATTTGTAACCGATATACTGAATGATTTATTAAATGAAGGCAAGGAATATGATGAAGTGATCGCCATAGGGCCTCTTGTAATGATGAGAGCAGTCGTTAATATTACCAAACCTAAAAACATACCAACGGCAGTATCTCTCAATCCGATTATGATTGATGGAACAGGAATGTGTGGTGGATGCAGAGTGACTGTTGGCGGAGAAACAAAATTTGCCTGTGTGGATGGACCGGATTTTGATGGTCTATTGGTGGATTTTGATGAATGTATGAGAAGGCAGGGAATGTATAAGGAAGAAGAACATTCTTGCCGCATTGGATTAGGAGGAAATTCGCATGCCTAATATGAGTTTAAAGAAAGTAGCAATGCCTGAACAAGATCCCAATGTAAGAAATAAAAACTTTAATGAAGTGGCTCTTGGATATACCAAAGAACAAGCAATGGAAGAAGCAACAAGATGTCTTAATTGTAAACATAAACCCTGTGTATCCGGATGCCCTGTGAATGTGCCCATACCAGAGTTTATTAAGGAAGTAGCAGAGGGCAACTTTGAAAAAGCTTATGAACTCATTACTTCAGAAAATAACCTTCCGGCAATCTGCGGTAGGGTATGTCCTCAAGAAAACCAATGTGAAGGCGTATGTGTCAGAGGAATAAAAGGAGAACCCGTAGGCATTGGAAGACTTGAAAGATTTGTTGCCGACTATCATATGCAGAATGCAGAGAAAAAGCCAGCACAGATTTCAAAAAACGGCATAAAAGTTGCAGTGGTAGGGGGAGGTCCTGCAGGACTTACCTGTGCCGGAGATTTGGCTAAATTAGGCTATGATGTGACCATTTTTGAAGCTTTACACGCCTTAGGCGGCGTATTGATGTACGGAATTCCAGAGTTTCGTCTTCCAAAAGCATTGGTTGAAAAAGAAATAGAAACTATAGTAGATTTAGGAGTTAAAATCAATAAAAATGTTGTAGTGGGCCGTTCCATTACGATTGATGAATTATTTGAAGAAAGCTACAAAGCAGTCTTTGTTGGAAGCGGTGCCGGTCTGCCTAAATTTATGGGTATTGAAGGGG
>JAAYPH010000215.1 GCA_012519955.1 Candidatus Epulonipiscium sp.
ATGGGATTAAATTTAACTCAAAAAATACTTAAAGCACATTTAGTAGAGGGTCAAATGATACCGGGAGAAGAAATCGGTATTCGCATTGACCAAACTCTTACACAGGATTCTACAGGTACTATAGCATATCTTCAATTCCAAGCTATGGGAATTGATAAGGTTAAAACCAAGCGTTCTGTAGCTTATATAGATCATAATATGCTTCAGCAAGGATTTGAAAATGCTGATGATCATAAATATATCCAAACCGTAGCACATAAACATGGCATTTATTTTTCAAGACCTGGTAATGGTATCTGTCACCAAGTACACTTAGAGCGATTTGGAGTACCGGGAGAAACCCTTCTTGGTTCAGACAGTCATACTCCAACTGGCGGTGGAATCGGTATGATTGCTATTGGAGCAGGAGGACTGGATGTTGCCGTTGCTATGGGTGGAGGAACATATTATATTACAATGCCTAAAGTCATTAATGTAAAATTGACAGGTTCCCTTAAGCCTTTTGTAACTGCCAAAGATATTATTTTAGAAGTATTAAGAAAACTGACGGTAAAAGGCGGTGTAGGAAAAGTATTAGAATACACAGGGGATGGAATCAAAAATCTTACAGTACCAGAAAGAGCAACCATTACGAACATGGGAGCGGAACTGGGTGCAACTACTTCCATATTCCCCAGCGATGAAGTAACAAAAGCTTTCTTAAAAGCACAAAAAAGAGAAGATGTATGGGTAGAATTAAAGCCCGATGAAGATGCAGAATATGATGAAGTGATTGAAATTAATCTATCAGATATTGAACCTTTAACCGCTGCGCCTCACAGTCCTGACAATGTTAAGGATGTTAAAGAACTTGAAGGTATTAAAGTAGATCAAGTAGCAATTGGAAGCTGTACCAACAGTTCTTATATGGATTTAATGAAAGTTGCTAAAATATTAAAAGGAAAAAGTGTTCATCCAGATGTAAGCTTAGTTATTGCACCGGGTTCAAAACAAGTATTAACCATGCTTGCTGCTAACGGGGCATTGGCAGATTTAATTGCTGCAGGGGCAAGAATCTTAGAATCAGGCTGCGGTCCTTGTATTGGTATGGGGCAGGCGCCAGCTACCAACGCTGTATCCCTTCGTACCTTTAATAGAAACTTTAAAGGTCGCTGCGGTACTGTATCTGCAGGGGTATACCTTGTAAGCCCTGAAACAGCAGCTGTGAGTGCCATTACAGGAAAGCTTACAGATCCAAGAAGTTTTGAAGGAAATATTGATGTAGAAATGCCAGAGGAGTTTACCATAGACGATAATATGATTATCCCTCCGGCAGAAGATCCATCTACAGTAGAAGTGATTCAAGGACCAAATATTAAACCATTCCCAATCAATACCGAGTTAAGAGAAGAAGTAACAGGAAAAGTATTAATAAAAGTTGAAGACAATATTACAACAGACCATATTATGCCTTCTAACGCGAAGCTTTTGCCCTTTAGATCCAATATTCCTTATTTGGCAGAATACTGCTTAACACCATGTAATCCGGAATTCCCTGCAAGAGCCAAAGAAAACAATGGCGGGTTTATTGTAGGAGGAGAAAACTACGGTCAGGGTTCTTCAAGAGAGCATGCAGCCTTAGCACCATTATATCTAGGGGTTAAAGCAGTGCTTGTAAAGAGCTTTGCTCGTATTCATAAGGCAAACTTAATTAACTCAGGGATTTTAACTTTAACCTTTAAGAAACCGGAAGATTATGATAAAATACAAGAGTTTGATGAGCTTGTAATAGAAAATGCCATAGAACAAGTTAAAGGCGATACGGTTATTGTTAAAAACAAAACTCAAAATACCGAGTATGAAATGTCCTTGGAGGTTTCAGAAAGAGAAAGACAAATGCTTCTTTTGGGAGGAAAAATTAACCTTATTAAGCATCAAAACGCTGGTGAAGGTAAGTAAAAGGGGAGTGTCATAAATGGATAACATGATTCAAGAAGCAAAAGAGAAGTTTGGGAAACTCGTTGAAGAACAACTTAAACGAGTTGAGATGATGAAAAGTCAGGGAGACTTTATCAACTACAGCGAACTGGATGAAATTATTATAGGTATCGTTGGAGGAGACGGCATTGGTCCTGCTATTACAGCTCAGGCTCAAAGAATCTTAGAGTTTCTTCTTAAAGATGAAGTAGAAAAAGGAAAAGTTCGTTTTAAAGTAATAGACGGTTTAACCATTGAAAATAGAGCAAAAGTGAATAAGGCAATTCCTGATGATGTTTTAGAAGAATTAAAAGAATGTCATGTAATCTTAAAAGGGCCTACAACGACACCAAGAGCCGGAGATCCATGGCCCAATATTGAAAGTGCCAATGTGGCAATGCGAAAAGAATTAGACCTTTTTGCCAATGTACGTCCTGTAAGAGTACCGGAACAGGGTATTGACTGGACTTTCTTCAGAGAAAATACAGAAGGTGCTTATGTTCTTGGCTCTAAAGGTTTCCACATCAATGAAGATATTGCCTTTGACTTTAAAGTAATGACAACCCAAGGGATCGAAAGAATTGCAAAAGCGGCTTTTGATTATGCAAGAGCTAATGGAAAGAAAAAAGTAACCATTGTAACGAAGGCTAACGTTGTAAAAACAACGGACGGAAAGTTCCTTAATATCTGTAAAGAAGTTGCTAAAGATTATCCTGAAATCGAAGTGGATGATTGGTATATCGATATTATGACAGCAAAGCTAGTGGATGAGAAAAGAAGAACGCAGTTCCAGGTTATTGTACTTCCAAATCTTTACGGAGATATTTTGACTGACGAAGCTGCAGAATTCCAAGGAGGAGTTGGAACAGCAGGAAGTGCGAATATCGGAAAAAGATATGCTATGTTTGAAGCAATCCACGGCTCAGCACCCAGAATGGTGGAAGAAGGAAGAGCAAAATACGCAGATCCAAGCAGCATCATCCGTGCAGCTTCCATGCTTCTTTCCCATATCGGATACATAGAAGAATCTAAGAAACTGGATAAAGCTATGGACATTTGTACCCGTACAGAGAAAAAATTAGTAATCACAGGAAGAGATACAGGGGCTACCAATCAGGAATTTGCAGATTATGTAATGGAAACCATTCAATCTTTATAATACATTCCTCCTTTAATAATATTATCCATTTCAAAGATACTGAGAATTTTAAAGCAAGAGGTTGTAAGCGGATAAAGGAGGATTACCGTGAGTTTTGATCTTCAGAAAGAAGTGAGTGATAAATCCTCACTGCGAGGTCTGGTCTTTCACAGAATAAGAGAAGACATATTAGAAGGCAAATATGAAGCCGGAGAACCACTAACAGAAGTGGCAATTTCACAGCATTTAGGAGTTAGTCGTACTCCTGTCAGGGAAGCCCTCAAACAATTAGAGTTGGAAGGACTTGTCACTTCTATTCCTAATAAAGGAACAGTGGTTTCTGGGGTCAGTAAGCAGGATATTATAGATATTTATGAAATACGTTCTTTAATTGAAGGCTTAGCGGCCAGATGGGCAGCTTCAAAAATAACGGATGAACAGTTAAAGGAGTTAGAAGAAATCATAGAATTGACAGAGTTTTATACGGGAAAAAACAATATGGAGCATTTACATGAGCTGGATTCGCGATTTCATGAAGTCATCTATGAAGCTTCTAACAGTAAGCCCTTAAAACATATACTATCCGATTTTCATCATTATGCCCAAAAAGTAAGGATGCAATCTATTGCAACTCCTGGCCGTGCACAAAAGTCAACAGAAGAGCATAAAGCCATCTTAGAGGCAATCAAAAACAGAAATCCTGAAGAAGCAGAAAGACTTACCAATCTTCATGTTAAAAATGTAAAGGAAAATATGATGAAATATCTACAAAAAGGCTGACAGAGTTCAGCCTTTTTGTTGTGCTCAGATACATTTTCGTGTTTAATCATTTAAAAATTTTCCCAATGTAAAAAATGCATTCTGCAGATTGTAATAAAGCTGTAATAATTATTGGACATACTATATACGCAATACATTAACAGAAGAAAGGAGTGATTAGATTGAACAAACTCTTTACCATCACCGTAGCAGCAAGTTTACTTCTTTCTTCAAGCATTAGTGTATTTGCTGTAGAAACCAATTGCATCAATCCAACTACTCAATCCATAAAAACAGAATCAGAATCCGTAAAAAAACCTCGTAGAAAATTTTATAGATGCGATGTAGAAAAATGGGTAGAGCAGGGCATTATCTCACGAGAACAAGCAGAGCAATGGAAAGCATTCAATAAGAAATATGAAGCAAAACGAAAGAAAGAGATGGATCAAGTCAGAAAAATGACAAAAGAAGAACGCAGCTCTTATTTTGAGAAAAAGAAATTAGAAAGAAAAAATTACTTTGAGGAATTAGTGAAAGAAAACATCATTACTCAAGAACAGGCAGATAAGATAAAAGAACAGATCTTACAAAGACATAAAAATAGAGAAAAAGAAAACAGATAACGTTTTATGTTAAAATATCCTTTTAGATAAGAAGTATAATCTTCTATTCTAAAAGGAATTTTTTTAGTAAGAATTTTACTAAAGGAATGATAAAAAAATAGAGGTTATTATAGTTTGTGGGTAAAAATATTACATATCCAAGTAAAAATAATCCGTTCGAATGTACATTATTAACGAGTATAATCAAATCATAAATCAATTCGTAGGGGGAAAGTGATTATGAAAAAGAAAATTTTGAGCTTATTATTGTGCATGATGATGGTTGTGTCCCTTGCTGTTGGATGCGGCACAAAGACAGAGAATACTCAAACCAATGAAACATCCAATGGTTCAAATGGGGAAGTTACATTAACTCTTTGGAGTATTGCTACTGAAAGCGATGCGTTTCATCCAGCCTATACCAAAGCGATTGCAGATTTTGAAGCAGCAAATCCAGGCGTAAAAATTGTACATGAAACCTTTGAAAATCAATCCTATAAGACAAAAATCAAATCAGCAGTTGCTGCTAACGAACTTCCTGATATTTTCTATACTTGGGGCGGAGGATTTTCTAAGCCTTTCGTAGAGTCAGGCAAGGTATTAGCACTTGATGACTATTTTACAGAGTATAAAGATGAATTACCAGAAGCAGCGCTTACCAATGTGAAATTTGACGGAAAATTATATGGTTCTACTTATACAACACCATTATCCGCAATTTTCTATAATAAAAAGATGTTTGAAGAAAACGGCGTGAAAGTTCCAACCAATTGGGATGAATTTATTGCAGCTTGCAAGACATTCAAAGAAAAGGGCATTACTCCAATTGGTATTAGTGCAAAAGATACATGGGTAATCGCTATGACGCATGACAATCTGGTATTAAAGTCTGCAGGTCCTGAAAAAGTAGCAGCAGCCCTTACAAAATCAGGACAAACCTATAACGATCCTGACTTTATCGCAGCTTCTGCAAAACTTAGAGAATTAATCGATATGGGAGCATATTCAGAAGGTTCTGCAGGTTTATCCAACGACGAAGCCAGTGCGATGTTCTACAACGGTGACGTTGCAATGTTCATTACAGGAAGCTGGATGGCAGGTTCTCTTCAAACAGATCCAGAAAATCCAGAAGACTTTGATGTATTCCCATTCCCAGCAGTAGGCGGCAATGGAAAAGCAACAGACTTTATGGGAGGAGCAACCGATTCCTTTATGGTAAATGCATCTACTCCAAATCCAGATATAGCAGCTAAGGCAGCTTTCGAACTTGCAAGAAGTATTTCAAAATATGCTTACCTTGATGGTGCAGGGGTAGCTGCTTGGAAAGTAGATTATGATGATAGTTCAGTGAATCCGATTACTAAGAAGATCGCTGGATTTGCATCTGAAGCAACATCCTTTACAATTTGGTATGATACTTTAATGGAAGCAGAAGACGCAGGAGAATATTTGGCATTATTACAAGAACTTTATATGGGAAATATCTCTCCGGAAGACTTTGCTGCAGCAATGGCGAATCAACTTGAGCAATAATAGGTAAAATAAAAAACCTTTCTAGCAAATGCATAGTTCTTCAGTATTTGTTTAGAAAGGTTTCTTTTTAAATAAGGCATTTAAAGGAGGCAGAAAATGGATTCCGTAAGAAAAAATAAATTAGCCATTCTATTATTTATTTTTCCTGCAGCCCTATTGTTTACGGCCATCATCATATTACCAATCTTTATGTCATCCTATTACAGTGTTTTAAAATGGGATGGGATTAACAATGGAGTATTTGTAGGGCTCAAAAACTATATTGACTTATTCACAAGCAAGTCAGCGGGTTTTCCTAAAACCATAGGAAATGCTTTGATGCTTGCATTTTTATCAGTTTTTATACAGCTGCCCATATCCTTGGGATTAGCTTTACTTCTGTCTAAAGGAGTAAAAGGTGAAAGATTTTTTGTTTCTGTATTTTTTATCCCTGTTTTAATTTCAACGGTTGTAATCGGACAATTATGGATGAAGATTTATAATCCTGACTATGGAATTGTGAACATGGCATTAAAAGCAATAGGCCTGGATCATTTAGCCAAGCCCTGGTTAGGAGACCAAAAAACTGCATTATTTGCCGTATTTATTCCGATTTTATGGCAATATGTGGGGTATCATATGCTGCTTATGTATGCAGGAATCAAATCAATTTCTCCTGAGTTCAGAGAAGCAGCAAAGATTGACGGTGCAACAGAATGGCAGATTTCACGGTATATTATTATTCCGATTCTTAAGCCGGTTATAAAAATTTGTGTCATCTTTGCGGTTACCGGTTCTTTAAAAGCGTTTGACTTAATATATGTTTTAACCAACGGCGGACCTGCCCATGCCAGTGAGGTACCCAGTACATTGATGGTATCTATGATTTTTGAACGTAATTTATATGGATTTGGCAGTGCCATTGCAATGTTTATTATTTTCCTTTGCTTCTTCTTTGCCATGACGATTCAGAAATTCTTCAAAACAGAGGTGGACTAGATGGAAAATTCTTTGAAAACAAAATTAAAAAATACAATAACCTATACCATTTTAGCGGTATGGGCACTTATTAATCTTTTCCCTTTGTACTGGATGTTTACTTTCTCCCTAAAAGACAATAGAGAAATTTTTGGTGAAAACGTGATCGGACTTCCCCGTCAGTGGTTATGGTCTAATTATGAAGCAGCTTTAACGACAGGAAATATGGGTTTATATTTTTTAAACAGTATTATCGTTACAGGACTTACGATTGTCTTAACGACCGTATTAGCGCTTATGGCGAGTTATGCCTTAAATAGACTGGTATGGAGAGGACGAAATTTAGTCAACAGCATTTTTATGCTAGGGCTTACTGTTCCTATTCATGCAGCCATTTTACCGATTTTTATTATTTTACGAAATCTAAAAATGACCAATTCCTATCAGGCATTGATTATACCTTATACAGCTTTCGCACTGGCGATGGCAATTATGATTTGCAGTGGATTTATTCAAAATATCCCGAAAGAGCTGGAAGAAGCGGCATGTATTGATGGTGCCGGCGTCTTTGGAATCTTCTTTAGAATTATATTGCCCCTTATGAAACCTGCTTTGTCCACTATTGCTATTTTTACCTTCTTGCAGGCATGGAACGAGCTGATGTTTGCAGTTATCTTTATTAGCGACTCAAAGTTTAGAACGTTATCTGTAGGAATTCAGACTCTGTCCGGTTCTTATACCACCGATTGGGGTCCAATTGGGGCAGCATTGGTTATTGCAACCTTCCCGACATTGATAGCCTACAGCTTTATGAGTAAAAAAATACAACAAAGTTTAATGGCAGGAGCAATTAAAGGTTAAAGGAGGAAAACAATGAATTCACATGAATTATGCAAAAAGAAAGCAAAAGAACTTGTAGCTCAAATGACTCTGGAAGAGAAAGCAAGTCAATTGACATATAATTCTCCAGCGATAAAAAGATTGGGGATTCCAGCATATAACTGGTGGAATGAAGCCCTCCATGGAGTAGCCAGGGCAGGTACAGCCACCAGCTTTCCGCAGGCAATAGGCCTTGCAGCTATATTTGATGAAGAATTTTTAACGAAGGTTGCTGACACCATCGCAGAAGAAGGTAGGGCAAAGTACAACGAAAGTTCAAAACATGAAGATCGAGATATTTATAAAGGATTAACCTTTTGGTCCCCTAATGTCAATATTTTTCGCGATCCCCGTTGGGGAAGAGGCCACGAAACCTATGGAGAAGATCCTTTTCTATCTGCAAGATTAGGGGTTGCTTTTATAAAAGGACTGCAAGGAGAAGGAGAAATTTTAAAAGCTGCAGCCTGTGCAAAGCATTTTGCGGTACACAGTGGTCCTGAGGATTTACGCCATGAATTTAATGCTGAAGTCACCCCGAAGGATTTATGGGAAACCTATCTTCCGGCTTTTGAAGCCTGTGTAAAAGAAGGAAAAGTAGAGTCTGTCATGGGGGCTTATAATAGAACCAATGGAGAACCTTGCTGTGGAAGCTATTTTCTTCTAAGGGATATCTTAAGGAACAAATGGGGCTTTGACGGTCATGTGGTATCGGATTGCTGGGCAATTAAAGATTTTCATATGCATCATATGGTAACCAGTACACCCCAGGAATCAGCAGCTTTAGCCATCGATGCAGGCTGTGACTTAAACTGTGGAAATATGTATCTTGTTCTTCTTCAAGCTCTGCAGGAAGGACTTATTACAGAAGAACATATCACAAGGGCGGCAGAAAGATTGTTCACAACTCGATTTAAGTTAGGTTTATTTGAAGGCAGTGAATACGATACTATTCCTTATGAAGTGGTAGAATGCAAAGAACATATAGAACTAGCCATTGAAGCGGCAAGAAAGAGTGCAGTACTCCTAAAAAATGACGGAATTCTGCCAATCGATAAAAGTAAAGTCAAGACAATCGGTGTCATCGGACCGAATGCCAACAGCAGACTTGCCCTAAAAGGAAATTACTATGGCACGTCCTCCAGATACATTACATTATTGGAAGGGATACAAGATGAAGCAGGAGATGAGGTAAGGGTTCTTTACTCAAAGGGCTGCGAACTGGTAAAAGACAGAACAGAACCTTTGGCATATGCCCATGACAGATTGATGGAGGCAGTAACTGTAGCTGAACACAGCGATGTGGTGATTTTATGCCTTGGGCTGGATGAAACCATAGAAGGAGAAGAGTTAGACGAAGGCAATAATGTAGGCTCGGGGGATAAAAAAGATTTAGAATTGCCAGAAGTCCAAAGAAAGCTTTTAGAGAAGATCGTAGCAGTAGGAAAGCCAGTCATTCTCTGCCTTATTGCAGGAAGTGCCATCAATCTAAGTTATGCTCAGGAGCACTGTAATGGCATTTTAATGGCCTGGTATCCGGGGGCAAGAGGAGGAAAGGCAATAGCGGATATATTATTTGGAAAAACATCACCATCAGGAAAATTGCCTATAACCTTTTATGCATCCCTTGATAATTTACCGGATTTTACGGATTATTCCATGAAAAATCGAACCTATAGATATCTTGAAGAAAAACCTTTATATCCCTTTGGATACGGTTTAACCTATGGAGATGTGATTTGTACAGTTGCAGCCTTAGAAGAAGCCGTACAATTCGATCAAGATATAAAAATAAAGGTATTAGTAAAGAATAGAGGTAAAGTTGCTACTGAGGATGTTATACAAGTTTATATTAAAGATGAAGAGTCTAAATATGCGGTGAGAAATACCAGTTTGTGCGGATTTAAGAGAATTTTCCTGAATCCGGGGGAAGAAACAGTAATCCGTATGACCATTCCTTTTGAGGCACTAAAAGTTGTCAATGATGAAGGAGAAAGAATCCTGGACAGTAATAAATTTACTCTCTATATAGGTGTTTCAGGAGCAGATGAAAGAAGCTTTGAGTTAACTAAAAAAGAACCTGTTACTGTTCCTGTTATACTTCAAAATGCATAATAAAGTGTTTCCTTGAATCGTATAGTCATTTGCTTTATAATCATTTAATATCAGTACCATTTCTATAGACTGACCTGAAATAAGAATGTATAAAAATAATTTTAGAAAGGTCTCAGTAGAAACCATGAAACATTTAATAGAAAAAATAAACGTTTGGTTTTATTCAAAAACACTGAAAGAAAAAGTAAGATTTCTATTTATAATGTTGAGTATTTCATATATCACTATTTTCTTCTTAATTTATTCTTTTTTTATAAAAAGAAATATGATTGATTATATGAAAGAGAATAGCTATCAATCTATGGTTTCTATTGGGAACAACCTAAATACTGAATTTGGTGCTGTCAGCACCATGAGCCAACTTATTATGACCAATAGTGCGGTGGTCAATTATTTAAAAGATGATGCCGGCAATAACACGAGACTTATACAAAATACAATGATGACCATGTATGACATCAGTAATACTTTTAATTATGTCTCTTCTATTTATGTATTTCGATTGGACAAAAATTATATTAATATCGGGAAAGAAGTAACTTATATCAATACGAACATCATTCATGATCCGGAATGGCAGGAAGAAATTATTGAAAAATCTGGTTTATATGTTATAAGAGTAAATGGGAACGGAGCCTTTAGAACAAAATCCGGCGAACCGATTATATCCTTTATTCGCCTTATTAATGATCTAGATACCCAGAAACCGATTGGTTTAATCGCAATTAATTTAACTACGGATATCCTTAGAAATTCTTTTAAAGACATGGCAAGTAAAGACAGGCATTTCTGCTATTATGATGATCAGGGAAATATTCTAATAGGAGAAGAAGGCGTAGAAGAGTTTCAAGATATGGAGATCAATCAAAAGAGATTTGAACAAGTCTCCCTGGAAGGACTTTTTAGCACAAAAATATTATCCTATTTTCATGTGCCCGATACGCCATTTACCATTGCAAAAATGGAGTATTTGTCTTTTATAAAATATCTTTCTTCTCAGGCAATTATGGTGATCACCATTATTATTTTCTTAACGATTGTATGTTTGATTATTGTCGGAATATTTATTTCAGTATATATTACTAATCCAATTGAGAAATTAGTTCAATACATGGATCTCTTAAAATTTGGGTGGAATAGAAGGGGAAATCTGCGTTTGTCCAATCTTGGAGTAGGATATTTAAAAAATATTAATAATAATAAATTGATTGAGCTTAATCGTTTGATAGATGAATTGCTGGAAAAAGAAAAGGCAATGCAAAAAGCAGAATTAGAAGTGCTCCGGGAGCAAATCAATCCCCACTTTTTATACAATACCTTAGGTACTATAGCCGACCTCGCACTGCAAAACTCTGCGGATGAAGTTTACGATGCCATCGAAACCCTGGGGAACTTCTATAGAAGATTTTTAAGCAAAGGCAGCAAAGAAATTACTATCAGAGAAGAAGTGGCAATTGTAAGAGATTATTTAAAGCTTCAAAAGCTAAGATATGAAGACGTATTTGAGGATGAATACGATTTACAAGAGGACTTACTGGATATAAAAATACCGAAGTTAATTTTACAGCCCTTAGTAGAAAACAGTTTGTACCATGGCGTAAGGTTAAAAGGAGAAAAAGGTATTATTAAAGTATCCGTTTATGAAAAAGATCAGCGGGTGCATATCGTTGTCTATGACAGTGGGGTTGGAATGAATTCAGAGCAAATAGAGTCTCTGATGAATGAGAATAATAATAAAAGCTTTGGATTAAAAGGTACTATTGAACGCATCCGATATTACTATGACATGGAGGATGTTTTTGAGATCAGGAGCGAAGAAGGGGAATATTGTGAAGTGGATATTAAAATCCCATTATAGGGGGTCTTTAGATGTATAAGGTAATGATTATAGACGATGAAAAATCCCTTAGAAATCTATTGAAAAATGCGATCCAATGGGGAGAGCTGGGCTTAGAAATAGCTGGAGAAGCGGCAAGCGGCATTGAAGCCATCAATATTATTGATGAAATTAAACCTGATATTGCATTTGTAGATATTAAAATGCCTTTTATGGATGGAATAGAATTTTCAAAATTAGCCATTCAGCGATATCCGGATTTAAAAATAGTCATTTTAACTGCATTCAGTGATTTTGAATATGCCAGAGAATGTATAGGTATCGGTGTATGCGAGTATTTATTAAAACCTATTGTTCGAGCGGATATCAAAGCAACTTTGGAAAAAATCATTAAAAAGCTGGATGCAGAACAGCCGAAGAAAGAAGATAAAGAAGTCATTATCCAAGGAAATGATACCATCCGAAAAATTGAAGAATATATTAGCAAGAATTACACTCAACCGGATTTAAACCTGACATCCATTGCACAAACTTTCGGATTCAATGCAAGTTATTTAAGTCGATTATTTAAAGCAGAAACCGGAAAAAACTTAATCGATTACCTTACAGAATGCCGAATGGAACAAGCCATCACTTATGCAAAGCAAGGGATGCTTATGTATCTGACAGCCAAAATGGTTGGAATTCCCGATCCTAATTACTTCGGCAAGTGCTTTAAAAAATATACGAATCAAACCTACTCTGATTTTATGAAACAATACAAAAATAAATAAAACGAGCCTTTGGCTCGTTTTAATCTTTTATTAGAGAAAATAATCTACACCCCTTGCAAAGCTTGCAGTTCTTCCCACTGTTCGTAAAGGCGTTCTAACTCTTCTTCAAGCTGATTTTTCTTATCTAGCATTTCTTGAGATTTTTCAGGGTTTGTATAGATTTCTTCCAAGCATAATTGTTGATTCACTTCTTCTATTTGATTTTCTATTTCATGAATTTGCTTTTCGATGTTTTCTATTTGAGCCTGAAGTCTTCTTTGCTGTGCCTGCTCTTCTTTCCTTTTAAGCCATTCCTCTTTTGAAGAAGAGACTTTTTCAGCAGGGGTAATTTCTTTTTCCGTATTATCAAGCTTTATTTGACTTCTTTTTTCAATATAGTAATCGTAGTTGCCGAGATATTCTTTGATTCCGTAGGGGGTAAGTTCTAAAACCTTGTCCGCTGTTCGATTGATAAAATAACGGTCATGGGAAATGTATAGAACGGTTCCCTGATAATTATTTATAGCGTCTTCCAATACTTCCTTCGATAAAAGATCCAAGTGGTTTGTCGGCTCGTCTAAGAGCAGAAAATTTCCTTCCGAAAGCATGATTTTGGCTAAAGAAACTCTTCCCTTTTCACCGCCGCTTAGGCTGGAGATTTCTTTAAAAACATCATCCCCTGTAAACAAGAATGCAGCCAGTACATTTCTTATTTCGCCAAGGGTTAAAGTTGGATAAGTGTCGGATATTTCGTCAATAATAGTTTTATTATAAGATATATTTTGATGCTCTTGATCATAGTAACTTATTTTTACATTGGTACCAAGACGAAAGAATCCGTTATCCGGAGCAACTTGATCTAATAATATACGAAAAAGAGTAGTTTTGCCTACCCCATTGGGACCGATAAGGGCAACTTTTTCGCCTTTTTTTAAGTCAAAGGAAACATTCTCAAAGAGTTTGCGGCTGCCAAATGCTTTGGATAAGTTCTCAACATGAAGAACATCATTGCCGCTTTGTATTTTTGGCTCCAAAGAAAGTTTCATGGAAGAAGGAAGTGCTTCCGGACGCTCGATGCGTTCTATTTTTTCCAGGGCTTTTTCGCGGCTTCTGGCTCTTTTTATAGATTTTTCGCGATTAAAGGAGCGAAGGGTTTGAATAACTTCTTCCTGACGTTTTATTTCTTTCTGCTGTGCCAGATATTGATTCATTTGTATTTCACGATTGATCTGCTTGTATTTTGCATAAAAAGAATAGTTCCCATTATATACAGAGGATTTGTTATTTTCTATTTCAATGACTTTAGAAACGATGCGGTCCAGAAAATATCTGTCATGGGAGATGATGATAACGGAACCGGAATAGCTTTTTAAGAAATCCTCCAACCATTCAATCGCACTGATATCCAAATGATTGGTAGGCTCATCCAGCAGTAAAACCGAAGGATTGGATAAGAGCAGTTTTGCCAGGGCAACGCGGGTTTTCTGTCCTCCTGAGAGTACGTTAATAGGCTGACTAAATTCACTCTCGTTAAAGCCTAAACCCTTTAGTACGCCTTTTATTTGGCTTTTAAAACCATAACCGTTTTTCTGCTCGAATTCGTGCTGGAGCAGAGAATATTGGTGCATAAGCTGAGAGAGATTTTCACCTTTATGGGCGCTCATTTCTTCTTCAAGAAAACGAATAGAAGACTCTATCTCGATAAGCTCTGAAAAAACAGTCATCATTTCGTCTAGAATATTATTATTTGTATTGATTTCCATGTTTTGAGAAAGATATCCTATAGAGGTATCTTTAGATTTAAAAATCTCTCCGTGATCATAAGAAAGTTCTCCGGCTAAAATTTTAAATAAGGTGGATTTACCCGCACCATTTACTCCAACAAGAGCCACTTTTTCTTTTTCTTCTATTTGAAAGGTAATATTTTTAAGAATTATATCCGTTCCAAAGGACTTGGTGATATCTTTGCAC
>JAAYPH010000216.1 GCA_012519955.1 Candidatus Epulonipiscium sp.
TCTCATGTTTTTGATTATAAGGACGATATTAAATATGAAGAGGTAGAATCTTATTGGGTTGATAGATATTTAAATGTTTTACCAAATAATAATTTTGGTAAAAAAGCAGTGAGCCGATTTCAAAATAAGAGACAGAAGTTTATGACAGACCAATTAGAAATTTTGTTGGAAAAGTTAAGACAACAAAGGATGGAAAAGGAGTA
Organism: Candidatus Epulonipiscium sp.; assembly: GCA_012519955.1. Taxonomy (GTDB): domain Bacteria; phylum Bacillota; class Clostridia; order Lachnospirales; family Defluviitaleaceae; genus Defluviitalea; species Defluviitalea saccharophila. The sequence goes on from JAAYPH010000216.1 coordinate 204, forward strand.
GACGAATGCTGCAAACACAACCATTAGTCAGTGTAGTCATTTTATGCTGGAATCGAAAAGACGATGTAAAAGAAAGTTTAACTCGACTTAGAGGACAAACCTATAAAGAGATGGAAGTTATTGTAGTTGATAATGGTTCTACTGATGGAACAATTGCTATGATTGAAGAGGATTTCCCTGAAGTCAGATTATTGAAGATGCCTAAAAACATGGGAATTGAAGCTTATAATATTGGATTTAAAAATGCAAAAGGAGAATATATCGTTATCCTAGATGATGATTCTTTCCCAGCAGAAGATGCTATAGAAAAGATGGTAGATAAATTTAAAAACGATGAAAAACTAGGTATTGTGGCTTTTGATGTTAGAAACTATTTTAGTTATGACGAAACGAATAAAAAAGTAGAAGAAAAAAAGAATACCTCTGCTGCTATCCAAAATTATCTGATGGCTTTTAATGGAGCAGGAGCGGGGGCACGAAAAGATGTTATAGAGCAAGTAGGATTTTATCCAGAAGAGTTTTTTTTATATTGGAATGAACAGGACCTGTCTTTCCGCGTGTTAGATGCAGGATATAAGATAGAATTTTTCTCGGATATTGTATCTTATCATAAATATTCTCCAGCGAATCGTGCATCATGGAGAGCTCCCTTTTACTATACTAGAAATGCTTTTTGGCTTCTTTGGAAAAACTATCCTATGACTATGGTGATACCAATTACTTTTCGGTTAATCTATTTGGTGTTTTATTATTCTTTAGAGCAGTATACGACGGTTTATCTTAAAGCAATGTTTTCTGCAATATTTAATATAAAACAAATTAAAGATAAAAGAAAACCGGTTAAGAAATATATAGCAGAAAATCTTCGTATTCCGTTTGATGTGTCATTTACCTTTTATAGATAGGTGGGGAAAAGTGAAAAAGTTATTGATAATTCGTTCGGTTAGTTTTCAGCAGTTAGATAATAATTTAAAAGCTATAAAAGATAAATTTCCAGAACATGAGATCCATTTATTAACCCATGAGCATGGAAGGAAGTTAGCAGAAAAATATAAAGGCATAAAGCAGATTTGGATTTACCCATATAAAGAAGGCTTTGGATATAGCAGGAAGTGTCAAGAATTGGAAAATGAGCATTTTGATGTAGTTATTGTTCCGTGTACGAATTTATCAGGGACAGGATTTATAAATGTGTTTTTATTTAGTTTATCCATTCATGTAAAAGAGAGATATAAATGTAATTTGATATCAGAAATCAAAGCTTTTTCAAAGGTTCAGGTTATGTTTTGGTGGATAAGAAGCCAAATCTTTAAGATAATTTCTTTGTTTTTATCAGGAATTATTGGAATTATGGGATTTGGAGTTTTCTTTTTGTGTAAGGGATTAGGACAATTAAAAACGCGAAAATAAAACATTAAGTAAATAGGAAGGCGAAATAATGAATATACTATTAACCGCCATTGGTAAGAGAGTTCAATTAATTTCTTTTTTAAAGAAAAACTTTAATATTATTGGAGTTGACTGTTCTTCGATTAATCCTGCTAAGCATTTTGTTGATGTTTTTTTTGAAGTGCCAAGCTATCAAAACGAAAGCTATGTAGACGCACTTCTTAAGATATGTAAGGATACAAAGATAGATGGTTTAATACCTTTATTTGAAAAAGAATATTCTCTTCTAGATCGTAGAAGAAAAGAATTTCATGATTTAGGGGTGCAAGTGCTTCTTTCTAATTCTTTTGTACTTAACATTTGTGAAAACAAGGTTAGAACCTATGAGTTTTTCTTAGAGCAAAGTATTCAGACCCCAAAAACATGGTCTAAGTCAGAGGATGTCAATATCAGTGATGATAAATCTTTCTTTATTATTAAGCCAAGAGATGGTATGGGTAGCCAAGGGGTCTATCGTGCTAAAAATAAAGAAGAATTAAATTTCTTTTCAAAATATGTCCCGAATTCAATGATCCAGGAATTCATTCAAGGTACAGAATACACTATAGATGTATTTTGTGATCATGGCGGCCGAGTAGTTTCTTGTGTTCCCAGAGAACGGCTTCAAGTTCGAGCTGGAGAAGTTTCTAAATCCATCACAAGGAATCATCCTAGAATTATAGAAGAAGCTGTGCAAATCTGCGAAAAATTAGGGGGGATAGGCCCTCTTACCCTTCAGTGTATTGAAGATTCTAAAGGTGATATATATTGGATTGAAATTAATCCTCGTTTTGGTGGAGGCGTACCTCTTTCTATGGAAGCTGGCATTGATTATGGAAAGATGATTAAAGAGTGGGCAGAGGGCAAAACTGTAGAGTCTCAAATGGGTCAATTTAAACCTAATCTTCTAATGTTAAGATATGATGATGCAATTTTTATAGTAGATAA
>JAAYPH010000217.1 GCA_012519955.1 Candidatus Epulonipiscium sp.
GAGCATTGTTTTCTGCGCCATCAAGGGTGGCGGAAGCTAACCATCAACTACAACTTGAGCTTTTAAAACTTCCAGATGAAGTGATTTTTTTATATCTCACTTTTTCATAAGCTACTTTACACTACCGTATTGATACCATTTATTTTATTATTTTGAACCTCTGTCTTGCCGCTTTAGTTTCATTAATAATTCAATTTCAGCCTTTAATTCAAGCAACAGATCCTCTGAACTTTTCTCATCTCTTTTATTCACTAAAAGCAATAACTTTCCGCGTATGGATGAGCCAATCAAATTATGTATGACATCTATGTTTTCTTTTTCTATATAGCCTTCTTCAGCACATTTACAAATGCATTCCTTTAAAAGTATCCCGATGGATAATTTCTTATCTCCCTTTAGCAGCTCAATTGGAATATTGCCTAAATCTTCAATGTAAATTAACTGAAACATATCCGGGTTTGCAGTAAAGTATTTAAAATATGCATCCGTATATGCTATTAACTGCTCAATACAGTTCAAATTTTCATTTTTAGACTCTATCATATATTGATAGCATTCTTCAAAAAAATCGAAAGCACAATAGGCTAACAATTCCTTAATATCTTTAAAATAATTGTATAAGGTTGCATATGAATAGCCTGCCACATCACCAATCTTTCTAGCTGTAAGCCCTTTCACACCTTCTTCCTTTATGATTGCTTTAGCAGCTTCAATAAAGTATTTCATCATTCTTTGTTTTTGTATCTCTTTTTTATCGCTCATTTACTCTCACCAATCTATAAATTATTATTAATACTGTTCATTAAATTAACATTGTTAATTTAATTCTAGAATTAAGATTCTATTTTGTCAATTGTTTTTTTAAAAAAATAACCAGTCGAAGTGAATCTAAGTCACTCCAACTGGCTCCATTGGTCTCATTATTATTTTTTCAAAATTTTATCCATTACTTTAACTTTGCTAGCTCATCAAACAGTGTATCCTTTTTTGCTTTTGCAACATAGAGGGAATAAACACTTGCAACGCTTTTAGTAAATCACTTATTTAATATATCCAATTCCATGTAAAGAGCACCTTCAATAGGATTAAATCTATAAGGTTCAATGGGATAAAATCCTAATGTTTGATACAAAGAAATTGCTTGTTTCATGGATGGCAAAGTATCTAATCTCATAAAGCGATAACCCCGAACTTTATCCTCTTCAATGATAGCCTTAGTTAACATTTTTCCAATACCTTTCCCTTTCCAATTAGGTTGCACATACAATCTCTTCATTTCACAAATGTTATGATTAATCTTCCTTAAAGCCACACACCCTACAACTTGCTCATTTTGCCGAGCCAACAATAAACATCCATCTGGCATCCCATACATTTTGGAGATATTATTTAGTTCTTCATCAAAATTTTGAAATTCTAAGCTAATTCCTAATGATTCTGAATACTCTATAAAAAGTTTCTTTGCATGATTAAAATCATCATCTGTAAAAGCCTTTATAATACTTATCATATTGATATCCCCCTCACCAATTTATGACACTGTCATTATATCGAATCTCTCTCTTAATTTTTACTGACCCTTAGTCCTCTCACATAATAGCATTTACTTTGCAGAACCTGTTATAATCTTCCTCTTAGACTATCTACAAAATAATAACATTTATTTGATGATCAGGACTATAACAACACCTGAATATTATTCAATAATTTTCTAAAAGAAAAGCCTTACTTAAGGATCTTTCCCCAAAATAAGGCTCTACAAATATAGTTTGTTCCACCCATCACATAATTTTGTTACTGTGGAATCCATATATTTTTATAGGGATAATCTCATGAGGTAATACCCATCAAAAATCTATCACCCACTCAAAGTTTTCCCTTCCTGCTCCTAGCTCAAAATGATATTTTATAAGTCCCAGATCAACTCCGGAAAAAACACCATTATCACAGGTAATTTTCACTTTATTTCCTTTACCAATGATATAGAAAGCCTGTTTATTCAGTGCTGTGGGTGCAAGAAGTGCCGCTTCGACACCATTCTTAAACCAATTCGGCATAGCTCCTTCATAGCTGCTTACTTTAGATGGCTTTTTTGATTTGTGTGGAACACCTTGTGTTGCACCATAGCCAATCGCAACAACACCGATGACACGACCTTCTCCTGCTTTTTTAGATACACTCTTCCTGTTGTAAGTGCCGCCCACATACCAGGTATTTAACCCCAAAGTCTGAGCACAGAGCATCAGATCCGCGCTGCAATATCCCAGTTTTTCATCCAGATCCTTATTGTCCGGCCCTGCCAGCACCAGATAATTCTTTACTCCCTTTGCCAGAATGAGCTTAACAACAGCACCAAATGCCGATGTGTCATCTGTTACCAGTTTAATGTTTAAGTTATATTTTCGGTTATTCTCGTCAATTCTCTGATTCATTAATGTCACAATTTCCGCTGGGATTACCTGATCCGTATACTTCCGAACCGTATGTCTAGTATGCATAGCTTCTTTCATATCCATTTTATTTCTCCCCTAAGATTACTAATCATACTATTTATATAAAAATAACATCGAAATTACTCTTAGATACTATCTAGGCGTATAAAAATTTTGCGTGTAATACACATGATACTCTCCACCAAAACTTACGCCCACTCCCAGTCTTTTAAAATCACCCAATATATTTTTTCTATGCCCCTCAGAATTCATCCATCCTTCATGGGCATAAATAGCATTACTTTGTCCTGCAGCAATGTTTTCTCCTGCCCTACTATACATTATCCCTTGATTTTTCATTCTATCGAAAGGACTTTGCCCTTTTAGATTGGTATGACTAAAGAAATTCCCTGTTACCATATCTATACTATGGAGTAAACTCGATTTGGCTGCTTTATCATCCCAGACAAAGGGCTTCAAACCATTTCTAACTCTTACTGAATTTGCAAGATCAAACACCTGCATTTCATATGCTTTCACCAATTCATTGCTTGGTTTTCCATAAAAGCCATTTAGTGAATGTTCCGTATTCTTTTCAATAATAAGAACGGATGTTACTGTTTGATTTCGATGGATATCATAGAAAATAGTAACATAAGAATGATCTATGGAAAAAGTATTAGCTTCTTTTTTATCCGCACTCAATAAATATCTTGTATTTCCTTTTTGGATATATGAGAGAGGTTCTCCATAGGCCTTTTTTACGTCTGCACTGGTCGAACCGAATTTAATTCCTTTTTTGGATTGCCAGTTAGTTGAATTCGTATATAAACCAACTACCTTGCCATCTTTAATTCCTACTTGTATGTAATTCTTGTAATCTTTATTGTATATAAACCATGTAAAGCCATATTCAGAAACATCTTGCCTGTCAGGCTCTCCCAATTGATTTATAACATGTTCCTTGCTGTCTCCAATGGCTATATTATATAAAACGAACTCTGCATTATTAACCTGAGGTACTTCCTTCTTATCATTATTATTTATAACAGGCTCATTGCCATCACTATAAATATATGTAGAACCTGTATTTTCATCATAAGCCACATTCTTTCCTAAAATCTGCGCAACAGTACGCATAGGAAGATAGGTTGTACCATTGTAGATCATAGGTTTTTGAGGGAGTTCTGCTCTGGTTCCTTCTACATAAATAGGCATATCTCTAAAAATGACCTGAATATTTTTAATAACCTCTGCTGCGTTAACATTGAAGTTAGTAAATAGGATTGCTGCAGCACTAAATCCTAAGATAAAATATTTAAAGCGTTTCATAAAACACCTCCTAAATGTTTTCAGCTAAATTTTTTAAGTATTATACCATGAAAAAGCATCGAGTTAAACACATATTGGATACCTTTCCAGAAAGATCAATATGTTTATTACTTTATATGAGCTTTACAGATAACTTTTGTAGCTTTGCCCTAATTCTATCGCTTATATCTGAATCAGTAATGATTCCATTGAAATCTTCTAATGCCGCAAATCTATAGGTGCTATCTACATCAAATTTCTCCTTTTCCACAAGCAAAAATGCTTCCTTACTGTTAGAAATAACGACTTCTTTAACATTACCATCTTCTAAGCTTACGGTATGAGCACTATTGGTAGTTAAATTGACCCCTCCACTTCCTACAAAACCCTTATTAAAAATATATTTAGAAATATTTTTAACAACCTCCGAGCCTAAAACACCACCGGAACTATTGTCGTATATACCGCCTATACATATTATTTTTACAGTTTCATTATTATTAAACAAGGAAGGAATTATAGACATATTCGTTATTAACGTTATCTTTTTGGTATTATTTGCTATTAATTGCGCCAGATAATAATTTATGCTTGAGGATTCTAAAAAAACTACATCTCCATCCGATATAAGATCAAAAGCTTTTTCAGCTATTAACTCCTTATTGTCAGAGTTTTCTTTTAACCTGGTACTTATAGGACTGCTTTCTAAAAACTTTCTCTTTAAAATAGCTCCCCCATAAGTCCTTTGAAGAAGCTGTTCAGCTTCTAATCTTTGCAAATCCTTTCTGATCATGCTTTCTGAAACATTAAAGAGCTCACTTAGTTCTTTTACTTTAACCCTGCCATTTTTATTGAGCAGCTCCAAAATCTGCTCTAATCTTTCTTCGGTAAACATCTAAACACCTCATCAATTATTATCATTTGTTCTCATTCTTAATTATTATTATAACATAACGACTCAAACGATACAAAAAAACTTGCACAACAGCAAAAAATGATATAAAATAATAATAAACAGAATCAAATAGTAATATACATTTACTAGAGCTACTCCAATTACCATATAATTTAGCGTAATAGGGTAATGCCTAGCGTGATAATTTATGTGGTTGGGTATCCTTAAAACGAATCGAGTAACCTATTATTTTAAGGATACCTAATTTTTCTTTATAGAAAAATATTCGCAGTTAAAAAAGTTACTCTTGCCATTTAAAATGCGGCAGCCGTACAATACTTATTAAGTCTGAATAATGGAGGATAATATGTATAACTGTATTATATTTGATATTGACGGTACACTTATTGACAACGAAACCGCAGACCTTTTATCTCTTCAAAGAGTAGTATATGAAGAACTTAATAAGAATTTGAGTTTGGATGAATTAAGGTTTTCATTAGGTATTCCCAGTGAAATATCCTTACGTCAGCTTGGAATCAATAATGTTTCAGAGGCCTGTAACAAATGGAATAAATACTTTAAAGAATATTTTCAGCATGTAAAAATTTTTGATGGCATTAAGGAAACTTTGATGAAACTGAATCAAATGGAAATACTGACTGGCATAGTCACTTCAAAAACAAAAGAAGAATTTCTAAATGATTTTATACCAATGGGCTTAAATGATTATTTTAAGATAGTAGTTTGCGCAGATGATACTGAAAAACATAAACCTCATCCGGACCCAATTCTACATTTTCTTAAACAATCCGGTGCAGATAAATCAAAGGCAATATATATAGGTGACACCAAATATGATATGGAATGTGCATTAGGCGCTGGCATTGACTTCGCCTTAGCGTTATGGGGTGCCAAATCATCAACAGGAATCAATGCAAACTATATTCTTGATCATCCTAAACAAATATTAGAACTTATAAATGCGCCTATGGCATAATAAAAGCAGAAAAATATTTATTCCCGATTTTTTTCATTATAGCAATTCAATACTTTTCTAAGCAAAAAAGCCTTACCTTGAGAATCTCTTCTCAAAGTAAGGCTCTATTTCCGTATTATGTATACTCTTTACACCTTTAATTTCAAGCAAAGAGTGAATCTAAAGAAACTGAAAATCCTGGTAAAACAAAGGAACATATTTCACCAGTATTGACTTTTATATCCGCCTGCTCATAGAGTCCATCATTATTTAAACAATAAACTGTGATAGCATTTTTCATTGGATTAACAATCCAATATTCTTTTACTCCATATTGCATATATAAATTCAATTTAGTAATTAAATCATGGGATTGATTCGAAGGGCTTAGGATTTCGACAATAAGAGTTGGAACACCGATATATTTATTTTCATTCAATCCAGTCTTATCACATATAATACTTAAATCCGGAATAACAATTGTCTTTGCTGAAATCCCCTCTTTTTTCAGCTCTATATCATATGGAGCCTGAAATACTTCACAAGTACTCCCTTTTCCTTCTAAATAGAGCATAAATTTTGTATTAAGTCTTCCGGAAATTCTTTGATGTTTTGTAGATGGAGATGGGGACATATAAATAATACCATCTATATATTCAATTATGGCATCATTTTTCTTTCTAAGTTCAATGTACTCTTCAAAAGAAGCATAAGCATTGGAAGCCAACACATTACCTCATCCCTTCCATAATACTCTTATATACAAATAGTATAGCATATAGAATGTTATTATTGTAAAAAATCTATAAGAAAATTTTATATCCACTTAAATAATAGTTTGAACAAATTGAATTCTAATTATTATTTTTCACTTGGATATATCTGTTAAGAATTAGATTTGTTCCTTCTTAATCATTTTTTCATTAAATTAGGCTCAAAAACCAAAAAACCCTACTCAGATTTTCATCCAAGTAAGGCTCTATTTACGTGTATATGTATGGTGGAGGTGGGGGGAATCGAACCCCCGTCCGAAAATCCATATATCGTGGTCTCTTCCATCATAGTCGTTACTTTGGATTTCCCTCAGTAAGACGCCTAACGACAGGCTTCAAACCTCGGTAGCTTCATAGATACGATCATCTCCGCAAAGCTTAGGAGTGAAAGTTGCCCACTAGTCGATGCCTCTTCTTAGACCGTGGGTTATCTAAGAGAGACAGCTGCTTTAATTAAGCAGCAAATGCAAAATTATCTTCTGCGTTTACTTTTAAGTTCCAGATTTTAACGCAGCTCCGGAATCTGCGGATGGCTGCCCCAATATACGTGACTCCCGTCGAAACCTGTACACCCCCATGATAGAAGGTTAATATAAATTTTTAACCTTGAAGTCTTTTTCTGCTTGACGCCTTTGGTCTTTTTTAGCTATATCTTCTCGTTTATCATATAGCTTCTTACCTTTTGCAACACCTATTAGAACTTTTACTAAGCTGCCTTTAATATAAAGCTTCAAAGGAACTAAAGTATAGCCCTTTTGTGTTACCGCACCCAAAATCTTATTGATTTCCCGTCTATGAAGAAGCAGTTTTCTTGTTCGAAGTGGATCTTTGTTGAAAATGTTCCCCTTTTCATAAGGATTGATGTGCATATTATAAATAAAAACTTCTCCGTCTTTTACACGAATAAAGCTTTCTTTTATACTGGCTTTGCCCATACGGATAGATTTAACTTCCGTTCCGGCAAGAACAATCCCTGCTTCATAGGTATCTTCAATAAAATAATCATGATGAGCTTTTTTATTTTGTGCTATGAGTTTATATTCGGATTCTGTTTTTGGCATAACACGACTCTCCTAAATTTATTGCTTTAAAGGGTGCAGAATTAATTATAACATATTTATAATGTTTTTCAAGGTTTTTCATATTCCTTTTTCTGTAATAAGAACCAATTGTATAAAAAATTTCGCTTGCAAAGCTCTCACACGAGCGCGGTCGACAAAGCCGATGTCATACAATTTGCGCGAGTGCGTATTCTGCCCTGGGGGCTTTTTATTCCATAGGAACTCCGGAGAAATTTCCTATGGGATAAAAAAGTGATTTTTGCGACATATTAAAATAATGATTGTATTTTGTCTAGTTATGGCATACACTAATACTATGGATTTTAAAAATATCCACAGGAGGACTCGCCATGTTTCGGAAAAATAGATCAATGTTTGTATCTATGGACCAAAAGTATCAAAAGCTAAAAAGAAGATTTTATACCCTTGTTTTCTTATTTCTTCTTTTTATATGTGGGACAACCTATTATCTGTATTTAAACTACGACTATTTTGCATTCAAACATCTCATCAGCCAAAACTATATTTATACGGATACTTTGGATGAACTTTATAAAAAAGAACTGAATCGGGATGTAAACGGAGAATATTATAAAAACTTCGACAATCTTGTTATGTCTATCGTAACACGAGAAATAAGAGAATTAAATAATGATAAATATACATATCAATACCTTCCTGAAAACTATAAGAAAACTAAGGAAGAAGAAAAAAATGAAGCAAAAAAATCATATGTCGAAGAAATTTCTAAAGAGATCGTATATCTTAAGCTGACGAATTTCTCAGAATACACCCAGGACTTTATGAAAAAGCAAACGAAAACACTAAAAAACTACCCCAATATTATTATCGATTTAAGAGACAACCTGGGCGGAGATATCTTTGCTCAATATTATATGAGCGATTTATTTCTTCCAAAAGATAAAACGATTTCCTATGACATCACTCGTTCTAAGCTATTTACAAGAATTGTAAAGAGCAAAAGGAAACAATTGCTTCAGTATAATAATATTATTATCTTACAAAACGGCAATACTGCCAGTTCCAGCGAGGGATTTATCTCCTCATTAAAGGATAACCTGGACAATGTTATACTAATAGGGGAAAATACCTTTGGAAAGGGAATCGGGCAATTTACTCTTCCTTTGAAAAAAGGATTTGCTATTAAAGCAACTACTCTTCTTTGGAATACACCAAAAAATATTAACATCCAAGGGGTAGGTATAAAACCGGATATAGAATATACAAAAGAAGATATTGTTGATTATGCAGTTGCATACATCAATAAACAGCAAAAATAAAGACGAAGATTTTTTTCTTCGTCTTTATTTTTGTGCGGTCACTACCGTTGCATAGGAGTTCCAGTCATAAGGCTCTCCTTTAAAACTTCCATACCAGTTTATATTTTTTAGTCCCAAATCCGTTAACATCGTTTTTAGTATCTCATAACGAAGGGGAAACAGAGAAATTTCATTTTCAAATGTCTCATTGGTTTTGTTCACTTTTAAAGTAGTCTTAAAGGCAACCTTGTTTTCTGCTTCATGATAGTCGTATTCTCTTATAAAGGATACATCCTCATTTTCTATTGGAGGAAGTTCTGTTACGTTTTGAGTAATAATTCTATCGTAGTTGATGATTTGCAGGATAAGCACTCCTCCAGGCTTTAAAAGAGAAACCATCTGCTTAAGAACCCCTTTTATTTGAGGAATTCCTGATAAATGTACCAGTGTGTTCCCAATACAGATCACGCCGTCAAAGTGACTTTCGGAGAAGTTTGCTTCTAAATGTTCCATGTTCATTACTTTAAATTCAACGGGAAGTTCTCTTCCTGCTATTTTTTCACTTGCAATTTGAATCATTTTTTGGTCTAAATCAATGCCTAAAACCTCGTATCCCTTTTCTCCCAGAAAAATATCCAGTTCCCCAGTGGAGCACCCCACGTCTAATATTTTCCCCTTTTCCTGTAAAAGATTCTTTTCAATAAAAGTTTTGCAAGGATCAGAAAGAGGAAAAACTTTGTCATAATAAGTACTTAATGTTTCATAGAATCCCATATTATATCTCCTCTATCTCTTTTTCTTCCAAATCATCGTCAGGCAATACCAAGGAAAAATCAATTGTTCTTTGAATGGTATCGGCTTTTGTAAGTTTTACTTTTACCTGATCACCCATTCTATAGATTTTCTTGGTTTTCTCTCCGATAAATAAATAATGCTGCTCATCAAAAATATAATAATCGTCATCCATATCCGAAACATGAACAAGACCTTCTACTGTATTGGGCAGTTCCACATACATTCCCCAGGAAGTAATACCTGAAATGATGCCATCGTATACTTCTCCGATCTTGTCCTTCATGTATTCAACTTTTTTCAATTGCTCAGTCTGTCTTTCTGCCTCTTCAGCCATTCTTTCTCTAATCGAACAGTGCTTTGCAACATCAGGCATTTTCTTTCTAAGTCTGTTTTGAGTTTTTTCATTCAGTTGTCCATTTAAATTTGCCTTAATAATTCTATGAATTTGTAAGTCAGGATAACGTCTTATAGGTGATGTGAAATGACAGTAATACTTTGCTGCCAAACCAAAATGTCCATCATTGCTGGCAGTATATCTTGCCTGCTGCATAGAACGAAGCACCAAACGGCTAATGACATTTTCCTCCGGTTTTCCTGCTATATCTGCCAAAACCTTTTGTAAATCCTTCGGATGAATATTGGAAGTTCCTTTTATTCTATATCCAAAATTATAAATAAAAGTAGAGAGTTTCAGTATCTTTTCAGGGTCAGGGTCCTGGTGAGAACGATAGATGAAAGGAGTGCCCTGCCAAAAATGATCTTCTGCGATGGTTTCATTGCATACTAACATAAATTCTTCAATAATTCTTGTAGCAATGTTTCTTTCATAAGGACGAATGTCTATAGGATGGCCTTCTTCATCCAATATGATTTTGGCTTCTTCAAAGTCAAAATCAATGGCTCCTCTTTTATCTCTTTTCTTATTAAGGATAAGACATAACTCTTCCATCAGTTTAAAGAAATCAATATAATCCTTGTAGCGTTCCATCAGTTCTTCATCTTGGTCTACTAGAATCTTCTTCACATTGGTATAAGTCATACGCTCATCAATATTAATAACTGTCTCTGCGATTCTATGATTTCGGACAATGCCCTCTTTGTCTATATCCATGATGCAGCTAAGGGCCAATCGATCAACCCCTGCATTTAAAGAACAAATGCCATTGGATAATTTATGAGGAAGCATAGGAATCACTCTGTCAACCAAATAAACGCTGGTTCCTCGTTTCATAGCTTCTTCATCAAGGGGAGTATTTTCTTTTACATAATGGGTTACATCGGCAATATGTACGCCCAGTCTGTATAATCCATTCGGAAGTTTTTCAAGAGAAATGGCATCGTCTAAATCTTTTGCATCTTCCCCGTCAATAGTAACCATCCTGACATTACGGAGATCTTCGCGGTTTTTTATATCCTCTTCCTGTACTTCTTCAGGAATGTTTTGAATCTGTTTCATTACCTCTTCCGGGAAATCTGTAGGCATATCAAACTGTCTGATAATCGCCAATATATCTGTTTTAGGATCATTAATATGTCCAAGGATTTCTATAATTTCTCCTTCAGGATTTCTCCTGTCTTTTCCCCAGTCAGTAATTTTTACAACGACTTTGTGTCCGGTAACTGCCCCCATATTATCTCCTTTGGGGATAAAGATGTCTTTTGCAAAGTTTTTATCATCAGGAATAACAAATCCGAAATATTTGCTTTGTTCATAGGTTCCTACGATCTTATCAGAGCCCCGTTCGATAATTTGAATAATTTCTCCTTCAGCTCTTTTTCCTTCAATCGCAGGTTTAGTGATTTTACAAAGGACTTTATCCTTATGCATAGCACCATTGACGCCTTCAGCAGGAATAAAAACATCTTTTGCGTCCGGATCATCCAGGATTAAAAAGCCGTAGCCTTTTGCATTTCCTTGAAATGTGCCAATCACCATATTTAAGCTTTCAGGAATTGCGTATTTACCCCTTTTCGTCTTAATAATTTTACCTTCGTTGATTAATTCCTCCAATATTTGCTCAAGCATTTCTCTTTCTTTGTTAGGTACCTGCAGTATCATGCAAAGTTCCTTGATCTTCATTGCCGTATAATCTTTATGCTGCATAAAGTCTAATATAAGCTGTTTTCTATCTTTTTGTTTTTCATTTTCTTCCATAATTAACACCTCTTTTTTGTGTTCTAACGATTTATCTTTAGTATGTAGTATGCTCTAAAAATCAAAGGATAAACATAAAAACTCCCAGTTGCAAAAAACACACTTTGTATATACAAAGTGTGTTTTATTTAATCAAAATATTAAGAACCAAAGCAAGAACGATAAATAATCCTGCGCCAATCTTAGTATATTTTTCAAAAGCACCTTCTAAAGTACGAGCTTTGTTTTTTCCCCAATAAGTTTCTGCAGCACCGCCTATAGTGCCTAATCCAGCTGATTTACCTTCTTGGAGGAGAACAACAGTAATAAGTCCAAGAGCCAATACTACATATACAATTGATAAAATAATTGTAAGTGCGTTCACTTCTACACCTCCTATCCTCAATGTTTTTATTTTAGCATAACGGGGTTTTTTAAGCAAGAAGATTTAATGAAAAAATACTCGGCATTTCTGCCGAGTGATTTCGTTCCATATAATAAATTTCGTTCGTTCCATATAATTAATGCTTACTTCTTTCAAAAAAAGTTATTTTAAATTAAACCATGCATCTAAACCTAAATATTGTGCTACATCACCCAATTCTTCTTCAATGCGAAGAAGTTGATTGTATTTTGCAACACGGTCAGAACGGCAAGGTGCTCCGGTCTTAATTTGTCCTGCATTTACAGCTACAACGATATCTGCAATCGTTGCATCTTCGGTTTCTCCGGATCTATGGGAAACAACTGCAGTCATTCCTGCTCTGTTTGCCATTTGAATCGCATTGAAAGTTTCGGTTAATGTTCCAATTTGATTTACTTTAATAAGGATGGAATTAGCAACGCCATTTTCAATACCTTTGGATAATCTTTCAGTATTGGTTACGAACAAGTCGTCTCCAACCAATTGAATTCTGCTGCCTAATCTTTCAGTTAACAGTTTCCATCCTTCCCAGTCTTCTTCGTTTAATCCATCTTCCAAAGAAATGATTGGGAATTTATTTACCAGGTCTTCATAGTAAGCAACCATTTCTTCAGATGTTCTTACTATTTCTTGACCTTTCATTTTGCTTTCGCCAGGGAAATGATATTTCTTGGTTTCTTCATTGTACAATTCGGAAGCAGCCGCATCGATTGCAATACGGATATCGTCCCCAGGTTTGTATCCTGCTTTTTCAACTGCATCAATAATAACTTGAATTGCTTCTTCGGAAGATGCTAAGTCAGGAGCAAAGCCTCCTTCATCACCTACTGCAGTTGATAATCCTTTATCTTTTAATACTTTTTTAAGGTTGTGGTATACTTCTGCACACATTCTTAATGCTTCTTTGAAGGATTTTGCACCAACAGGCATAATCATAAACTCCTGGAGGTCTACAGTGTTATCTGCATGTTCTCCACCATTTAAGATATTCATCATTGGTACTGGAAGCACTTTAGCATTAAATCCGCCAAGATATTGATATAATGGCATGTCTAATGCTTCAGCAGCTGCTTTTGCAACAGCCATGGATACTCCAAGGATTGCGTTGGCACCTAATTTTCCTTTGTTTGGTGTGCCGTCTAATTCAATCATTTTATTGTCTATTGCAACCTGGTCAAGAGCATTCATTCCAATAATTTCTTCTGCAATGATATTGTTTACATTATCCACTGCATTTTGAACGCCTTTACCTACATATCTGTCTCCGCCATCTCTTAGCTCTACAGCTTCAAAAGCCCCTGTTGATGCTCCTGAAGGTACAGCAGCTCTTCCTAATACTTGTCTTCCTTCTGCATCAACAATAACTTCAACTTCTACTGTAGGATTGCCTCTAGAATCAAGAATCTCTCTAGCAAATACATCTAAAATTTCTAAATATCCCTTCATCTTGCTTCTCCTTTCAATAATATCAAATTATTATTTTAAAGTAGGTGTACTACTTTCTGATGAGAAGTGACTTTCCAGTCATTTCTTCTGGTTGTTCAAGTCCCATTAAGTCAAGAAGAGTAGGTACAATATCTGCTAGTTTTCCACCTTCTCTTAATTCTATTCCTTCACCAGCATTTACCAAGATGAATGGTACTGGATTTGTCGTGTGAGCTGTAAAAGGTTCTCCATTTTCATAATCAACCAATTGCTCTGAGTTTCCATGGTCAGCACAAATAAACATCTGACCGTCAACTTTTAAGATAGCTTCATATACACGACCAACACAGGCATCCACAGTTTCTACAGCCTTAACTGCTGCATCCATAATACCTGTATGTCCTACCATATCCGGATTTGCATAATTGATAATGATAACATCGTAATTTTCGGAGAGAATTGCCTCAACAAGACGATCGGTAACTTCAATGGCGCTCATTTCCGGTTTAAGATCGTAAGTCGCAACTTTTGGTGATGGAACCAAGATTCGATCTTCTCCTTCATTTGGCTTTTCTATACCGCCATTAAAGAAGAAAGTTACATGGGCATATTTTTCAGTTTCTGCAAGGCGAAGTTGTTTTAAGCCTTTTTCAGCCAAATATTCTCCAAAGGTTTTTGTAAGTTTTGTAGGTTTAAAAGCAACGGATTTGTTTTTAATAGTAATGTCGTACTCAGTGAATGCAACGTACTTCACTGGGAAGAAACCGTTGGCTCTTTCAAAACCTGCGAATTCTTCATCACAAAAACATCTTGTGATTTCTCTTGCTCTGTCAGGTCTAAAGTTAAAACAAATAATAGAATCATTTGCTTTGATCGTAGCTGTAGGTTCACCATTGGTCAAAATAACGGTTGGAAGTACGAACTCATCATAAACTTCGTTTTCATAGGATAATCCTACTGCTTGTACTGCATCTTCAGCTTTTTCTCCGGTACCTAAAACCATAGCATCGTACGCGAGATTTACTCTTTCCCATCTGTTGTCACGGTCCATAGCATAGTATCTGCCCATAACCGTAGCAATTTTTCCTACTCCGATTTCATCGATTTTGTCCTGCAATTGCTGAACATAATCTTTACCGGATGCGGGAGGAGTGTCTCTTCCATCTAAGAAAGCATGTACATAAACTTTTGATAATCCATGTTTCTTAGCTAATTCCAATAGGGCGTATAAGTGAGTATTGTGACTATGTACACCACCATCGGATAATAGGCCATATAAGTGAAGTGCAGAATCATTTTGTTTGCAGTTTTCTACTGCATCTAGCAATGCTTCGTTTTCAAAAAAATCTCCATCTTGGATAGACTTTGTGATTCTTGTCAGTTCTTGATATACAATTCGACCTGCACCAATGTTTAAATGCCCTACTTCAGAGTTTCCCATCTGACCTTCTGGAAGGCCTACATCCATTCCACTGGCATACCCTTTTACGAAAGGATATTTTTCCATTAAACTGTCCAGAACGGGAGTATTCCCTTTGCATACAGCATTTCCATCGCAGCGGTCATTTAGTCCAAAACCGTCAAGTATCATTAATACGGTTGGTTTTTTCTTCATTATTAATGCTCCTTCTATGAACAATCTTAGTCGTTGTAATTTACAATTTTGCTAAAATCTACTTTCAAGCTTGCTCCACCAACTAAGCCTCCATCAATATTTCCCATTTCGAAAAGTTCTTTTGCATTTGCGGCATTTACACTTCCGCCGTATTGCACACGAAGGGACTCAGCTACAGAAGCATCATAGATTTCTGCTACAACTTGGCGAATTGCAGCACATACTTCTTCAGCTTGTTCGGATGTAGCGGTCTTGCCTGTACCAATAGCCCATATAGGTTCATAAGCAATAACTACATCTTTAGCTTTTTCTGCTGGAACATCTTTTAAAGCGATTTTTGTTTGAAGTCGAACCAGATCAACAGTAATACCCTGTTCTCTTTGTTCCAAGGTTTCTCCTACGCAAATAATAGGAATGAGGTTATGTTCAATAGCTTTAAGAACTTTTTTATTTACGATTTCATCCGTTTCTGCAAAATATGCTCTTCTTTCAGAGTGTCCGATAATGACATATTTTACACCTAATTCAACTAACATATTTGGTGCAACTTCTCCTGTATAAGCTCCGCTTTCTTCAAAGTGCATATTTTGAGCACCTACAGCAATATTGGTTCCTTTAACTGCATCCAATACAGCTGGAAGACAAACATAAGGCGGACAAAATACTACATCAACATCAGCAGTATTTACTAAAGGTTTTAATTCCTCTACTAATTTTACCGCTTCTGAAGGGGTTTTATTCATCTTCCAATTTCCTGCAATAATTTTTTTTCTCATAATAAAGCCTCCCGATTATTCTTTATCGTCTGCTGCTACTACTCCAGGCAATTCTTTACCTTCAAGGAATTCTAATGAAGCTCCCCCACCAGTAGAAATATGAGTCATCTTATCGCCAAATCCTAATAGATTTACTGCTGCAGCGGAATCTCCTCCACCGATAATGGTTGTTGCATCAGTTTGTGCTAAAGCTTGTGCAACTGCCATTGTTCCTTGTGCGAAGTTTTCAAATTCGAATACGCCCATAGGTCCGTTCCAAACAACGGTTTTAGCGTCTTTTACTGCATCCGCATAAAGTGCTCTTGTTTCTGGTCCGATATCAAGACCTTCCCAATCAGGCTCAATTCCGCCTCTTGGTACTACTTTGAATGGAGTATCGTTTTTAAATTCTTGAGCCACTACGTGATCTACAGGAAGTAAGAATTTTACGCCTTTTTCTTCTGCTTTTTGAATCATTTCTTTTGCAAAATCAATTTTATCAGCTTCTAATAAAGAAAGACCCACTTCATTACCCATTGCTTTAAGGAAAGTATAAGCCATTCCTCCGCCAATGATTAATGTGTCTACTTTCTCAAGGAGATTGTTGATTACGTTAATTTTGTCAGATACTTTTGCTCCACCTAAAATTGCAACGAAAGGTCTTACAGGATTATTTACTGCATTTCCTAAGAATTCGATTTCTTTTTGCATTAAATATCCAACAGCGCAATCTCCTTCGATGAATTGAGTAACACCAACATTGGAGCAGTGCGCTCTATGAGCTGTACCGAAAGCATCGTTTACAAATACGTCTGCAAGACTTGCAAGTTCTTTGCTGAAGTCATCAATGTTCTTTGTTTCTTCTTTACGATATCTTGTGTTTTCAAGAAGAACAACGTCTCCTTCTTTCATTTCAGCTACAGCTTTTCTTGCATTTTCTCCAACAACGTTATCATCTTTTGCAAATACTACTTCTTGTCCTAATAATTCGCTTAATCTTTTTGCAACCGGTGCTAAAGATAATTCTGGTTTAGGCTCTCCCTTTGGTTTTCCTAAGTGAGAACAAAGGATAACTTTTCCACCGTCATTGATTAATTTTTTAATAGTTGGAAGTGCTGCAACAAGTCTGTTTTCATCGGTAATAGCACCATCTTTTAAAGGTACGTTAAAATCACATCTTACTAATACTCTTTTTCCTTTAACTTGAATATCATCTACTGACTTTTTGTTCAGCATGGGTTTCCCTCCTCAATATTATATATCCGAATTAACAAGAAAGCGACAACGTCGCACTTGTAAAATTAGAAAGTTTGTCCCTTGAAAGCAAAACGAACTTTCTAATTTCATAAAATAAGGTCCGGTCCTATAGTTATAACTACAAAACCGGACCTTTTTGGGTCTTTCAATTATTATAAACGTTCTGCAATGTATTTTGTAAGGTCAATAATTCTGTTGGAGTAACCCCATTCATTGTCATACCAGGAAACAACTTTTACTAAGTTTCCGTCGATTACCATTGTGGATAATCCATCAACGATAGAGGAACGAGGATCTTTCTTGAAGTCAACAGATACTAATGGTTCATCAGTATATCCTAATACTTTGTCGTCAGCAGCAGCTTTTAATGCAGCATTAACTTCTTCAACTGTTACAGTTTTTCCTAATTCTACAGTTAAATCAACTACAGATACTGTAGGAGTAGGTACACGCATAGCCATACCAGTTAATTTTCCTTTAAGAGAAGGAATAACTTTAGCAACAGCTTCTGCAGCTCCAGTTGTTGTAGGAATAATGGATTCAGCAGCAGCACGAGCTCTTCTTAAGTCTTCGTGAGGTAAATCCAAAATTCTTTGGTCATTTGTGTAAGAGTGAACTGTTGTCATAATTCCTCTCTTAATTTCGAATTTATCATGAAGAACTTTAGCAAATGGTGCTAAGCAGTTTGTTGTACAAGAAGCATTGTCCACGATATGATCTTCTGCAGGATTGTAATCTCCTTCGTTAACTCCCATAACGATGGATTTTGTTCCTTTTCCAGGAGCGGAAATGATAACTTTTTTTGCACCTGCATCAATATGTAATTGAGCTTGATCTTTCTTTCTGAAGATACCTGTAGATTCGATTACGATATCTACACCTAATTCTCCCCAAGGAAGGTTAGCAGGATTTCTTTCAGCGATTACTTTGATTTCTTTACCATTAACAACTAAAGCGCCTTCTTTAGCTTCAACTGTTCCTTCAAATTTTCCAAAGCAAGTATCATATTTTAATAAATGAGCTAATGTTTTAGGATCAGTTAAGTCATTGATTGCTACAACATCCAATCCTTGTGCGATTGCTACTTTGAATGCATTACGTCCAATACGTCCAAAACCGTTAATTGCGATTTTTGCCATTGTTACATTCCTCCTAATTATTATTAATTTTATTTTAGGTTATAGAGACATAAAATTTGTCCCTATAACATAATAACACAAATTATAATTTTTCACACCTGATAATTTCATTTGCAGCACCTTCATCCATCACAATACATCCATTTTTAAGCAGATGCCCTGCTGCTTTGATGGCTTGAGCTTTAGAAGTTCCTCCTGCCAGTGCAATCATATAAGGAATTTTTTTAATATCGTCTAGTTTTATTCCAACAGTGCGGGAAGTATAGACTATATTTCCACTGGGATTAAAATAGTATCCAAATGCTTCTGCAACAGCTTCTTTTCTTCTTAAGAAGTCTAAAATCGGCTCTGGAAGGCCTCTTTTTTCCGCCATTTGTAGAGCATTCCCAATTCCGAAAATTAATATGTCTGTTTTTGAAACTTTTTTCAAAGTCTCTTGAATTTCAGGTTCTTTAGTAATGCTCTCTAAAGATTTTTTACTTAAATGATCGGGAATATTCAACAATTTATATTCTGCTCCTAACTTTTGAGCCAATTCGGAAGCTAAGGTATTGGATTGGTATTCTACTTGATGCCCTACACTTCCTCTGGCGGGCAAAACGAATACATCATCATATGTACTGCTTAAGGGTTGAATCGCCTTAACCATGTAATTTACTGTACTTCCTCCGGTAATTGCAATAGTATTTCCCGGTTTGATAATACTCATCAAAAGTCTGGCCGCAGCTTTCCCGATATCTTTTTTAAACATATCATTTTCATCGGAATTTCCTGGGACAATAACTACTTTATTAACATTTAATATCTTTGAAACTTTGTTTTCCAGTTCAGTAAGACCTTTTAACGCATAAATTAAATCTTCCAAGTCTCGAACAATCATGTATCCTTCTGAAGTTATTTCCATTCCTAAAGAAGTAACTTTGATGAAATCATATTGTCTTAAAAAATCGACTTCAGCTCTAACTACTCTTTCAGAAAGATTTAAATTAGCTGCTAAGGCCCTTCTTCCTATGGGAGCAGAGTATAGAACTGTTTTTAGAATCTCATATCTTCTCTCCAAAGCTAAGATTCCTTCAGGAATGATCTTCTGTAGTGTCACATGTAAATTTGTCATATGAACGCCCCTTGGGTACATTATTGTCCCGCTGTACGATTTAAGTCCCACACAAACTAAAATAAAACGTGCAACAGTTGCACACATTTGCAAACCTGTAATATTTAATCCCTTACAAGCAAGACAAACTTTCCAGTTCAAAAAAAAAGATATTTTGTATCTTCGTTTATATTGTAACGAATATGATACAAAATATCAAGAATAATTTCAAAAAATATGGTACAAACTTACTTTACCAACTCTTTATTTTTTTATCTTTATACCATGCTCGTCCAAAACCGAAAGAGCAATATTTGAGGCGTGGTCTGATATTCTTTCCAGATTGCTTATTACATCCAGAAATACCACTCCAGAAGTAGCACTGCAGGCATTTTTCGCAAGCCTGTCAATATGTCTTTGTCGAAGTTCTTTTTCCATCTTGTCAACAATATCTTCATGGGGCTCGACAGTCTTAGCCAATTCTGCATTGCTTTCTTCCCTTGCTTTAATTGCATCTTCAAAACACTCAATACATTTTTCAGACATCGTCTTTAATTCCAATACTGCAGAATCCGATAACTGTACCTTTTCTTCGATTGCAAACTGAGCAAGTTCTGCAATATTTTCAGCGTGATCCCCTACTCTTTCAATATCTCCGACAATGTGAAGCAGTCCCGTAACAAGGGCACCCTGTTTTTCGTTTATAGGAGAATTTGAAATCTTTACAAGGTATGGTGTAATGGTTCTGTTTAAAACATTAATGCTTTTTTCTCTTTTAAGTACTTGCTCTACTTTTTTCTCATCTTTTTCCAATAAAGCTTCCATAGCCACTTTTACATTTTCTGCAGCCATTTGTCCCATTCTTACCACTTCTTTAATGGCATTTTCAACTGCAAACGTAGGCGTTTCAAGAATTCTTTCGTCTAAATGACGAAGACCGCTTTCATCTTCTTCATCTTTTCCTCTAACAAGTTTTCCAGATAAATAAACAAGCATTCCACCAAAAGGAAATAAAAT
Source organism: Candidatus Epulonipiscium sp. (assembly GCA_012519955.1). Taxonomy (GTDB): domain Bacteria; phylum Bacillota; class Clostridia; order Lachnospirales; family Defluviitaleaceae; genus Defluviitalea; species Defluviitalea saccharophila. The sequence continues at coordinate 20,386 of JAAYPH010000217.1, forward strand.
AATTGTATTTGCTATATTAAAGATCGTATGAACAACACTTATTTCTGTCATGCTTATCAATTCTGCTCCAAATGTCGGATTGATAAAATAGAAATATGTAATGCCAACTATTGAAAATATAATTGTTCCTATTACATTAAACAGTAAATGAACATACGCTGCTCTTTTTGCAATTTTTGTTGCCCCAACACTTGAAAGTAATGCTGTAACACAAGTTCCGATATTTTGTCCCATAATAATGTATACGGCAGCATTCCAAGGCACCAAAGAAGCTGCAGCTAGAGTCTGTAAGATACCTACAGAAGCCGAACTGCTTTGAATAATGGCTGTAACGGCAAATCCTGCAAAAATTCCTAAAAGAGGATTTTTTCCTAACGTTAAAAAAGCTTCTGCAAAAACCGGTGAGTTTCTAAGTGGTCTAACGGCATCTCCCATCATTTCAAGTCCCACAAAGAGAATACCAAATCCAGCTACAATTTCACCAATCTGCTTTAGAGTCTTTTTCTTAGCGAATAACATCATAGCAACCCCAATTGCAATTGCCAATGGAGCCAATTCTGATGGATTAAGAAATTTCGCCCACTCTGCACTGGATACAATCCATCCGGTAACTGTGGTACCTATATTCGCTCCCATTATAACTCCTGCTGCCTGGGCTAGATTCATTAGTCCTGCATTTACAAACCCAACGACCATAACTGTAGTTGCAGAACTGCTTTGAATAATAGCAGTAACAATGGCACCAACTAAGACACCCATAAGTCGGTTATTTGTCAGAATCTCCAACAGTTTTTTCATTTTATTGCCTGCAGATTTTTGAAGCCCTTCCGCCATAATCTGCATTCCATAAATAAATAGTCCTAAACCTCCAATTAATGCAAAGATAATCTTGGTGTATTCTCCCATTTCCAACCCCCTGCTTTTTTTATTATGAGTAATGCAAACATTAACATTCTATCATGCAAAAAAAAATAAAATCAAGCCAATATTAATTTTTATAGCTTCTTTATGATATATCTCCAATTTTTTTAATTATTAATCATATTTTTTGTAATTAATTTGTTAAGTTTGCCTTTTGCAAGAATTACTTTTTTCAATTCCTTGTAATACTTGGATTTTCTCACATAAAAAACCCCTTGAGTATCCAAGAGGTTTTAAACTAACTTTATATTTACTTATTCTCTCCAAATAAAATGGTGCCTCCCCCAACAACTATGTCTCCATCGTAAAATACTACTGCCTGTCCGGGGGTAATTGCTCTTTGAGGCTCATCAAACTCGCATCTTAGTGTATTTTCGTCCTGCATCGTTATAACGCAGGGAGATAGTTTATGGCTGTAGCGAATTTTCGCATGAACGCTCATAGAACCTTCTAAGGTTTCAAAAGGCATAAAATTCAGCTTATTTGCATATAAAACCTTCTGAAAAATTTCGTTGTTTTCTCCCAATACCACTTCATTGGTTTGAGGTCTGATTTCTACTACATACATCGGTTTGCCAAAGGATATCCCTAATCCTTTTCTTTGTCCAACCGTATAATGAATGATTCCCTTATGCTTTCCTAATACATTGCCTTTTGTATCAACAAAGTTTCCTTTAGGAATTGAAAAATCATAATTTTGCTCGATATAACTGCCGTAATTATTATCAGGAATAAAACAAATTTCCTGGCTGTCCGGTTTTGTCGCAACACCAAGTCCAATATCCTTTGCAATTTTACGAATTGTATCCTTATCATAATCTCCCAAAGGCATCAATGTATGCTTAAGTTGATCTTGAGTAAGATTATACAAGGCATAGGTTTGATCTTTTCCAACTGCAGAAGATATTTTTAGAGCGTATCTTCCTATATCCGATAAATATACAACTTTTGCATAATGGCCAGTAGCAATATAATCCGCTCCTAATTGAAGGGCTTTATGGAGCATGGATTCCCATTTAACATATCTGTTACATGCGATGCAAGGATTAGGGGTTTTCCCTTGAGTATACTCTTCAACAAAATAATCAATAACTTTGTTCTTGAAATCATTTTTAAAATTCATCACATAATGAGGAATCCCGATTTTTTGGCACACTCTTCTGGCATCGTCAACGGCAGACAGACCACAGCAACCGCCGTGGTCTTCTACTACATCTCTTGATTCGTCCTGCCAAATTTGCATGGTCATTCCGATGACATCATATCCTTGCTCTTTCAAAAGATATGCCGCTACTGAACTGTCCACTCCGCCGGACATTCCAATAACAACCTTTTTTTTAGACATTATTCCACCTCAAATAGTTTACTCATTATCTTCAGGAATATCGTGATGATGATCATGATCCTCTTTTGGAGGCGTTAATCCTTCAATCTCTATTCCATTTTTTTGTGCATAATCCCATAAAGCAGCTTGAAGCGCTTCTTCTGCCAATACGGAACAGTGAACTTTTACTGGTGGCAGTCCGTCTAAGGCTTCCATAACTGCTTTATTAGTTATTTTCATTGCTTCTTCGATGGTTTTTCCTTTAACCAATTCTGTTGCCATACTGCTTGTAGCAACAGCTGCACCACAGCCAAAGGTTTTAAACTTTACATCTTTAATAATATTATCCTCAATATCAAGATATATTTTCATGATATCTCCACATTTAGGATTTCCAACTGTTCCTACTCCCGAAGGATTTTCAATTTCTCCAACATTTCTTGGATTCATAAAATGGTCCATTACTTTTTCACTGTACATCATTTTGAGCACCTCTTTTTTAGTTTAGATTTTGTTCTTTTTTATAAGCTTCATATAAAGGAGACATATCTCTTAATCTTTGAACGATAGGCGGCAATACCTCTAAAAGATAATCCGCTTCTTCTTTAGTATTTTCATCACCTAAAGTAATTCTTAAGGAGCCATGGGCTCTTTCATGAGGGAGTCCAATGGCTAATAACACATGGGACGGATCCAAGGAACCGGAAGTACATGCAGAGCCGCTGGATGCATAGATACCCTTCATGTCTAATAATAGCAGGAGGGATTCTCCTTCAATAAAGTCAAAAGTAAAATTGATATTATTAGGAAGTCTGTCCGTAGGATGACCGTTTAGTTTTACATGGTCAATCTTACTTGAGATTCCTTTAATGATATAGTCTCTAAGTTCTATCATCTTTTTAGTGTTTTCTTCCATATTTTCAACTGCAAGCTCCAGAGCTTTTGCTACACCTACGATGCCTGGTACGTTTTCTGTACCGCCTCTTCGGCCTCTTTCTTGCGCACCTCCATGAAGCAGTGGCTTTATCTTTATTCCTTTTCTTATGTATAATACACCTACACCTTTAGGACCATGGAATTTGTGCCCTGAAAGAGAAAGCAAATCTACATTTGCCTTTTTTACATCAATGGGTATATGTCCCACAGCTTGCACAGCATCTGTATGAAAGACTATGCCTTTTTCTCTTGCAATTTTTCCTATTTCTTCAATAGGCTGAATGGTACCAATTTCATTATTGGCATACATGATAGAAATTAAAATGGTGTTGTCTTTTATAGCTTTCAAAACATCCTGGGGATCAACCTGTCCAAATTCATTGACAGGAAGATAAGTCACTTCATAGCCTTTGCTTTCTAAATATTCGCAGGTATGAAGTACTGCATGATGTTCAATAGCAGAAGTAATAATATGGTTTCCTTTATTTCTATATGCATCGGCAATTCCTTTTATAGCCCAGTTATCGGACTCTGTTCCTCCACTGGTAAAGTAAATTTCTTTAGGATCTGCTCCTAATAATTTAGCAATTTTATCTCTAGATTCATCTAAAGCTTGTTTATTTTTTCTTGCAATTTCATATATACTGGATGGATTGCCGAAATTCTCAGTAAAATATGGTACCATCGCTTCTACAACTTGTGGATTCATAGCAGTTGTGGCAGCATGGTCAAAATAAATCTTCTGCATTTTTGTATCACTCCTCGTTTAAAGTTTGTCAAAGTTAAATATAGTACATATACTCTTTATCATGGTTTAATTTTTCGTAATCTTTTATTAAATCCTGAAGGGTAATGGAGTCAACGACTTCATTAATCTTGTCTCCAATCTTCTTCCATACGGTTCTTGTAACACAGCAATCCCATTCGGCACATTCATTAGCCACATTTTCACTCACACAATCCACTGGTGCTAAAGACCCTTCTAATGCTCTAAGAACATCTCCCACCGTTATTTCCTCTGGAGGAACTGCTAGTGAGTATCCACCTTGTGCACCTCGAATACTTTTTACCAATCCAGCTTTTCTAAGAACTGCAATCAATTGCTCCAGATAATGCTCGGATATATCTTGCCTTTCGGCTATATGTCTTAACGCAATATGTTTATCCTGGCTATGAATTGCCAAGTCTACCATCGCTTTTAATCCATATCTTCCCTTAGTAGATAATTTCATACTATCACCTCAAGATTTAATTCCTACTTTTATAGTCGGCTTTTTGATATTAGAATAGCACTTTATCATTTCACTGTCAATAGATTTTCATGCGCGGCTATGAGCATTCTTTTTTAAAAGTGTGCCTATTTTATTGAAAAACATACTATTCATATTAATTTTGTGCAAAATCATGAAATTTTAAAAAATAAATTTTGCTCAAATCTTTTTCTTTGTGATAAGATGATAATTGTGATGACTAATTCCTAAAATGAGCATACTGATAAAAGGAATACTTTGATAAGGAGAATTTTTATGTCAGATATAAAACTTATTGCAACCGCTACCTTTGGGTTAGAATCCATTGTAAAAAATGAACTGATACATTTAGGATATACCGATGCCCAGGCTTGTGACGGCAAGGTTACTTTCACCGGAAATGAGGAAGACATCGTTCGAACAAATCTATGGCTACGTACGGCAGACCGTATTCTTCTGCAGATGGGAGAATTTGAAGCATATACTTTTGATGAGCTGTTCGAAAAAACAAAAGCCCTTCCCTGGGAGCAGTGGATCACAGAAGACGCAAAATTTACCGTCGTTGGAAAATCGGTTAAATCAAAACTATACAGTGTACCCGACTGTCAGGCAATCGTTAAAAAAGCAGTAGTAGAAAAATTAAAACAAAAATACCATATCGAATGGTTCCGTGAAACGGGACCGGAGTATAAGATTCAAGTATCTATTTTAAAAAATCTTGTTACCTTGACGATTGATACAAGTGGCGCAGGACTTCACAAAAGAGGCTACCGAACTAGATCGGTAGAAGCCCCACTAAAAGAAACCCTTGCCGCTGCCCTAATCCAGATTAGCTATTGGAATAAAAACAGAACGCTATATGATTTCTTCTGCGGTTCAGGCACTATTCCTATAGAAGCCGCTTTAATTGGAAGAAATATAGCTCCGGGATTGGGGAGATCCTTTGCCTGTGAAGCTTGGCCTCAGATAGGAAAAGACATATGGAAAAAAGAAAAAGCTAAAGCATTTCAAGCCATTGACCAAGAGTCTCAAATCCATATATATGCCTCTGACATTGATCCGAACGCCATTGAAATTGCCAAAGAAAATGCCATTGAAGCAGGGGTTGACGATTGTATTCGTTTTGAGGTACAGGACGCCAAAAAAATAAAAATCGAAGAACCCTATGGCATTTTGATCAGTAATCCTCCTTATGGAGAAAGAATCGGAGAAGAACAAGAAGTTGCCAGGCTTTATCACGCACTAGGAAATACTTTCAAAAATCAGGATACCTGGTCTGTATATATACTCACTTCCGTTGAAAGCTTTGAAAAATTATATGGCAAAAAAGCAGATAAAAAACGAAAACTTTATAATGGCAGAATCAAAGTTGATTTCTATCAATACTTTGGAGCAAAACCATCCCATTAAATAGGCACACCTTTCGGTGTGCCATTATTACAAGCCTTTTACATTAATTTTTGTGCTCCATATATTTCGGCTAAGGTATCTATCTTTTTATTAAAGTCCTCCAGCTTCTTTACATCTCCTTCTTCCCATAGCTCCCAAAACTTCTGATACAGTTCTCCTGCCTCATCTATACCACTTACATTATAGAGATTTTGTATATTGCAAAATATGTCCGAAACAATATGGGACTTTACTTGAAATTGCTCTTCTGCTTTTAAGACTTCTTCTCTTATTTCCGCCATTTCTTGATCTAATATAAATGCTGCTTCAGCCGCCTTTATTAATCGCTGCTGAATATATTCAGGCATGTTTTTGTTATATTTATAACGTAAAGAATGTTCGATCGTTGCCCAGAAATTCATTGCCAATGTACGTATTTGTATTTCAGTTAGGATTTCTTTTTGTCCCCCTGCCGTTTGAACAGGGTACAGAACAATAATATGATAGCTTCTATAGCCACTGGGTTTAATATTTTTAATATAATCTCTTTCTTCAACTATTTTTAAATCTTTGCCGTCTCGATTGCGAATCAATTCAACAACCTTATTAATGTCCTTAACAAATTGACACATTATTCGGATACCTGCAATGTCTTCTATTTTTTCTTCTATCTCAGTAAGAGGTATTTGCTTTTTCTTTGCCTTTTCTAAAATGCTGGAGATCTTTTTTACCCTACCCGTTACAAATTCTATGGGTGAATACTCATCTAATTTCCGATATTCATTTCGAATACCTTTAAATTTTATTTTAAGTTCTTCAACTGCTTGTTCATATGGAATTAACATCCTTTTCCATTCATTAATTTCCATCGAAGCCCCTCTTCCCTAATTTTTCTAAGTAACGTATCCTTTGTAAATTTTCATCCTATATTATACAGAAAAACTATACTTTTCTCAACTATAATACTTTTTTATTGATGCGCCCATATGATGAATACAATTCTAAGATTATGAGTTTAATTATTCGTTATTAATGTTGCATAGTACAAGTTTTTTTAGAATAAATTGTAGTACCGTCCAAATTGAAAGAAGGTGCTGCATGACAAAAAAGAGTTTGGTAACAGGAGCCCTTATATTGACTGCCGCCAGCTTTATCACAAGAATTCTTGGATTTGTTTATAGAATCTATATGTCAAATCTAATCGGGGCAGAAGGAATGGGATTATATCAACTGATCTTTCCCATTTATATGCTTGCCTGGACCATTTCAGCTTCAGGAATATCTCTAAGTGTTTCTAAATTAGTGGCACAAGAAAATGCAAAAAGAGAGTATGGAAATATATCTCGTATAATAAAAATATCTGTATTATTATCCGTAGGAATCGGACTTATTATTTCAGTATTTATTTATTATTTTGCTCCCTGGATCGCTACATCCATCCTTAAGGAACCACGAACCATCCTATCCTTAAAAATTCTTGCTTCCTGCGTTCCTTTTATGGCAGCAGCATCATCTATAAAAGGATATTTTTATGGCCTGCAAGAAATGACAAAACCTGCTGCTTCACAAGTACTGGAGCAGATATCAAGAATGCTTGTTATATATTTGTTAGCCTCTTTCTTTATTCCAAAAGGATTATCTTATGCTTGTGCGCTTTCTGTCATCGGAATGTGTGTGGGAGAATTAGTATCTTTCTTGTATGTATTGATCTCCTATAAAAGAAATAAGCAGAGGAAAAAGAAAGTAAAAAAACCCACATTAAATTGGTTTCAGTCCTGTAGTGCATTACTGGTTATGGCAATTCCGCTAACAGGAAATAGGTTTATCACAACTTTACTAAGTTCTATTGAAAATATTATGATTCCAATACAGCTTCAAGCCTTTGGTATGTCCAATGCCGAAGCCATCAGTATATATGGGCAATTCAGCGGAATGGCTATGCCTCTTATATTTTTCCCATCCATGCTGACAGGTTCTTTATCTGTAGCACTAGTCCCTGCCGTTTCTGAAGCGAAGGCAGTCAACAATACCAGGCAGATTCATCGAACAGTTTCTAAATCCATCCATTTTACTTGTTTAATAGGCATCGGTGCCACTTGTCTCTTTGCAGTATTTCCTAAAGAACTGGGATTATCCATTTATAATCAAGCGGATGTAGGAGATATGCTTTATTCTATGGCATGGATATGCCCTTTCTTTTATCTTCAGGCTACTTTAGCCGGCATATTAAACGGATTAGGACAGCAAATATCTACATTTAAGCACAATGTCATCGGCTCCATCATTTCTATACTTTTCATTTACTTTTTAGTACCTGTATATGGGTTTAAAGGCTTTCTATGGGCAGTTATTGTAAGTTCGATTGTCATTACTTTGTTACATTTACGAACAGTGCTCAAATACACATCATTAACTTTAGAACTTAGCAAATGGGTGATCAGACCGGCATTAGCCGCAGTTGCTTCTTCTTTGACTGCAAAATATATCTTAAATCATTACTTATTAACACAGTTTTCCTTACGTTGGAGCATGGCATTTACGCTTATTGCCCTTACCATTGTATATATCATCTTTCTATTCGTACTTCAAAGTATTTCGAAAGAAGATTTGAAGACACTTAAAAGGAACATATAATAACCCTCAAGGAAATACATCCTTGAGGGTTATTATACTTTATAGATTTTCAATTTTTATAAGTTCATATCCTGCTTCTTCAACTACGGCATTCTTTAATGCATCATCAGAAATCTCATCTGCTGATTCAACGATTGCATAGTTATTTTTTAAATCTACTTCAACGGAGTCGATGCCAGGAACTTCGCTTAATGCATTTTTTACGTGCCTCACACAGTGTTCACAGCTCATACCTTCAATATATAATTTTTTCTTCATATTATACGCCTCCATTATTTATTAATTTATTTTGTTATAAATTTTATCTAACTGGTTTAAATTTCTTTAATCTAAGAGCATTTAAGAGAACCGAAACGGAGCTAAAACTCATGGCTGCTGCAGCAAACATCGGATCCAGCTTTGGTCCTCCAAAAGCGTAAAATACACCTGCTGCCAAAGGAATTCCGGCAGTATTATAGAAAAATGCCCAGAATAAGTTTTGCTTAATATTTTTAATTGTACTTCTGCTTAATTGAAGAGCAGTTACAACATCCAATAAGTCACTTTTCATTAGAACTATATCCGCAGATTCCATGGCTACATCCGTACCGGAACCAATTGCAATTCCAATATCCGCCTGAGCCAATGCTGGTGCGTCATTAATTCCGTCTCCAACCATTGCAACCTTTTTGCCTTCTTCTTGCAATTTTTTTACTTCATTTGCTTTGTCCTCTGGCAAGACTTCAGCAAAGACTCTATCAATGCCTACTTTTCTAGCAATAGCTTCAGCGGTTCTTTTATTGTCTCCTGTAATCATAGCAACTTCTATTCCCATTTCATGAAGTTTTTTTATTGCTTTTGCACTATTTTCTTTTACCACGTCCGCCACTGCAATAATTCCTAATAAGGTATTTCCTTCTGCTACATACATAGGAGTTTTTCCTTCCATAGCCAATTGATTGGATACCTCTTCAAATGCTAGGATATTCACATTGCGGTCATTCATCAGTTTCTTATTACCAAGGATCAATTTCCTTCCTTGTATCGTTACTTCAATTCCATGTCCTGGAATCGCATTAAATGTTTCTAGTTCTTGTAATGTGATTTCTTTTTTCTCTGCTGCCCTTATAATAGATTCTCCTAATGGATGCTCAGATCCTTTTTCTGCCGATGCTGCCAATGAAAGAATTTCCTCTTCCGTTATTCCGTTTGCAGTGATAATGTCCGTTACCTCCGGTCTTCCCTCTGTGATGGTACCAGTTTTATCGAATACAATAGTTTGTACTTTATGAGCAGTTTCAAGAGCAGTTCCGCTTTTGATTAAAACCCCATACTCTGCTCCTTTACCTGTTCCAACCATAATAGCTGTTGGAGTAGCCAAGCCCAGGGCACATGGACAGGCAATAACCAATACAGAGATCAGCATAGTGAGTGAAAGTATAAGAGAATGCCCGGTAAAATACCACAATGCCCCCGAAATAAAGGCAATTACTAATACTATAGGTACAAAATAACCGCTGATGACATCTGCAAGCTTTGCTATAGGTGCTTTGGAGCCCTGTGCTTCTTCTACTAACTTTACAATTTGAGATAGAACTGTATCTTTTCCAACCTTTGTAGCTCTAAACTGAATAGAACCGGTTTTGTTCATGCTGGCACCAATGACTTGGTCCCCCGCTTTTTTCTCTACAGGAATACTTTCTCCAGTTAACATGGATTCATCCACGGAAGTATTTCCTTTAATGACTTCACCGTCTACCGGAATTTTTTGTCCCGGTTTAACCAGTAGTATATCTCCAACCTGTACTTCTTCAATAGGGATTTCTATTTCTTTCTCATCTTTGATTAATATAGCCGTTTTAGGTGCCAGGCCCATTAATTTTTTGATGGCCTCGGAAGTTCTTCCCTTTGCCACAGCTTCAAGGTATTTTCCAAGAGAAATCAATGTAATAATGACACCGGCGGATTCAAAATATAAATCCATAGAATAAGCTTCCACTTCATGGGGCGTTCCAGTAATGATTTTATATACCGCAAATAAACCATAAAGAATAGCTGCACTGGTTCCTAATGCAATCAAAGAATCCATATTAGGAGACCCTTTAAATAAAGTTCTAAATCCTACGGTGTAAAACTTATGCCCGGCAATGACAATAGGTATGGTTAAAAATAATTGTATCAACGCAAAATTTAGCGCATTATGATGTCCTTTTAAAAATCCCGGAAGAGGAGCGCCCATCATATGTCCCATGGCAATATAAAGCAGAGGAACCGCAAATACCGCAGATATAATAAACTGGTTCCACAATCTCTTTATTTCTTTTTCTCTTCGATCTTTCTCATCGTCAGTCTGCCCTTCAGTTTTAGGCTCTAAGGGTTTATACCCCGCCTTTACTATAGCCTCCTTGATATCTGAAAGCCTCAATTGAAATGGATTATATTTTATCGCAGCGGTTTCAGTAGCTAGATTTACATTAACACTTTCTATGCCTTCTAATTTCTTAAGAGAGCGTTCTACTGCTCTAACACAAGCTGCACAAGTCATACCTCCTATAGGTAAAATAACTTCTTTAACCTCAGTATGCTCTTTTGCCTTATATCCTGCTTTTTCTATAGCTTGTATAATCTTAAGTGTATCCACTTTTTCCTCATCATACTCTATATTTAATCTTTCAGAAGCTAAATTAACTCCTGCTTCAATTACTCCGTCTAATTTATTGACACTTCTTTCAACAGCTCTGGCACAGGCTGCACAAGTCATGCCGGAGACTTCAAACTGCTTTCTTACCATCTTAACACCTCCTTTGTTATACCCCACCCTGGGTGGGGTATTTTTAGTATATATTACTTTTTTTTTAACGTCAATACTTTGTTACAGCAAAAATCCCCATGATTCCATGGGGATTTTGGTTCTAATTTAATAATGCTCGTTATTTGGTTTTGTTAGCTTTGTTTTTGTTATTTTTGTTGTTTTTTTCGTTTTCAGGAACTAATTCGTTTGCAAAATATAAGTTGTCGTTATTGTTTCTGTTTTCATTGTTGTTTCTGTTTTTATTATTGTTTCTTTCCATCAATGGATCCTCCTTATGTTTTTATATGCTATATATTTGTTACGCCTTTAGTATATACAGAAAATAGAAATATATTTCTGGATAATTAATCCATTGTTTCTTATTATTCTATTTGTATTTAACTAGAAAAAGTTTCTCTTTCGAATCTCTCTCCAAACGCAGTCGGCAAAGCCGACAAAATCCAATACGCACGAGTATACATTCTGTCAGTAGGACCTTTTTTCATAAGAAATCTAGAGGAACTTCCTATATAATAAAATTGCGCCTATAGATTAGGCGCATTAATGTTTAATGTATCACTTCTGGAGCTTGTTGAGAATCGTTAAAACTAGGAGGAATTCCTTCCGGGGAATCAAAATATTTATCTGGTGTAGATAAATCAAAATATAGCTTAGAATCAGGAGTGACTCCAAAATCTCTATTGGAACCGGTATCTTTAATTTTGTTAAACGCTTCTCTGAACAAAGCATTATGAGCTTCTTCACGATTTAAAAGAAAGTCAATCGTTTCTTTGACATAAGGGTCGTTGATTTGACGGTAGAAATATTCATACACTACTTTTGCCCTTTGTTCTGCTGCTATATCGGACAATAAATCTGCTGCCAAGTCTCCAGTAACATTCACATAGTCCGCAGTCCAAGGATGCCCTGAACTATTGACTAACATAGGAGAAAGACCTGATAAAACTTGATTTTCGATTTCTCCTAATGATACTTTTTCTACTTCTAAATCATGCCCATTTAAAAGATTTATGGTTTGAGCGATCATTTCCATATGACTTAATTCTTCTGAAGCAATATCTAAGAATAAATCTTTTATAGCTTTATCCTTTATTCTAAAACTCTGGGACATATACTGCATTGCCGCTTTAAGCTCCCCATTTGCACCGCCCAGTTGTTCTTGAAGCAATGCCGCATATTGGGGATTGGGTTCTTTAACCCTTACTTCTCTCAATAGGCTCTTTTCATGCTTGAACATATCCGTCACATCCTAAGATTAAATTGATTTCATCATAACAATATCTATTGTATATGAAATCAATAATAGTCTGCTCTAATTTGAGGAATAATATATGCTGTAATATCTTCTAAATTTATAAGTTTAACTTGAATTCGGCAAGTAAATTTAAAAAAAGTTTCTACTTGCCATTTTTGTTTTCTTTATGAATAAAATTGCATTTGGTATGTTATTTTAGACCGTCAGGTCTGTTTTTGAGTATACTTAACAAAC
>JAAYPH010000020.1 GCA_012519955.1 Candidatus Epulonipiscium sp.
ATGCAGATTCATTAGAAAATATAGTTATTTTGATAATAAATTTAACCTAAAAAACTTCTAGTATATCTGTTTATAAATCAGCACTAAGCTTAAACCAATCCTTTAAAGATTGATAAGCTGCTCTGTAGCGTGTATAAATTTTATTGTATTTTTCTACATTTTGTTCGATAGGTTTCACAGAACCAACAACTTTTATAAATTTATCACAGGCTTCTTCGATGCTATTAAATTCTCCTGCACCTACTCCTGCCAGGATAGCTGCTCCTAAAGCGCCTCCTTGATTGGTATTGATTTCATCTATCGGATAGCCAAAGATATCTGCAAGGATCTGTTTCCATAGAGGACTCTTTGAACCTCCTCCAATAGCAATGATTTGAGAAATAGGCACATTGATGTCTTTTAAAATTTCAAGGGAATCCCTAAGTCCAAAGGACACACCTTCTAATACCGCCCTTGTCATTTGTCCTCTGGTGGTACTCATGGATAACCCTAAGAAAGTTCCTCTTGCATCAGGATCGGCATAAGGGGTACGTTCTCCCATGAGGTATGGAAGGAAGATAACGCCGCCAGCTCCGGGTTCTGCTTCAGCGGCTTCTTTTAACAGGTCGTCAAAATTCATGCCTTTATTGGCTTCTTCTACCCACCATTTTAAGCAGCTGGCTGCAGAAAGCATTACACCCATGGAATGATATTTTCCATTGGCATGACAGAAAGCATGAAGACGATTTTGGCTGTCTACGGCATATTCGTCATGGGCTGCAAATACAACCCCTGAAGTGCCAAGAGTTACCATTACGGTTCCTTCTTTAACGGTTCCGGTTCCTATAGCTCCAGCGGCATTGTCTCCGCCTCCTCCTACAACCAGAACTTCTCCGGTTAAACCTAGTTCTTCTTTTACATCATCTGATAATTTGCCTGTTACTTCATAGGATTCATAGAGTTTTGGAAGGTATTCTTCTTTAATGCCTATGTATTCTATCATTTCTTTAGACCAGCATCTGTTTTTAACATCCAAAAGAAGCATACCGGAAGCATCGGATACATCCGTTGCATAGTCTCCTGTTAATCTAAAACGGATGTAGTCTTTTGGAAGAAGAATATGTCTTATTTTTTCAAATAATTCAGGATGGTTTTTCTTAACCCATAGAATTTTAGGCGCAGTAAAACCAGTGAGCGCCTTATTGCCCACAAGCTCTGTGAGTTTTTCTTGTCCAAAATGATTGGTGATGTCTTCACATTCTTCGGAAGTTCTTTGGTCGCACCAGAGTATTGCAGGAAGCAGTACGTTATTGTTTTCATCCAAGGCTACCAGTCCATGCATTTGGCCGCTAAACCCAAAGGAAAAGCTTCCCGTTATCTTGATTCTTATAGGTCTTTTTGGAGTTCTTCTGGAATCTGAGTTTCACCATAAAGACTTGCACATGCCCCTGCATTAACAGTGAAAATAGCCATAAAAGTAGCAATGGCACCCAAAAGAACTAATAATTTCTTTGTCATATTATTTCCCCCCTTTCTCTATATATTTTTTTTGAAGAAGATTCATACATTGTAGTATTTCTTCTTGCGATAGTTCATCTCCAACTATAGAAAAAATTTCTTCCACAGAAATATCCAACATTTTTTGTGTGTCTAAAAAGCTAAAAACATAATACATAAGTACTAATAAAAAGATAAAAAAACATATTGATATCAGAAAAATCAAATTAACATTGGTCTTTAAAAACGATAGATCTTCTTGTGATACTATAATTTTATAATAAATATCAGAATAATTTAACATAGATAGCATACACCAAACCATTGAAGTAATAATGATGATGATTGCTACCTTGGAATACTTGCTTTGACTTTTCCATCTTCCACTTATTAATTCATTATTACGCAAATTATATCGCGTAAAAAATATAAAAATTAAAGCATGTAGAATTCTTAAAAAGGAAGCAAAAAAAAGTGTTCCACTAAAAAAGCTTGGTAAATTAAATGTAGTTAGTATGACATTATATAAGGGTAATGTGATCGATTCTAAAGAAACTAAGATAAACATTGTAGTACAGCCTGATAAAATACTTTGACGATAATTCATTTGCCATACAAGTTTAAAAGTAAGGATATACATAAATGATGTTATTGTAGTAATACATATAAGAGATGTGATATTTCTTCTTATGAAAAAGATTACGGTTAAAATAGCTATTACGCTAATAATCATTTTAAATATAAAACTGCTCCAGTCTTTCTTAACATTATCTCTGCATAAGACCAATCCAATGAATAAGTTTAAAACTGTCTCGGGAACTCCTACTGCGATTAACTTTAGTAAAGATAATTCTTCCATTAACTTACTCCTTCCAATTATACCATATCCAGAATATAATTTAAACATTTTTTTACATAATACGAAATTCGGTTCCAATAATCGACATCCTCATATAATTATACTACTACAAAAAATTGACTGAAACAATGATTATCTTTATTAAAACTTATTTATTCCTTAGTAAATTTATATCCATCTTTCAAGTCAGTAAAAATTATTTTAAATTATAAAAATAGTTGAGTGGAGGTTAGCTGATTATGAGTCAAATGTATAACCGTAAGAATGCTGTAGAATATGCTTTACGATATGGTAAATATCCCAATCCCGATTACGTTTATTACCAAGGTAATGACTGCACCAACTTTGTTTCTCAATGCCTTAGGGCAGGAGGGGCTAAAAATCACTATCACTCCACCCATCCCTGGTGGTATCAAAATGGCAAGTCATCAATCTGCTGGGCGGTAGCTGCTTCTTTATATTGGTATATTCGCACCGTAACTCAGGAAAAAGGCTTTGGTATAAAAGCAAAAACCGTCTCCATAAAAGGAGACGGTTCCTATAATGCTTCTATAGCAGATTTATTGGAAATAGGAGATATTATTCAATACAGAAATAATCAAAACAGAATCCAGCATTCGGCAATCATTACAGGTTTTACCTACCAAGGTGGAATCAAAGAGCCTCTTGTTTCTCAACATACCTTTGAAGCGGTGAATATTCCCTGGAGAAAGAATTTTAAAGAAACGATTTTTCACC
>JAAYPH010000021.1 GCA_012519955.1 Candidatus Epulonipiscium sp.
AAACAATCAATTGATTTTAGCAAAGCAAAATGTGCAAATTTGGGATTTGGTTGTGGAATTATTTGATAAGATGGTTGAAATACTAGGAGACGAAGAAGTCACCTTAAAAGAGTATGCCAAAATACTGGATGCCGGACTTGAACAGTGCAAAATGGGTCTTGTGCCTCCTGCCCTGGACCAGGTAGTGGTGGCAGACCTGGAAAGGTCAAGACTTCCTCATATAAAGGCACTAATTGTTATTGGTGTCAATGACGGTGTTCTTCCTGCAGTAACCGAAGAACTGGGCATATTCTCCGATGAAGAAAGAGGAGAAATGAGTCAAATGGGCTTGGAATTAGCTCCTGACGGCAGAAGAAGAGCATTCGAAGAACAATTTCTTATTTATTCAGGCTTAACAAAGCCGGAGGAATATCTACAGCTTAGTTTTTCTATGGGGGACGAAGAAGGAAAAGCCCTAAGACCTTCCGTTATTATTTCAAGGATCAAAAAGATTTTTCCCCATATTCATGAAATCAGTGATTTGCAAAATTCCAAGGAAGGAAGTATTTCTGCCCCGGTACCTACATTCCATTATTTAGGGCTGGAATTAAGAGATATCCTTGAAAAGGGAGAACTTTGCGATATATGGAAGGATGTATATAGCTGGTATTTTTCACAGGAAGCTTGGAAAGATAAGGCGAAAATTACGGTGAATGGCCTCTTTCATACCAACCAGGAAAATTATCTCACAACCAGGAGTGTAAAAACCCTATATGGAAACAGAATATATTCCAGCGTTTCCAGATTAGAAAAGTTTGCCGCTTGTCCTTTTGGGTATTTTGTAGAATACGGTTTAAAAGCTAAGGAAAGAAAAACATATCAGATTAACATGCCTGATCTCGGTAGACTTTTTCACAGCGCTTTGGATATTTTTTCGCAGAAGCTTCAAAACAGGGGGATTGAGTGGAAGGATTTAGATCAGGACACAAGCAATGCTTTAGTAGAGCAGACGATGGACGAGATTGCCCCTAAACTCGGTAATGAGATTTTATTAAGTACTGCAAGGAACAAATATTTGCTGGTACGCTTAAAAAGAATTACTAAAAGAGCCGTTTGGGCTCTTACGGAGCAAATTAAAAGAGGAAATTTTGAGCCTTTAGGCTTTGAAGTCGGCTTCGGAGAAGATTACAAGCTTCCTCCTATAGTGGTTGAACTGAAGAGCGGAGAAAAGATTATCCTGACAGGAAGAATTGACAGAGTGGATATTTTTGACGAAAACAATAAAGCCTATATCAAGATTATTGATTATAAATCGGGCAATAGGATTTTTAATCTGGCAGATATCTTTTACGGTATTCAGCTGCAGCTGCTTCTTTATCTGGATGCTTTTTTAGAACATGGAGAAGAGGTGTTGCATAAGGAATTGCTGCCGGCAGGTGTTTTTTATTTTAAAATTGATGATCCTTTAATTCATCTGGAAAAAGAAGTATCGGAAGAAGAGATGGAAAAACGATTGTTAAAGAATTTAAAGCTGTCCGGTATGGTATTGGAAGATATAGATGTGATTAAACAAATGGACAACACCCTAAAAAGGTATTCTGACATTCTTCCAGTTACTCTGACTAAGGACGGAGTGGATAAGCGTTCATCCACTGCTACCCTGGAAGAATTCAATGCCCTAAGGCAATATGTACGCGATATCGTAGCAGAACTTGGAGAAGAAATCTTAAAAGGAAATGTAAAGGTAAGCCCTTATAAAAGTGGCAAGAATACGTCTTGTAATTATTGCCTGTATAAGTCGGTCTGCCAGTTTGATACGCTTCTTGAGGATAATCAATACCGGATTCTTAAGAATCTAAAAAAAGAAGAAATCTGGCAGAAGTTAAAACAAGATGAGAGATAAACTTCCTAAGGATATAGAAAAGAGGTATACATATGACAGAAAAAGGTTATTATAAAAACCCTTATTTAAGCCAGTGGACTGCAGAAATTCAAGGCATTATACCTAAGGACGATCAATTTTTGTTGGTTCTTGACAAAACCTATTTTTATCCGGAAGGAGGGGGACAACCTTCCGATCGGGGAACCATTGACGGAATAGACGTGTTAGATGTATTTGAAAAAGACGATATGGTATTTCATGTCGTACCTAAGGTTCCAGATAACAGTAAGGTGGACTGCAAAATAGATTTTAACCGCCGCTTTGAACATATGCAGCAGCATACAGGAGAACATATTTTGGCAGCAACCTTTTATCGGCTGTATAAGGGTGTGAGCAATGCTTTTCACATGGGAGAGGACTATGTATCCATAGATATCAGCCTTCCCGAAGTAACTCCTGCCATGGTAAAAGAAGTAGAAGAAGCAGTCAATGAAGTCATTTATAAGAATGTTCCGGTGAAAACCTATATGAAAGATTTAGAAGGTGCAAAGCTTCTGCCCCTTAGAAAGCAGCCTAAAGTAGATGAAGATATTAGAGTCGTTGAAATTGAAGAAGTAGACTTTTGTCCCTGCTGCGGCACCCATGTTGCTTCAACGGGGGAAGTAGGCATCCTAAAGATTTTAAAAACAGAAAAATCCAAAGGAATGACAAGAATCTATTTCCAATGCGGAAGAAAGGCTCTTCAAGATTACGGCAAAAAGCATGAAATTATTTCAGCTTTATTTGAAAAGTTTTCAGCCAATGAAAATACCCTTTTAGAAAAAATTGAAAAATACATGGAAGATGTGAAAAAAACAGAAGCGTTAGTGAAGGAACTTCGCCAGGAACTCTCCATTTGCGAAGCACAAAAATTGGTTAAAGACGCAAGAAAGCTGGTTGTATACGGCAATTATAAAAAGAAAACCATAAATGATATTATGTTTATTGCAAAAGAAGTATTTCAAATGGGAGACTATATTTTTATAGGGGTATCCCTGGAAGAGAAAAAGTTATTTTTATCCCATAACACGGACTTGCTTCTTCATTGTGGGAATCTCTTAAAAGATGTTATGAAAAATTATAATGCCAGGGGTGGAGGCAATGCCACACAAGCCCAGGCAAGCTTTCAAACAGAAGAGGAACTTAAAAAATGTGCAGAAAACTTACGCCAAATCTGCCAGGGATTAGACGATTAATAGACAGAATGTGGAGGACGTAGTATGAAGAATATTGTTTTAATAGGAATGCCGGGGGCAGGAAAAAGTACCTTAGGTGTTATTTTGGCAAAAACCTTAAAGATGCCTTTTGTGGATACGGATCTTATCATTCAGCAAACTCAAAACAGACTTTTGCAGGAGATTATTGAAGAGGACGGCATTGATGTCTTTCTTTCCATAGAAGAAAAAGCTATATTAGATTTAGATGTACAGGGCAGTGTCATAGCTACAGGTGGCAGTGTAGTTTTAAAGCCCGAGGGAATGAAACATTTAAAAGAAAACGGCTTTGTTGTATATCTTCAGTTGCCCTATATGGAAATCGAAAAAAGAATCCGTAATATTACTACAAGGGGTATTGTCATGCAAAAAGGGCAAACCCTACTTCAAGTATATGATGAAAGAGTTCCCCTGTACGAAAAGTATGGAGATGCAATGATCAGATGTATGGGAAAAAACATGGAGCAGATTACAAAAGAAGTTAAAAAATTATGGGAGGGCATTAAATAGTGCAGTGGACAAATGAACAACAAGCGGCAATTGATACACGAGGATGCGATTTGTTGGTTGCTGCTGCAGCGGGCTCAGGGAAAACGGCTGTATTGGTAGAACGTATTGTTAAGCTGATTACGGATGCCAGTCATCCAACCGATGTAGATTCTCTTTTAGTTGTAACCTTTACCAATGCTGCCGCAGCAGAGATGAGGGAGCGTCTGGGAGAAGCCATCTCTAAAAAATTAGAAGAAGATCCTAAAAATACACATCTTCAAAAGCAGCTTACTCTTCTTAACAGGGCTTCCATCTCCACAATCCATTCCTTCTGTTTAGAAGTGATCAGGAATCATTTTCATTTGCTTGATTTGGACCCTTCTTTTAGGATAGCCAATGAAACGGAAATGCTGCTTTTAAAAAATGACTTAATCGAAGTGCTTTTTGAAGAGCTTTATGAAAAGGAAGAAGAGGGATTTCATTCTTTGGTAGAAAGCTATGGAGGCAAAAAAGAAGATACAGACCTCCAGGACATGATTCTTCGGATATATGATTTTATTCAAAGCAATCCATGGCCGGAGGAATGGCTTAAAGAGCAGGTAGAGCGCTTTAATCCCCACAGAAATGAAGAGTTTGATCGTACACCCTGGGCAAGCATTATAAAAGAACAGGTCAAAACAGAAGCGGAGGGATTGCTTGAAATCGCAAATCATGCCCTAGCTTTTTGCTTTGAGCCAAACGGACCAGAAAAATATATAGACGCCCTAGAAGACGATATCTGGATACTTAAGAAAATCATCACCCTTTGTGAAGGAAATACGAAAGAATTATATTCATTTGTTCAACAAATAGGTTTTACGAAATTAGCAACCTATAGGAATAATGAAGGTGTTGATTTTATAGATGAAGTAAAAAAGCTTAGGGATATCGTCAAAGAGGGTATACAAAAAGGCCTACAAGGAAAGATTTTCTTTAAGGCTCCTGAAGGGATGATGGAAGATGTACATAAAGTATTTCCGGTTATGAAAGCCTTGGAAAAAGTTATCATTGAATTTTCAAATCGCTTCCAAACTGCAAAAAAAGAAATGGGCGTTATAGATTTTAGTGATATAGAGCATTACTGCCTAAAGATTCTTTTAGACGAAAAAAGTACTCCGGAAGAAATTATACCTTCTTTGGCAGCTCTTGATTTAAGAGAAAAGTACAAGGAGATTCTAATCGACGAATATCAGGACAGCAACCTGGTTCAGGAGACGATCCTTGGAGTAATCTCAAAAAAAGATACGGCTCATCCCAATCGTTTTATGGTAGGGGACGTAAAGCAGAGTATTTATCGTTTCCGTTTGGCGAAACCGGATTTGTTCATTGAGAAATACAACTCTTTTTCGGATGATGGACAAGGAACACAACAGCGTATCGATTTGTTTCAAAACTTTAGAAGCAGAGAAACTATTCTTCACGGGGTAAACTTTATATTCAGACAGCTAATGACGCCAGCTCTGGGAGAAATCGAATATGACGAAAAAGCAGCCCTAAACCCTGGAGCAGCTTATCCTGAAGGAGACGCCCTTAATACGGGAGGGCCTATAGAACTCCATTTGATCGAGTCGGAGAGCATAAACGATGAATCTGAGGAAGCCAATGGGGAAGAAAACAAAGTCGTGGAAGAGCTAGAAGACCTTACAAATATTGAACTGGAAGCAAAAATCGTAACCCAAAGAATTCATCAGCTTATGAGGGATGAGGAACCTTTTTGGGTATATGATAAGAAGCTCGGAGACTATAGAAGGGTAGAATATCGGGATATTGTGATTTTACTTCGTACCACTTCAAGTTGGTCCAATATCTTTATGGAAGAACTATCAAGGGGCGGCATACCGGCTTATGCAGATGTTTCATCGGGATACTTTGATGCGGTGGAAATAAAAACAATTCTTAGTTTACTGCAGATTATCGATAATCCACGGCAGGATATTCCCCTTGTTACGGTACTCCGTTCTCCCATGGTTTTTTTAAATGCTGACGAATTGGTTGAAATTCGAACAGCCTTTCCTCAGAGTGATTTTTATGAATCCCTTCGAAAATATATTGAAGGGTGTCTGGAAGAAACCGAATTAACAAGGAAGGTAAAAGTCTTTCTTGAGAATCTTAAAAGGTGGAGGAAAGAAGCAGCCCATATTTCCATTGATGAACTTCTTTGGATGCTATACACCGAAACCAATTATTATAATTATTTGGGCGCTATGCCGGGAGGAGCCCAAAGGCAGGCAAACCTAAGAATCCTGAGAGATCGGGCAGCAAGCTATGAAAATACCAGCTTCAAGGGATTGTTTAATTTCATTCGATTCATAGAAAGAATGCAGAAAAAGCAAGGGGATATGGGAGCGGCTAAGATTGTAGGCGAAAATGAAAACATCGTTCGAATTATGAGCATACATAAAAGCAAAGGCTTGGAATTCCCTGTTGTTTTTGTTTCCGGTTTAGGCAAGCAGTTTAATCTTCAGGATTTACATCAGCCAATCCTCCTCCATCAGGATTTAGGTTTGGGCCCCGACTTTATAGATTATGAAAGAAGAATTGCCTATGTAACGGCGCCAAAGCTGGCTGTTAAAAATAAGATCATGATGGAAACCCTTTCAGAAGAAATGAGAATTCTATATGTTGCCCTTACAAGAGCTAAGGAAAAGCTGATTTTAACAGGAACCATAAAGGATATAGAAAGCCATGCTAAGAAATGGTCAAGGCAGGTAACCTCAAAAAATGAGGAGCTTTCACCCTACATCCTTTCAAAAGCTAAGACATATTTAGAGTGGATTGGATTAAGCTTAGTTAGACATAGGGATGGAGAAAGAATAAGGAACTGGGCAAATTGTCTTAAGACCCCTGTAGAAAGTCTCTATGAAGACATTTCCCAATGGACGATTTATAGTTGGTCCAAAAAAGATATTGCCCTTCAGGATGAAAACAAAACCAAAGAAAAAGAGCGCATATTAGAAGAACTATTAAACTGGGATTGGAGCAAAGCCTACAGTCCCTATAAAGAAGAGATTTTTAATAAATTGTCCTGGAAATATCCTTATGAAGAAGCAACTTCTTTATCCGTGATGGTATCTGTTTCAGAACTTAAAAGACAGCATGAAAAAGATATGCTTGAAGAGCAGAGTACATCCATTTTTGGAGAAACCGGACTTTCAAGGCCCGCTTTCATTGAACAAACTCAAGGGTTAAATTCCACAGAAAAAGGTATCTTAATGCATTTTGTCATGAAGCATCTTAATCTGGATGAAGCGAAGGACTATACAGAGATCGAAAATCAACTGCTTAAAATGGAAACAAAAGGCCTGCTGTCAGAAGAAGAAAGAAAAGCAGTTTCTATTAAAGCATTGCTTCATTTCTCCAGATCTCCATTGGCTCAGAGGATTAAAGAGAGCATTCAAGTAAAGAAAGAAGTACCTTTTATTCTTTCCCTTAGTGCCAGGGAAATTTATAAAGAACTTCAATCCGATGAAGAAGTATTTGTGAGAGGAATCATCGACTGCTATTTTGAAGAAGAAGACGGGGTTGTGTTGATTGATTACAAAACAGATGCCATCTTTGAGAAAGAAAATCCCGAAAGGGAAATAGAGCAATTGATGAAAAAATACGAGGTGCAGGTTAACTTATATGCAAGAGCAATCGAAGAGATTACAGGTAAAAAAGTAAAAGAAAAATGCCTCTACCTATTTAGTATAGGAAAAGCTGTGTTCTATTAAAAAGAGCCGTCCAGTTGAAGTGGACGGCTCTTTAACTTTAGAATTGAGCAACTTTAGATAATAATAGATTGCTTCTGTCGATGAATTTATTCATCGCTTCGGAATCTAAAGGCTCATGGCTTAACATAGCCAAGTCATATACCTGCTCGCAGAGCATTTGAATGAGTTCTTTATGTTCTTCTGCATCTGCTTTCTCAGCAATGGTTTGAATCAATTTATTGTTTTTATTGAGCACAAGGGTTTGTTCTTTTGGGAACATATTTGGTATATTCATTCCGCCGAACAGTCTGCTCATTTCTTCCATTCTTCTTGATTGTTCAGAAAGAAGAATCATAGCAGAAACATTCTCAGATTTTAAGTTTTCAACCTGAACTTTTAACTCTTGGTTATTTAGATTGTCCTTAAAGATTTTTTCAAGTTTTTCTTGAAGGGCATTATTTTCAGCTTCATCTTTTTTGTCATCTTCAGCTTTAAGATGTTCAGAGATATCCGCATCGATTCTGTTAAAGGAAATACCGCTTTCATGCATTTCAATATGAGAAATAAATGGATTGTCTATGTTAGAGTTTAGGATAACGGCTTCCATGTTATTGTCTTTAAACAATTTGATATATTGTGCCTGTTGACGTTCATCGGTTACATAGAACACTTTATCCTTATGTTTGTATTCATTTCTTTCTAAGTATTCTTTTAGAGTTACGTAATCCCCATTAATGGTTTTATAGATGATAATATCCTTTACCTTTTCATAAAATTTAGGTTCCCTCAGTGCGCCGTATTTTATAAATGGATGGATATCATCCCAGTATTTAATGTAGTCATCTTTTTGATTCTTGTAGAGGGATGTTAATTTATCAGCCACTTTTTTCGTAATGTAGTTTGAGATTTTTGTTACATAGCCGTCGTTTTGTAGAAAACTTCTGGATACATTAAGAGGCAAGTCGGGGCAGTCCAGAGTTCCTTTAAGGAGCAGAAGGAATTCAGGAATCACTTCTTTAATATTATCCGCCACAAATACTTGGTTATTAAATAATTTGATCTTGCCTTCTATGGTATCAAATTCATTCTTAAGTTTTGGGAAGTACAGGATTCCTTTAAGATTGAAAGGATAATCCATATTCAAATGAATCCAGAAAAGAGGTTCGTTAAAATCCATGAATACTTTTCTATAGAATGCTTTATATTCTTCTTCCGTACAATCATTAGGGTGTTTTAACCATAGAGGATGAGGATCATTGATTGGTTTGGGTTCTTCTTTTTCCTCTTTATCTTTTTCTTGAACAGTTTCAAGATAAATTTCTACTGGCATAAAGCCGCAGTATTTTTCTAAAATCTGACGAAGCTTGTATTCATTTAAGAATTCTTTGCCTTCTTCTCCAACATAAAGGGTAATGGTCGTTCCTCTTTCACTGCGGTCGGAGTCTTCCATTTCATATTCTGTTCCTCCGGTGCAAATCCAGCGGACAGGCGCGGCATTTTCCTGGTAGGACAGGGTATCAATTTGAACTTTTTCTGCTACCATAAATGCAGAATAAAAACCAAGTCCAAAATGTCCTATGATTTGATCTTTATCCATCTTGTCCTTATATTTTTCTAAGAAATCTTCTGCACCGGAGAAGGCGATTTGGTTAATGTATTTTTTCACTTCTTCTCCTGTCATACCAATTCCGTTGTCACAGACCTTGATGGTTTTATTTTTTTCATCCAATATGACTTGTATTTTATACTGTGTATTTTCAGGGACAGAGGCTTCTCCCATGGCAACTAATTTCTTTAATTTTAAAATTGCATCGGAGCCATTGGAAACCAATTCTCGAATAAAGATATCATGATCGGAGTACAACCATTTTTTGATAATCGGAAAAATATTCTCGCTATGTATGGATAAATTGCCTTTTTCATGAGACATATGATTCTCTCCCTTCTTTTGTTTTCTTACATAATGATATATCACAAAAAATAAAAATGTCAAGAAAAAATTAGCACTCAATAAGAATGAGTGCTAATAAAACTTTTGGATATATATAAGATTTCTTTATTAGCTTTATATGGTATAATATAATTAATAATTAAAAAAGGGGGATAAGCATGACAATTAAAGACATTATGAATGATGAAGTTCATATGGTAATGCCTCAGGATACTTTGGAAAAAACTCTATCCATAATGGAAAGCAAGAAACTCAACGGGCTGCCTGTTGTCAATGAAGAGAAGCAATTAGTAGGATTTATCGTTAAAGCGGATATATATAGATTTTTAGGTGTAACAGGGCATTATGAAACCTGTCCTGTAGAATGGGCCATGAGCAAAGATGTGGTAACAGCCATGCCGGAGGAAACAGTCAAAGAAGCTGCTAAAAGGCTTAGGAACCATAACATTATTGGAATGCCTGTCATGGAGAATGGAAGAGTGGTTGGAATGATTTCTCTTGAAAATATAGTAGATCTTTATATTTCAAATAATTAAAGTAAGAGCTGTGCTCTTACTTTTTTCTATCTTTTTTCTTATTCTACAAAAATCTGAGCTTCTCTAAAGAAGGAGCGGATATATTCATCCCATTCGTATTCATCCGATTTATCAAGGACAAAATTTTTTAAAGCCACACCGGTGGTGCAGGTAAGCTTTTCCTGAGAATAAATTAAGTTGATAAATAATGCAGAAACATCCTTAGAAAACTTATTCAGTGTATCACCATTGGCAGATAAGACAAATTTAAAATATGTAGGGGTTTTTTCTCCCTTTATAATGTTAAAAACATAGGGCTTTATTTCTTCCCATAAAACATAATTCCTAGTATACATTTCCCGTTCATCGGTATCAAAAAAAGATTTGTTCAAAATCCCATCAATATTGAATTTCGTAAAGGTATGAACTTCAACAGTTCTCACTTCAAAATCATCAAACAAATCGCCTTTAAGAAGCATACCCATTGTTTTTTTTACGTCAATGATATTTAATGTAATCATACAATACCCCAATCCTTCTTGCTTTAGTAATATGATAGACCCAAACCAATAAAAATACAAGGCAGAAATCTAATACGTGACCTTTTGAAGAAAAAGCCCATGGGGAGGAACATTCGGACCTGCAAGAGGTCTTTCTTTTTTGCCTAAAATTGCTTTAACATCTTCCGGAAGTATTTTGTTTAGCCCAACTTCTATAAGGGTTCCTGTGATAATTCTTACCATATTATATAGGAAGCCATTTCCCTCAAAGGAAATATCTATGTAGGTATCTTTTTGGATAAAATCTATTTTTGAGATGGTTCTAACAGTGGATTTCTTTTTGGATTTAAGGTTGGTAAAACTTCTAAAATCATGTTCTCCTATAAGATAAGAAGAAGCTTTTTTCATTTTATCAATGTCTAAAGGCTGTGGCACATGATAGCGGTATTTTCTTTCGAATACATTATGAATTAAGCCATTATCTATTTGGTAAATGTATTGTTTGCTTTTGGCGTTATATCTGGCATGGAAATGATCATCGACGATTTCGGCATCATATACCGCAATATCACCGGGAAGATATTGATAACAATATTCAATAATTTCCTGAGGCTTAACAGAAGTACTGGTTTTAAAATTGGCGACCTGTCCTCGGGCATGAACGCCCCCATCGGTTCTTCCCGAACCGATTAATTCTATGTTTTCATTTAACATTTTAGAAAGGACATTTTCAATTTTGCCTTGAATGGTCTGCTCATTATTTCCTAGCCTTTGCCAGCCGTAATAACGACTTCCGTCATAGGCAATCATCAGTTTTATATTTTGCATAGAAGCGCTCCTTTTAAAATATCTATAATAATAGGGACGAAGAATATTCGCCCCTATTATATAACTTATATTTAATTATTTCCATAGATTAATTTTAATCTTTTTATTGTTTACGAAATATCTCCATTGTCTCATAAGATATGGGATCAGATAATGGTCTACGCCAAAGGCTCTTCCAGCTCCGCCTAACATTGGAATGGAAGAAGCTAAGAACCATAAATCGTTAAGTCCTGTAGAAAGTAAGAAGTTAATATTCATACCAATGGATACAATCGCTGCAATAAATGTAAAGGTACCGGTAATAAATGCTAGTCCAAGTCCTAATTCCGTAAGGATAATTACTTTTTGGAACAACATAGCGTTAGGAACAATGAGTGTATCAACAATCCATGCGTACCAACTTGGGGTATGATTTGAAACGAGTTGCATGATAGAAGCTCCGGTGGTTGCATCCGCATTGCTTCCGGCAAGCATTTCGTATTCAAGCCATCCGCCACTAGCTTTTTCAAGACCTGACATAAGCCACATGTATCCAAGATATAGTCTTAACAGCACTAACCAGAAGGTAGGAGTTAATCTCTCTAAATGACTGTGGATAATGCCTTTTTTATGTCTTACACCCCAAAGCTCATGCTTTAAGTAATTTACAATGAGTTCAAATCCGCCAATTCCAAAGAGGTAATGGATGTTAACCAAATGCTTCATAAAGATTGCAGGGAATCCGGATAATTTGACACCCATCAAATCTGCAACCCCATAGTTTTTGCCAAGTGAAACCATTACGCCATGAAGTTTTGGTTCGCCTTTTTCCAATTCTTTATTGCGAATAAGATTTAATATGTTTTTCGCTGCAATTGTTCCTGTTTCTAAAGCAGCTTCAACCAGTGCAGGCAGAGGTTTATTGTCTTTTGTGATAAAGAGGGCATAGTCACCCACTGCAAACACGTTCTTATAAGGAGTTCTTGTATATTCATCTACGCAAACTCTTTCGCCTCTTCCTTTTTCCAGCTTCAGTTCTGTGAAGCATCGGTTAGCTTGTACCCCACCGGTCCAAATCAGTGTATGAGATTCGATGACCTCTTTATCGTTTAATACGAAAGATGTTTCATTCACTTTTGTGATTCTGGATTCTGTAAGGATTTCTACCTTTAATTTATTCTTGAGATATTTTACAGCTTTCTCAATCAAAGAATCATCTAAAATAGGAAGTATTTTAGGCAATGCTTCAATAAGAATAAGTCTTACTTCATTTCTATTCACATTATATTGTTCTGCCAAATCGTTTACCCAAAAAGCCAGTTCTCCAATCATTTCGGTTCCGGTAAAGCCACCGCCGCCTACTGCAAAAGTAAGGTAAGACTTTCTCTTTGCAGGATCTTTTTCTGAAGAAGCTTTTTGGAACATCTTTAAAATATGTTCTTTAATTACTAAAGAATCCTTATGGGACCATAGAGTAAAGCTATGTTCTTTCATACCTTCTATGCCGAAGAAATTAGGTTCACTTCCTATGCCCATAATAAGGTAGTCATAGGGATAAGTATTGTTTTCTGATCTTAATACTTGTCCTTCAAAATCGACATCTTGGATATAATCTTGAACAACATGGACATCAGTATATTGGAAAATACTTCTTAAATGAACCAATACTCCATCTTCTTCAATACGGTTTCCAGCAATCTCATGGAGTTCTGTAAGAAGTGTATGATACGGATTTTTATCTATAATATAAATTTCAATATCATCGGCCTTCTTTTTCTTTTTGTTCAAGGTTAGTGCAGCTTGTATTCCACCGTAGCCGGCACCAAGTATTACTACTTTTTTACTCATAAAATCATCCTCCTTATAAGACATATTATTAACAACTCAATGCACATTAACTCATACTAATTATATCAAAATAAAATTAAAAAGTATAATTTAAAAACCAACGATTTCGAGAGGATTACTAAGAATGAGTGAGCTATTTGGACTCTAGCATATGAAAATTAATTATGTTAACTTTGACAAAAAAATGTCGCAATAATACAATGTGATAGTAACAATAATTTTTAATTACAAAGAGGAGGGCGCTATAATGAAAAAAATTATAGCTTTGGCATTGGCATTAGGAT
>JAAYPH010000218.1 GCA_012519955.1 Candidatus Epulonipiscium sp.
CCCGAAGGTCGTTGGTTCAAATCCGGCCTCCGCAATTAAGCCCAGATAGCTCAGTCGGTAGAGCAGAGGACTGAAAATCCTCGTGTCACTGGTTCGATTCCGGTTCTGGGCACCATATTTACATATTATATAGTTTCGGGCTACTAGCTCAGTCGGTAGAGCACTGGACTTTTAATCCAGGTGTCCCGGGTTCGAGTCCCGGGTAGCTCATCCAAATCGTAAGAAAGTTTCTTACGATTTTTTTTGTGCTTATTTTTAATGAAGTACCAAGTACTAAGGCAAATAATTGATACCTATAAGGCTTGGCTAGAATATCTTTTTAAGATATAATGGTATCATTAATTTATATAATAGGATTGATTTTATGGCAGAAGCACCTTTATATGAAAGATTAATGCAATATAATAAAGAAGATATTTATCCTTTCCATATGCCGGGGCATAAATTAGGTAAGATACTGCCTTCTTCTTATTTACTGAACTTAGATGTTACAGAAGTTAAGGGTATGGATAATTTATATGAACCGGAGGAAGTCATCGCCAAAGCACAGGAATTAGCAGCTAAGACCTTTGGGGCGGAAGAAACGATATTTTTAGTGAATGGATCTACGGCTGGAGTTATAGCAGCTATACTCGGTGTATGTGCTCCTAAAGATAAACTCATTCTTGCACGGAATAGCCATCATTCTGCCCATCACGGAATGATTCTGGGAGATATTACGCCTTGCTATATTAATCCTAAAATAATAGGGCATTATGGTTTATTAGGAGGCATATCTCCAGAAGATGTAGAGAAAACTATTAAAAAATATCCTGAAGCAAAAGCTGTATTTATTACAAGTCCTACTTACGAAGGATTTACTTCCAATATTAAGGAGATTGCTCAAATTGCTCATCAATATAATAAAATATTAATTGTAGATGAAGCCCATGGAGCACATTTTAATTTTCATTCCTCTTTTCCTAAAACTGCACTTAGTCAAGGAGCGGATATAGCCATCCAAAGCCTTCATAAAACTTTACCAGCCCTCACTCAAAGTGCACTTATTCATTTTCAAGGGATTAGAATAAATAGAGATAGGATAAGACAAATTCTTAGAATGATTCAAACCAGTAGCCCTTCTTATATCTTTATGGGGATGATAGATTTACTTAGGAAGATGTTGGATGAACAAAAAGAGTGTTTGTTTGAACCTTATATCGATAATCTATTGCATTTAAGAAATGCATTAAAGAAAATGAATCACATTCTGCTTCTTGGAGAAGAATTAAACAAGCAATATGCTATTGAAGAAATTGACATTTCAAGATTAGTTTTTTATACTGGAGATACAAACTCAACAGGAATGGAAATTGATAAACTTCTTAGAGATAAATATAACATTCAAATGGAGTTAAGCAGTGACATTCATTTTATTGGTATTACAAGCATAGCAGATACTAAAGAAGGTTTTAAGCGTCTTTTAAATTCAATTGAGGAAATTGATAAGGAATTAATCTTCAATCAAAAAAATGACGATATAAATAATATATTATATCCTCCTTCAGAAATAATCATTTCTCCAAGAGAGGCTTTCTATGCCCCTAAAGAAGTGATAGATTTAAAGGATGCAGAAGGAAAAGTTTGTGCAGACTTTGTGGTGTTTTATCCTCCAGGTATTCCTTTGTTATCTCCGGGAGAAAAAATTACAAAGTTCCATATTGAACATATAAAAAGACGCAAAAGTAAAAAGACAATAGAGGTTATCAGACGGGGTGGACTATGAGAGGATTATTTATTTCTATGGAGGGGCCAGACGGTTCTGGAAAAACAACTCAGATAGAACTATTAAAAGAGTATTTTTTAAATAAAGGTTATGAAGTGATTATAACCAGAGAACCCGGAGGAACTCAAATCAGTGAAAAAATTAGAGATATTATTTTGGACGTAAATAATAAAGCTTTATCAAATATGACAGAAGCCCTCCTTTATGCAGCATCTAGAGCGCAGCATGTGGAAGAAAAAATAAAACCAGCATTAGAAAATGGAAAGATTGTTATTAGTGATCGATTTGTAGATTCGAGTATTGTCTATCAAGGCTATGCAAGAGGGATTGGAATAGATATAGTAGAATCGATTAATAATTTTGCCATACAAGGATTTATGCCCGATATTACATTCTTTTTTGATATTGAACCAGAATTCGCTATGAAAAGAAAGGCAAAACAAAAATCTTTAGATAGACTGGAACAAGAGCATATCTTATTTCATAATAAAGTATATGAGGGGTATAAAATACTTTTAAAAAGATATCCAAAGCGAATAAAATCCATTGATGCCAGGCAGAGTATAGACAATATCTACGAGCAAATAATGAAAGAAGTGACTAATTTATTATAAGGAGGATGCCTATGAAACTCATCGTTGCGATTATTCATGATGAAGA
>JAAYPH010000219.1 GCA_012519955.1 Candidatus Epulonipiscium sp.
ATGTTCATAATTTAAGTTTACAAGACTGGGGATTGGTAATGGTATTTGCTTTAATTCCATTAATCGTTAATGAAATCATTAAGGTATTTATGAGATTAAAATAAAAAGAAGAATAACACAAAAAAATTTTTGATCACAAAAAAGGAATCTTAATCCCTGAACCTCTTCAGGTGTTTAAGATTCCTTTTTATTTAACTTTATTAACGGATTATTTCTTTTTGGATTTTCCAAGATAAGCCGCTTTTACATTTTCATCATTTAATAATTCCATACCTGTTCCTTCCATCGTTATGTTTCCTGTTTCACAAACATAACCACGGTGAGCGATTCTTAAGGCAAGATTTGCATTTTGTTCAACCAATAAAATGGTCATTCCTTCTTCTTTATTTACTGTTGTAATGATATTCATTATATCATTTACAATAAGTGGTGCAAGACCTAAAGAAGGCTCATCCATCATAATAAGTTTCGGTCTGCTCATAAGCGCACGACCAACCGCTAACATCTGTTGCTCTCCACCGGACAAGGTTCCGGCCAATTGCCATGAACGCTCCTGAAGTCTTGGGAAGAGTCTATATACTCTGTTGATATCCTCTTGAAGGTTGTCTTTTCGTAAATATGCACCGATTTTAAGATTTTCCAATACCGTCAGATCTGGAAACACTCGACGCCCTTCTGGAACTAAGGTAATTCCTTTTTCAACAATGGAAGTAGTGGAGATTCCAGTAATATCTTCCCCACGATATGAAATTTTTCCGCTTTCCGGTTTAACAAGTCCTGCAATGGTTCGCAGAATGGTACTTTTACCGGCACCATTGGCACCAATTAAAGTAACAATTTCACCTTCCGGCACCGTTAAATTAATGCCTTTTACTGCTTTGATACCACCATAGGAGACACTTAGATTTTCAATCGTTAATAAATTATTCTTCGTCATCTTCCGGTACCCCCAAATACGCGTCTATAACATGCTGATTGTTTTGTATTTCCTCCGGAACTCCAGAAGCAATTAATTTTCCAAAATCCAATACATAGATACGATCAGAAATCTCCATAACCAAATCCATATGATGCTCAATCATGAAAACAGTTAAGTTAAACTTTGAACGTATATCATGGATAAATGCAGTTAGTTCATGGGTTTCCTGAGGATTCATCCCTGCAGCCGGCTCATCTAATAATAATAGTTCTGGTTCTGTAGCAAGAGCTCTGGCAATTTCTAAGTGTCGCTGCTGACCATAGGGCAGGGAGCTGGCGATTTCATCTTTTACATCAATCAAGCCTAAGATATCTAAAAGTTCTAAAGCTTCTTCTCGCATTTTCTGTTCTTCTTTATGATTTAGACATAGAGTGGCAGAAAACCAATTTGCCTTAGAACGCATATGCTTTGCAATTAATACGTTTTCAAAGGCTGTTAAATCTTTAAAAAGTCGAATGTTTTGAAATGTACGTGCTACATTAAGTTTTGTTATTTGATCCGGAGTTTTCTTTATAGTAGTTGTGTATTTCCCGTTATTTTGACCTGCATAAATCTTTTTCATAGGCCCTTTAGGAAAATTACTAACAATTAATTGATCTTTAAAGTATACGGCACCATTGGTAGGAGCATAGACACCAGTAATAACATTAAAAGCAGTTGTTTTCCCTGCACCATTAGGTCCAATTAGGGAAACGATTTCATTTTCGTTGACCTCTAATGATAAATTATCTATCGCAACTACACCGCCAAATTGCATTGTGATATCTTCTAGTCTTAAAATATTTTTAGGCAATTTTTGAACCTCCTTTATTAGAGGACTTCGATTTTAGCTTATTGAAAGCTCTTGCAAGGCCTTCCCATGTAAATTCATTTCTTCCCATAAGCCCTCTCTGATAGAAGAGTACAATTAAGAGTAATACTACTGAGAAAATAACCATACGGAATCCTGTTTTGAAAAGTGGCACCTGAAAACTTCCAATATACAAGGGACTGTCAAAGAAACGGAGCCACCACTCTTTACTTGCGGTCACCAGAAGGGAAGAGAGTATGCTTCCCGTAATACTGCCGATTCCGCCAACAACTACAATCAGTAAAATATCGTATGTTAAAGCTACAGTAAAGGTTTTTGCGTCGATAGAACGCATAAACATCGCAAGCATTCCTCCGCTGACAGCAGCGAAGAAAGATCCTATGATAAAAGATAATGATTTATGCTTAAAAAGGTTAATTCCCATAGCTTCGGCAGCAATTTCATCTTCTCGTATTGCTTTAAAAGCTCGTCCGTAGGTACTGCGAATCAAAAAGATCATGAATGTAATACATATTGCAGCAATTAGAAATACTTGAATCAATGAAGAAAATCCCTGAATCTTCTTAAGTCCATAGGAGCCATTGGTTATGGTATCCATTTGTGGACTTGAAATGATTGCTCTCATGATTTCAGAGAAGCCCAGGGTTGCGATTGCAAGATAATCGCTTTTTAATCTTAATACAGGAATTCCGATTAATGCTGCAAATAAAGCTGCCACCAATCCTCCTGCAATTAAGGCTATATATGGGAGCATTGCCTGGAACCAAATCGGAGTAGATTCCAACCAGGCTTTAAATGTAAGAATTGCTGGTGAAACACCACTTATATAATATACTTCTTCTATACTATTTAAAGGAATGAGAAAAATAGCAGTAACATAAGCGCCAATTGCCATAAAACCGGCTTGACCTAAAGAGAAAAGTCCGGTAAATCCTGTAACAAGATTCATAGAAACTGCAACTACCGCTAATATAATACCTTTTGTTAATACTGTATAAGCCATTCCATACTTAGCCTTGTTGGCTTCAAGAAAGAAAAGTAAAGCAAGAACTACGACTGCAAGAATTAAAGAGTAAATCAGTTTTTTTGATGTCTTCATACTAGCTCCTTCCTATACCTTATCGATAATTTTTTCGCCGAACAATCCTGTCGGACGGAACAATAGTATAATAATTAATAGTGTAAATGTAAATGCATCGCTAAATGTAGAATATCCCAATGCAACCAGAATTGTCTCACATAGTCCTATAATAAAGCCACCCACCATAGCACCGGGAATACTGCCGATTCCACCAAGAACTGCAGCTACGAAACATTTTAATCCTGGAAGCATACCACTAAAGGGCGTTACAGACATACGATCTGTAAAGTAAAGAATAGCACCCACGGCCGCCAAGAAAGAACCAATTGCAAAGGTTGCACTAATAACGTTATTTATACGAATTCCCATTAGCTGTGCTGTTTCAAAATCCTTTGATACTGCTCGCATCGCCATACCAATTTTGGTATGGTTTATTAAAAATATAAGACCAACAACCAAAAGAATGGTCAGTACAGGTGTAACAAAAGTAACCAAAGAAGAAGATACATTTCCTATTTGGAATATTTTCTTAAGGAACGGTATTTCCGGAAAAGCACGGGGAAGTGCCGTAAATAAATATGTTGCTAAATTCTGAAGCAAATAAGATATAGCAATAGCCGAAATCATAATCGACATACGAGGTGCTGAGCGAAGAGGTTTGTAAGCAACACGCTCAATAACCACACCTAATACAATTGTTAATATACATACCAGTGGAATTGCAATTTGCCATGGAAGACTTACCATCGCAAAAATCATAAAATATCCTGCCATCATAAAAATATCTCCATGGGCAAAGTTGATTAATCTAAGAATACCATATACCATGGTATAACCAATAGCAATCAACGCATATGCACCGCCCAAGGATATGCCTGTCAAAATATGCTGAAATAAAGTCGATAAAGTCATGTGCTGCCCTCCAAAACATTAATCTTTACATTTAAGTAATGATTTTCTATTAATACATAAAAGTAACATAGGCTACCGCAAAAGTCTGCAGGCAGCCTCATAGATCAGACAATGCTTAAGAATAGAAATAGATTAGTTCTCAACTGTTACTGTCTTTAAGAATTCAAAAGCACCGTTCTTAACTATTTTAATAAATGCCATATCTTTTTTAGCATCCCCATTTTCATCGAAGGAAATGGAACCAGTAACGCCATCGATCTGAGCATTCGCCAATGCATCACGAATAGCTGCTGAATCTGTAGAACCTGCTTGTTTAATCGCTTCAAGTGCAACTAAGTAAGCGTCATAACCTAAAGCAGATACTGCAGGGATGATTTCAGATTGGTTGTTTTCTTTCAGGAACTCTTTAAAGCCTTTTACGAAGGAAGCAGCTTCTTCGGTAGCTGGGTCTGCTTCATCATAGAATGTTGAAAGAACAACGCCTTCTGCATGTTCTCCTGCATTTTCAATGATAGAAGAGTTTTCCCATGTATCCCCAGCCATAATTGTAGCTGTGATTCCAAGTTCACGTGCTTGCTTGATAATCAGTGGAGCAGTAGCGATGGAAGATGGAGCAAAGATTACGTCTGGGTTTGCTGCCTTAACATTAGTTAAGATTGCTTTAAAGTCTGTTTGGTTTGTTTGGAATTGTTCTTCACTTACTATAGCGTTTTCACCAGCTAAAGCTTTGAAAGCATCTACGAAGTAGCTTCCAAGACCGGATGAATAGTCATCCCCAAGCTGTGTAATAACTGCTGCTGTTTTAGCACCTTCTTGATATGCATAGTTAGCCATTACAGTACCTTGGAATGGATCTAAGAAACATACACGGAAATAGTAATCATTGCCTAAGGTTACTTGAGGGTTCGTACAAGAAGCTCCGATTGCAGGGATTTGTGCATCTGCAAAGAAATCACCAGCTGCAATAGAAACACCGGAACCATAGGAACCTAAAACAACCTTAACGCCAGAAGCAATTAAGCTTTGCGCCGCACTAACAGCCTCTGTTTTATCACTTTTGTTATCTACTTCTACTAATTCAATATTATAGGTTTCGCCATTAATATCAACAGTAGGGTAAACCTTGTTGGCATAACGAATACCTAATACTTCCTGGAATCCGCCTCCGCCATTTTCACCAGTAAGAGGTTCAAATACACCAATCTTAATTACTTTGTCGCCATTTGCACTTCCTCCATTATTACCTGCAGGGGAGCTGCTGCAACCCGTAAATAAACCTGCAAGCAAGGAGAAGCCAAGAGTTAAAGCTACTAATTTGCGTTTCAACATAAATTTTTTCTCCTCCCAATAGTCTTTGTGGTAAAGACATTTGTTTTTTTTATTAATATTTTATTTTAGTAGTATAGCATTATACCAACATTAATTCAAGAGAAAGAATATATTTTTCAGGATTTTTTACTTCTTTCAAAAAAACGATTGTAAGTTCTCTGGAAAATTCATTATAATAAGTTACTTTATATGTGAAAATATTTCTGAAACGGCAGGTTACCTCAGAACATCAGCGTATTTATAAAGTATTTATAAATTATCTTAAGATTCCAATATATGAAAAATAAAAGAAAAAAGAATAGAAGAAAGGTAAAGTAGTATAAAATATGCATTTTACTTATTAATAGTACTATTCGCGAAACACAACTTTAACGAATAGTAAGTGCTTAAAAAAATAAAAGCAAAAAATTTTATCTAAAATACATTTATACCTTGCTGATCCATTTCTTTTACTTTCTCTATAATTGAATTTAATATCTTAATAATTTCACCAGACATTTGCTCAGCATTTTTTAAAGTGCGTATGCATAGATTTTGATTTTTTTGTTCAATGGCATTAATAATGTCATGTGCAAGATTATGTAAATTATTATGTATGGAATCAATTTTTTCCCAGTCATTTTTAATATCCGGATGGCTAATTTCTATTGAATGATAAAAATGTCCAAACTTACATTTATGACCATTCGTTTGAATTGGTATTACTTGTTGCTCCTGAACCATTTTCTTTAATGTTTCTATCCATTTTGTATGAGCTATTGTAGCTTCCTCTATATTGGCTATAAAGTCTTTGTTTGATAATGGGTGCGTTCCATCATTTACGGTTTCCATTAACTGTTTAACGATATAAGAAATATTGTCATCCACTTTTCCAATATTGTTGGCATATTTATGGGCCTTCTGCGAATCTTCAGAGACTCTTCTTGCCATCTGGCTAATATTTTCCGATTCTGTTGCAACGACATTCATTGCCGCAGAAATTTCTTCTGAGGAAGCATTAATTTGTTCCATCATACTGGCTAATTCCGAAATACTTTTCACAGTCATTTCCAAGTGATTAACACTTTCTTTGAAAGAACGGTTAACTACTTCCAGTTTTTGAGACATATCTGACATAGAAGAAATAGTATTATTTACGCTTTCCATTCCTTCTTTAGTTGCATTTCTTATATTCCCAGTGAATATTTGCATATCTTCCAGTTTAATCTTGGTATCTGAGGCTAGTTTTCTAATTTCTTCGGCGACCACAGAAAATCCTTTCCCATGCTCTCCTGCCCTCGCTGCTTCAATGCTGGCATTAAGTGCCAATAAATTTGTCTGCTCTGCAATAGAGCCTACTCCGGCAACGATATGATCCATTTTAGTAGAGATTTCTTCTAGCAATCCAATTTTCTGAGACATAATCTCTGAATTCTTTAATACGATGGCTTTAATTTGATTGATTTCTTCTAATAAACGCAATGTATCCCTGTTTCCATCCATTAAACTATGGGATTTTATCGACAGGTCTTCTAAAATACTCGTATGGTTATTAATAGCATGGCTCACTTCATTCATACTGGCGGTTGTTTGTTCAACTACTGCCATATTGGATTCACTGGAATGGGCTAAATCATTGGCAAATTTATTTAATTCCGTTGATATAAAAGATATATTTACATCAAAATTACTCAAAGCAGCTGATTCATTGATCAATTTGAGAAGAAGTTCTTTATTCGTCATTCCCATTTTTAAAAGTTTTTCAAACAACTCTAAGATAAATATATGGGGACCATGGGTAACATTAGGATATGGTATGTTATTGCCTCTTAATTTCTCTTGAACATAATTTGTAACGGAATGAGCTTCATAACATTTTGTTTTTCTTTTTAGCATAGATTTCCCCCTTAGATTTATTAATGAAAATTGTGGACATAAAACGATGTTTATATATTATACCATCTATATAATTAAAATATAAATATTATTTTAAATAAATTAATAATTAGGTAAATGGTCTTTTGTATTCATTTAAAAAAGCCAAGGATTATCCTTAGCTTTTGAATCTACATATTATAGTAGCTTTTCAATATGACCCTCTAATTCTTCAGGGGATACGGTTGGAGCGAATCTCTGCCTGCAACATTCCCTTCTCTATCGATAAGAAATTTGGTAAAGTTCCACTGAATCTCATTCTCAGCTACTGAGAACTTTCCTTTTAGTTTTTCTCGTAGTCCTTCCATTTGGCCATTATCTATGTCCTTTGGCGCCTCATGTTTTAAAAATTTATAAAGAGGATCTGCATTTTCCCCGTTTACCTCTATTTTTGCAAAAGTTTCAAAGCTGGTATTAAAATTGGTTTTGCAGAAGCTTACAATTTCTTCATTGGTTCCGGGAGCCTGGTTTAGAAACTGATTGCAGGGGAAGTCCAGGATTTCAAATCCTCTGTCCTTATATTTTTTATAAAGCATTTCTAATCCTTCATATTGAGGCGTAAAACCGCAGCCCGTAGCAGTATTAACAATCAGCAGTACTTTTCCTTCATAATCTCTTAATGAAACCTCTGATCCATCCACCTTTTTTACAGTATAATCATATATTTTCATAAATATCCTCCTCGAATATATGGTGCTATATTATCTTTCCCCTAGGAGGTTTTAATTATAGCATTATTTATAATGATCCCATTAAAAAAGGGAACTATCCAACAGCTCCCTTTAGTGCTTATCTCGAAATCATATGTTTTATTATTGAACAGGCCCGTTATTTTTAATTGTATTCATAGCTTCTTTTAAATATTTCTTTTTATTATGCTGACCTGCGCGGATTTCTTCCAATTGACTAGGTGTTAAATCATCTGCAGATTCTTCTAACAATGCTTCGTTCTTTGCAATATTCTCCATAGTTCTAGCCATCTTTTTAATGTCTTGCCGGCGTTCTTTATTGCCATCATTTCGCGACATAATTTCACCTCCATACAGTTACTATGACTTTAAATGGAGAGAAATATGTAAGTAATTCTTTTACATTCTTTTCAGCTTTATTTATTCTTCTCTATATAAATATCATAAATATCTAAAGCTTTAATTCCTCTATGGGCTAATAATATGAATAAAATCAATCCATAAAAACTATATCCAAATTTAGATAATTTCTATTTGCATATGAATTCATAGCTGTCTTATAATATTGCTATAATCATTTCGAGGAGGTATTTTATGAGCTGTAATCCTAAGATCAACTGTACATGTACATATGCATCCTGTTCAAGACATGGGAAATGCTGTGAATGCATAGCTTATCATAAAAGAAACGGAGAAGTTCCCGGCTGCTTATTCTCAGCAGCTGGCGAAAGAACCTATGACCGTTCAATTGAAAATCTTTATAATGACTATAAAAACAGATAAATTTATTAATGTGCGGTTCTGAATCACTTTCAGTTCCGCACATTTTAATTATGTCAATTCTACTTTTTTCAATTATTTGCTTCATTAAATATGTACATAGCCTTTCTCTAATGTCAACTTCAATATATAAGTTGATTTTATAATCTATGATCATCAGTCTCACTTTAATTAAATTTATTCTTTAAATCCATTCTAAATAATTTAATTTTAGAATTCTTTCTTTATAAATTTTGTTCCATCACATTTTGTTTCCCATAACTTATTATGTTAATTAATTCTTTCGCCTTTACTCTGATTTATAATTTGCCAATACTCCTCTTCAATTTCAATGCTGTCTACCAGCACTTCCATAAAGGTCCTTTCTTTTGCGATTGCTTTGATTTGTATTACTTTGAAAAGCTCCGGATGTTCTTCTTTAAAATATTTCTTAATTATTTCTACGGGATCCGTCATAGTCGTTTTCTTCCTTCCATACTTTTCTTGATACGCTGCTTTGCAGATATTCTTTTTTCCATCCTTTGTTCTCATATCATCTTCAAATTCTGATAAGGAATGATAGGTTTTATGATAACTACAATATTTCATATTTTCGTTTTTTTGATTGTCCATTTTGTATTTCCTCCTAATCTATTATTCAAATAATTAATTTGTATAAAATTACAAATATATATAAATTTTTATAACCATTATTATAATATATATTTTTATTATAACATATAAAAATTACATAGATAATATATAAATTTATAATTTTTATTAGTCATAACGATTTATTTAAAGAATATCTAAGATTATTATATTTTCA
>JAAYPH010000220.1 GCA_012519955.1 Candidatus Epulonipiscium sp.
AAAAGGCAATAGAACAATATATAAAAAATCAATTACACGAAGATATGATGTCAGATCAAATAAGTCTAAAAGAATACATGGACCCTTTTAAGGGTAGCAAGTAGAGAACTTTATGCAGCTGGCGGAATCAAAGAGTGCCTTAAGGCACAGCAGGTACCATGCCCTTATAGGGCTAAAGAAATACCACCAGCTAAGCTGGTGGATATTTATTATTTCATAAGTGCGCCATAGTCCCTTTCTTGCCAGTATATTGATTTAAAAATACGAGATAATAAGTATGGTTGAGAAAGTGGGAAGAATTTTAATTAAATCAAAGATAATTGAGATATAAGACCTTATTTGATACTTTGCATAATAAAAAGAAATTTCGTATAATGAAACTATGGTTCGTATTGTGAAACAAGAAAGGATTGAAGATAAGCATGATCTCTAAAATTGAAACTTTAAAAAAGATTATGGATGTTGGTATTGTAGCAGTCGTTAGAGCTGAAAATGAAGAAAAAGCTGAAAAAATTGCTCAAGCTTGCATTGAAGGCGGAATTCCGGCGATCGAAGTTACTTTTACCGTTCCTAGAGCAGATAGAGTTATAGAATCCTTAAAGTCTAAATTTACGAAGGATGAATTAATTGTTGGTGCAGGTACAGTACTGGACAGTGAAACTGCAAGAGTAGCTATTCTTGCTGGAGCAGAATACATAGTTAGTCCAGGATTTGACTTGGAAACAGCAAAATTATGCAACAGATATCAAATCCCTTATATGCCTGGATGTATGACTATTACTGAAATGGTTCGTGCAATGGAAGCTGGGGCAGACGTTATTAAAGTATTCCCAGGGAATGCATTTGGACCAGACTTTATTAAAGCTATAAAAGGACCTCTTCCACAAGCGGTATTGATGCCTACTGGTGGCGTAAGTTTAGATAATGTAGATCAATGGATTAAAAATGGATGCGTTGCAGTAGGAGTTGGAGGAGAATTAACTTCTGGTGCAAAAAGTGGAAATTATAAACTTATTACAGAAACAGCAAAGCAATTTATAGAAAAAATAAAACAAGCCAGAAACTAAGGAGTGAATTTAAGATGAGTAAGAAAATAGTTACTATGGGAGAAATCATGCTTCGTCTTTCAACCCCTGGTTATTTAAAATTTGAACAAGCGAATTCTTTTGATGTTGTATATGGCGGAGGAGAAGCTAATGTTGCGGTATCAGCAGCTAATTATGGGCTTGATGCTTATTTTGTAACTAAGCTTCCTAAAAATCCAATTGGACAGTCAGCAGTAAACAGCTTAAGACAATTTGGAGTGAATACAGAGTATATCGCTCGCGGTGGAGATAGAATTGGTATCTATTATTTAGAAACAGGCGCATCCATGCGACCTTCTAAAGTTGTTTATGATAGAGCGCATTCCGCTATCGCAGAAGCAGATATTTCTGACTTTGATTTTGATAAAATTTTTGAAGGAGCAGATTGGTTCCATTTTAGTGGAATTACTCCTGCCATTAGCGATAAAGCAGCAGAACTTACAGAAGCAGCATTAAAGGCAGCTAAAAAACATGGAGTAACTGTAAGTGTAGACTTAAACTACAGAAAAAAATTATGGACTCCAGAAAAAGCACAAAAAGTAATGACGAATTTAATGCAATATGTTGATGTATGTATTGGAAATGAAGAAGATGCAGAAAAAGTATTGGGATTCAAACCTGGAGAAACTGATGTAACTAAAGGTGAATTAGAATTAGAAGGATATAAAAATATATTTAAGGCAATGAAAGAAAAATTTGGTTTTAAATATGTGGCAACAACTTTAAGAGAAAGTTATTCAGCATCTGATAATGGATGGAGTGCTTTAATTTATGATGGAAACGAATTTTATCGTTCCAGAAAGTATGATATTCGTATTGTTGACCGTGTAGGTGGCGGCGATTCTTTTGCAGGAGGATTGATCTACGGTTTAGTTACTGGTCAAAACTTCAAAGATGCATTAGAATTTGCAGTTGCAGCATCTGCACTTAAACATACAATCCCAGGAGATTTTAATCATGCTTCTTTAGATGAAGTCATGACCCTTGTTAAAGGTGATGCTTCTGGTAGAGTTCAACGATAATTAGTTAAGTTACTCATGGTATAATTACCAATCCTATAAAAGAGTATGTCTATAATGCATACTCTCTTTTTTTGAAATAAGAAAGTTCGTCTTGCTTGCAAAGGTGCTAACTTTCTTATTTCACCAGTGCGGCGCAGTCAATATTTTGTATGAATGATAAGGAGCTGAAGAACATGGAGTTAATTACTTTTGGAGAATCAATGGTACTCTTTAATCCGGGATCAAAAGGCCCCCTTCGCTATGTGAATGATTTTAAAAAAACTATAGCGGGGGCAGAATCCAATGTTGCCATAGGCCTTGCAAGGCTTGGTCATTCAGTAGGATG
Source organism: Candidatus Epulonipiscium sp. (assembly GCA_012519955.1). Lineage (GTDB taxonomy): Bacteria > Bacillota > Clostridia > Lachnospirales > Defluviitaleaceae > Defluviitalea > Defluviitalea saccharophila. The sequence goes on from JAAYPH010000220.1 coordinate 2,433, forward strand.
GTTTTCAAAATTAGGAGACGATGAATTCGGAAGGTATATCAAAGCAACAATTCGGGGTGAAGGAGTGGATGTATCCAGAGTAAGAATTGATTCTCAAAATAATACGGGATTAATCTTTAAAGAACGATTTGCCCATGTTAATCCTAATGTATATTACTATCGTAAAAATTCTGCTGCCGCTAATATAACTCCAGAGGATTTGGATGAGGAATATATAAAGAACGCAAAAATTCTACACTTAACAGGAATTACACCAGCGCTTTCTCAATCTGCAAGAGAAACTGTATTTAAAGCCATTCAAGTTGCTAAGGATAATGATGTCCTGGTATCTTTTGACCCTAATATAAGATTAAAACTTTGGAGTGTCCAGGAAGCAAAGCCGGTATTATTAAAAATTGCAGAATCTGCTGATATTATTTTCCCGGGAATTGATGAAGGAAAAATTTTATTAGGAATGGAAAATCCGGAAGAAATTGCAAAAGCATTTTTAGGTATGGGATGCAAAATAGCAGCCATTAAACTGGGTAAAAAGGGATGCTATGTAGCCCATAAAGATAAAGGTGAATATGTTGCTGGATATCCTGTAGAAGAAGTAGAGGATACTGTAGGAGCAGGAGATGGCTATGCAGCAGGATTTTTATCAGGCATCTTAAGAGATTTATCCATAACAGAAGCTGCACAGTATGCCAATGGAGTAGGCGCTATGGCTACTTTGGTGAGTGGGGATATGGAAGGGCTTCCAACTTATCCTCAACTTTTAGAATTCATTGGTAAAACAGAGCATATTGACAGATAACAGAGTAAAAACCTCCAGGTTGGAAACTTGGAGGTTTGTCATTTATCTAAGCCTGTTTCTATTGAGCAGGTTTTTAAGATTATAATGCTCTTCCAGGAGTAAGCGCATTAATGATTCCAATTACCACAGAACCGATGATCGCACCCCAAAGGGTTACATCAAAACCGGATACGATATATCTCGTGAAGAAGATGATAGCTACGGATACAATAAATCCGACAACACCTCTTCCAAATGGAGAAGCATCAATTCCAGTAAATCTTTCAATCAAATAGTCTATCGCTGTAATAACAATAGAAGCAACAATGAGTGACCATAAATTAGTGATTCTAAAACCTGGTGTAAAAAATGCGGTGATTGCTAAAACGATTGCTGTTCCTACTAATCGCATTAATACATGTCCAATACTAAAATTACTCTCATTATTGGTTCTGTTACGTGTGGTTTCATCAGCCATTTTTTTCCCTCCAATATTTCAAAAAATTTTTGATTTGAATCGTGAATATCTTGATTCTAATTACATAAGATTTAATTATATAGTGTAGTGTCTCCATTAATTTTAGAATCATACAAAAGAATAATAAAAAATTGTTTTAAGAATCTTCAATTTTTAAAAGTAATAATACAACTTTTCAAAAAAGTAAAAATAATGATTGACTTTATAAAACATCCATGATATATTATTTTACAACTTAAACGTTTAAAGACTATGAAGAGGAGTAGTAAGTTTTTAGATGATTTCAGAGAGCTGTTGGATGGTGTGAAACAGCATCAGAAGAAAACCGAACTCGCCTCGGAGTTTCTCACTGAAATGAAAGTAGGATGAGACGGCTGTCAACCGTTATTATGACAGGATATCGGCAGTAAGCGTATATTTTCATAGCTCGTATCCGTTGATATGTGTTTGTAATAAAGAGTGGTAGCGAATTCTTTCGTCTCTTTTGAGATGAAAGATTTTTTATTTATGAAAATATATCGGTTTGCAGCTGCTTGTATCTTTTAAGGTGCATTCCATTTTTATGGAGTGAAAAAGAGTGGTACCGCGGAAGAAGGTCTTTCGTCTCTGTTTTGAGATGATTGACCTTTTATTTTTTTAGATTTTTATTAATAGTTTTATTCAATATAAGGAGGAGAAAATATGAATTATCAAAAGTATAAACCTTATCCACCAGTCAATTTGAAAAACAGAAGATGGCCTGATAACACCATCACTAAAGCGCCCATTTGGTGCAGTGTTGATCTTAGAGACGGAAATCAGGCATTAGAAATTCCTATGAATCTGGAGCAAAAATTAAAATTATTTCACTTCTTAGTAAAAATGGGTTTTAAAGAAATTGAAGTAGGATTTCCTGCGGCTTCAGAGACAGAATTTAAATTTGTAAGAAAACTCATTGAAGACAATTTAATTCCTGAGGATGTAACAATTCAGGTATTAACTCAGGCGAGAGAACATATTATAAGAAGAACTTTTGAAGCCTTAGAGGGAGCAAAGAAAGCGATCGTGCATTTGTATAATTCTACCTCTGTTCTTCAAAGGGAAGTTGTATTTAAAAAGAATAAAGAAGAAATCAAGGCATTAGCCGTTGAAGGGACAAAAATCGTAAAAGCATTGGCTGATGAAAGAGAAAAAGGAAGTATTATTTTAGAGTATTCACCGGAAAGCTTTACTGGAACAGAATTAGATTATGCGATAGAAGTTTGTGAAGCAGTTCTGGATGTTTGGCAGCCCACTCCTGAGCATAAAGCCATTATTAATTTGCCTGCTACGGTAGAAATGTCTACTCCGAATATCTATGCAGACCAAATCGAATATTTTGGAGATCATATTAAGGGCAGAGATTCTATTCTTATAAGCATCCACGCTCATAATGACAGAGGAACTGCTGTGGCTGCTACTGAATTGGCAATGCTTGCCGGAGCTGACAGGGTAGAAGGAACTTTATTTGGTAATGGAGAAAGAACAGGAAATGCAGATATTATTACTATTGGAATGAATTTATTTTCTCAAGGCATTGATCCAGAACTTGATTTTAGCGATGCCAATGCGATTGTAAACATCTTCAAAGAAACTGCAAGGATGGATGTATCTCCAAGACATCCTTATGTTGGAGACTTGGTATATACGGCATTTTCCGGGTCCCATCAAGATGCTATTAAAAAAGGCATGGACAGATATAGAAAAGAAAAACCACAGTATTGGGAAGTACCTTATCTTCCAATCGATCCGATGGATATTGGAAGAAGTTATGATCCGATTATTCGTATCAATAGTCAGTCCGGTAAGGGTGGAGTAAGTTATATTCTGGAAAATGAATTTGGCTTCCGCTTGCCTAGATCCATGCAGCAGGAGTTCAGCGTCATCATTACCAATGAATCTGACAGTAAGCAGGAAGAACTGTCCCCACAAATGATTTACGATACTTTCATAAAAGAATATATTAATAACAATTCACCTGTTTCGTTAAAAACATTTAATATTACAACGGTGGATGATTTGATAACCATTTCGGCTCTTGCCAATATCGATGGCGTCGAAACTAGAATAAGCGGTGAAGGCAACGGACCTATTGATGCTTTGTGTAATTCCTTAAGACAATATGCTCCTGTAAATTTCAAAGTAGTGGATTATGAGGAACATTCTTTAGAACAGGGCTCTAATTCAAGAGCAGTAGCTTATATAAAATTACAAGACGAGAATGGCAATGCTTATTTTGGAGCAGGAATCCACAGCAATATCAGCACGGCATCCATTAAAGCGCTTATTAATGCATTTAATAAAATGGTAAAGACGTTGACAAAGCAATAATATATTTATATAATGATATTGGTTTTAAACAAAAAATATTTTATATGAAAGGGTAAGGTATTAACAGAAATGAGAATGTAATCCACTTTAATTTATTTAAAATGACGAACTGAATAAAGTCTGATGAAAGGCTTTGTTTGCATGCATTTTATTAAATTTGGAAGTGGATAGTATTTTTATAACTGTTGATACCCTTTAAATATAAAACGGATTTTATTCTTATGATCTGACGTATCTATTGGTATGGTTATGCTATGCCTTTATACTTTTAAATTTTATTGGGTCATTTTGTTTAAATAGTTATAATACTATCCTCTCCAAATCATAA
>JAAYPH010000221.1 GCA_012519955.1 Candidatus Epulonipiscium sp.
AGTTCATCCAGAACTTCAGCATTGGTCTTAGACGTACTGTGAAGAAGAACAACTGCACCGGGGTGAATTCTTCCCAATAATTTTTTAAACGCCTCATCCTTTGTAGGTTGTTTATCTGTATACCAATCCACATAGGCAAGACTCCAAAAGAACGTTTTATAGCCCATTTCTTTTGCCATCTTCAAATTGTTCACGTTATATTTGCCTTGAGGAGGCCGATAATATTTCGCCATCTTCTGTCCTGTAGCCTTTTCAAAAGCAATCTCCAAATCTTCAAGTTCTTTGCGAAAAGTTTCCATCGAGTTCATTTTAGACATGTTGGGATGATTATATGTATGGTTTCCCACTGTATGTCCTTCATCGATCATTCGTTTAACCAAGTCAGGACTTGTTTTGATGTAGTTGCCAACTATAAAAAAAGTCGCAGGCACATTATGCTTTTTCAATGCATCCAGTATGGCAGAGGTATAACCGTTTTCATAACCTGCATCAAAGGTTAAGTAAATAACCTTTTTATTGGTGTCCCCAATATAATAAGCATCATACTGTTTTAATTGTTCTGCTGTTGCATTGGCTTTAGGCGGCTGACCCGGTGTGGAAAATCCAAGTCCCCAGTTTTCTTCGACAGATCTGCTCATCACTTCTTGCTTATGGGTATCTGCCAGCATTGCCACTCTGCCACCCAAAAAATACGCTGCCGCGCATAAAAGAATTGTTAAAACGATTTTTTTCCCTTTTACCACTTTGAACATTTTCATAACAAACTCCTCGAATATTGATCATTATAATATATTCGAAGAATCATTTAATCATTACTTTTAATATGAAGTTAGAATATCTCTCTATTTTCAAGCTTAAAAGTATTTTTATATATTCATTTTAATTCCGTTATTTCTAAGCCATAGTTTTCTTGCTTTATAATCAGGAAGTATCGCTTCTACAAAGCTCCAAAATTGCTTTGAATGGTTTTTATGAACCATATGGCTCATTTCGTGAACAACAACATAGTCTAAACTCTCTAATGTTGCCATAATACATCTCCAGTTAAATAAAAGCCGATTATCATAAGTACAGCTTCCCCATCTTTTCTTTTGCTCTTTAACTTTGATATCCTTTGGTTCTATATAAAAATACTTTTGATAATATTTTACTCTTTCCTCTATGACATTCTTTGCCGTATCTCTATACCACTGTTCCATGGCTTTTCTTATGACTTCTTTACTTTGCATATTTGTTTTAATAATAAATTGATCCTTAGATAACATGACTTCCGGTTTTTTAATATCTGGATCATATTCAATGTACAAAGGATAATGGTTTCCTAAATACATAAAAAGTTCTCCATTCACGTATTCTCTTTTCACAGGGAGATAATCAAATTCTTTGAAATAATCTATTTTTTGTACAATCCACTTCCCCTTTACTTGGACGATATCTAAAATTTGATCTTTATTCATCTTCATGGGAACAGTAACAACCACCTGATCAGGTGGGGTTACTACTATTTTTACCGTTTTTCTTTTTGCCCGTACTACTTCAAAAGGTACACTTCGAATGCCGTATTTAAGTTCTAATTTCATACCGTTCTCCCTTTATCATATCATGGTACTATTTTATCATACTCAATGTATAATAGAAGCTTTAATAGGATTCCTCCGGAATACTTGTAAAAACCTTCTCTTGATTGTCTTCTGTTTTTCTTAACTTTGCCACCGTCCAAAGGGATATCATTGTTACAATGCACTCTGTTGCAACAAAAGCCAGCCATATGCCTGTCATTTCCCAAATGCTGCTTAATAAAAATACCATTGGAACAATAAGCACGCATCCCCGTGCCATAGAAATAGCAAAAGCCTCCTTTGCATGCTCAGAGGAACTCAAATACATAGTCATAATGATGTTTATTCCTGCAAAGAAAAAGCCAATAAAATATATAATCAATCCTTCTTTTGCAATTCGGGCGATTTCAAAATTCCCATCACTATTAAATATTCCAACAATAAAGTTTGCATTGAAATACATTCCTAAATACATAATGGATGCAATGGTGAGGGAAGTAATTACTGCATATTTTAGCACTTTTTTTAAAACCATATGATCTTGTAATCCATATCCATAACTAACAAGAGGCTGCATGCCCTGGGCAATTCCGATAAATACCGAGACTCCTACCAAAGCTATATTTGCAACAATTCCATAGGAAGCAACCCCTAAATTCCCCTTAAGATTTAAAATCACCAGATTAAAGGTGATAAGTACAACAGCAGAAGAAACCTCCGTAATAAAAGCAGACAAGCCTAAACTAAAGATATCAAAAATATTTGACCAATTCATGTTACAGGAAATATATCTAAACTGAGCTTTTCCCTTCCTAAAATGCAATAGCAGTATACCAATACTTATGATCGGTGCCAGACATGTTGCAAAAGCAGCGCCAAACATCCCCATCCTTAGAGGGAACATAAATAGATAATCCAATATTATATTTGAAAAGCTACCTGTTAACATCGCAGTCATAGATAAATTCGGGTTATGATCATTGCGTACAAATGCAAGCATAATATTGTTTATAATAAAAAAAGGTGTAAAGCATAGTATGGTTGTTAAATAGGTTTTAGTCAAAGGCAGTGTAGTTGTATCAGCTCCTAAAATAACTGCTAAATTTCTTGAACCGAATATACCAATGCATGCAAAAACTGCACCAATCAAAACACCTAACTTCATACAGGTCGTGAATACTGCATGAGCCTTTTCATCATCATTTTGGGATTTTAAAATACTGTATCTTGTTGCACCCCCAATCCCAATCATCAGCCCTATGCCGTGGATTACACTATAAATAGAAATAGAAAAATTCAGTGCTGCAATTCCCGTTGCTCCCAACGCTTTTGCTATAAAAAAAGTATCCGCTAAAATATAACAGGAAAGACCTATCATTCCAAGGATATTCAAACTAACATATTTTGCAAAATCTTTTAAGATATAATTTCCCATATGCTTCTCCTTTCAAAACAAATAAAAAGGCGTCCTAAAAACATCCCTTCTAAGACCTAACGGAATGCTTCAGAACACCATAAATTCTTTACCCGGTGGCAAAGAACAGGCTTTTCATAACTATTCAATTCATAACAATATTAGTACAGGTTTAAGATTATGTCAATACTACGTCACTTTTTCCCTTTTCCATAGTATTATATATTAAGGAATATTATGGAAGGAGGAGCTACCGTGTTATCGAGACAAGATTTCATTAGGGTTTCTATAGAGATAAACCTTTTTTTCCAAAGAATCATGAAAGAGCATTTATTTTTTATAGAAACCAATCTACAACCAGTTAATCCAGCCTTTATTTCAAAAGCCAATATGCTGAAGCAGAAATTTGAACAACTTCTGTTAGAAACAGTACATTATGCTAAAGGAATTGTATCTGAGGAGGCTATTAAATCCAATGAATATGTAACGCCTTATACCCTAAAGGCTGAAGAAGTCACTTCAAGATTGACCGGAGCAAGTATTAATACAAATATTACCAGATGCGAGTATGCATTGGTAGATATGCCAAGACACCATCGTGATGAATGGTTAGAAAATGTAGTATATGATTTAAATAGAAAATCTTATTACCTGCTTAAAGAAGTCATTGCATTTAAAAAGCAACTATTTGCACTCTCCACAGAATGTAAAATCTTTATAAGTTTATATCCCGAAATGTTAGAACATCTTATCCATGAAGCAGACTACTATCTGGATATATTAAAAGCTCTCCATGAAAGAAAACTTCCAATTAAAACCTTATGCGATGAGTTGAATTTCTGGAATCATACCATGGGTGAGCATGCTCAATTTATTGATGGCATGTTAGATCCGACAGAAAGAACTCTCAAAAAAATTGCAGAAGCCTCTG
>JAAYPH010000241.1 GCA_012519955.1 Candidatus Epulonipiscium sp.
CGAGAAGGATGTAAATCTAGGTGATCTCGCACTTACTTAGCGTTGGTTTTAATTTTAAAATATAAATTAACTGATATGGTAAGGTTGGTTTAATTAAACCAACCTTACCAAAAATACAACCGAGAAAAGGAAAATTAATATGAATAACAGCTTGAGGGCCTGGATATTTCGTTTATTAGTTATTATTATAAGCGGTATTATGGTTTTACTTTGGCTCAATCCATGGTGGAGTTGCGATTTTGATGGGATAGGTACGGAAGTCGTTTCAATATACCCTTGGGGTCTCGATATGACTAAAATGGGGCAATTGGCCAGTATTATTGAAGATGCCAATATGCCAGCTTGGTTCAAGCCATTTATGTGGGTATTCTTGGGATTATGTATCGTTTCATTACTGGTTAGCTTGTTCGTAAAAGAGAAAATTATTAAATTTAAAAGAATAAAAATTAGTATACCTAATTTGCTCATTGCTTTAGTAGGTATTGCAATGACCTGCGTAGTCGTAGTTATGATAATATTCGCAGCAATTCGTACGGGAGATTTTTGGGGAATGAAACTGATTGGGGCTACATTTATTTCATTGGGTTACCCAGCAGAAGGTACTGCTCATGGATATTTAAGAGCTTGGTATTGGATAGCTTGTGGGACTGCATTTATTTTAATTGTTTTAGCCCTATTGAGGAATAAGATTATCGGAATTAATCCTTACTCATCTGATTAAATCAAATAGTTCATTATAAATTTGACCTAGTTTGAATTAGTTCACTATCTAATAGAATACAAGGAAAATAAATAATAGGAACATATTAAACAGTTCTTTCCTTAAGGGGGATTGGTCAAATATGATTTCATACAAACTATATTAGCCAATTCCCCTTAAGTTGCTTCAAGGATAGTGTCCTTTATTTTTACAATATTGAAAATAATTTGCACCATAATAATTTTAGTTTTATAACAAGAATGGGTCGCAACAGAAAATAATGTTAATATGTATCGTTGTTTAATTATTATAAGATGTGTTTATGTGTAGTAGTCTAGACGTAATCTGACATTTCTATTAAATTAAAAGAAGAATATGAAAGGAAATGTCAGTTACTACAGAAGAAAAATAAAGTTAGAAAGGTTTAAAAATATGGGCAATTTAATAGAATCAATAGCAACGGGTAATGAGATCCTTAAAATATTACGGCATCGGATTCTTGATACTAACCTTGATGATGAAAATGATGAAAAAAAATTCAAGGTTGTTGAACTTGAAATAAAAAATATTTCGTCTAAAACCATTGGTAGTGTACTATTTGAAGCCGAATTTTTTGATATAGATGGTAGGATTGTTGATATTATCCAGCATAAAATATACGAGATACAACCTGCAATAAGCTATACCATTCATATTAAACCATCTAATCCTGAAAATGACAAAATTAAGGGTTATCATATTGACATTGTCAATGTAGTAAAAGCTCCGGAATCATTTGCTATTGGTAACGAGCAGGTAATAATTATGAAACATTCTTTGCCTGAAG
>JAAYPH010000222.1 GCA_012519955.1 Candidatus Epulonipiscium sp.
TCCTCTGTTTTTTTATAAAAACGGCATTTTACGGCTGTTCGCTTTGTAAATTATGGAATTTGATGTTTTTTTAAGCTAAACCAAAACTTTTCACACGAAATTTGCTTGATTTTTCAGCAGCTTCGGTATAGTATGCTTAATTATAGGTTTTATATATGATGGAATAATTGCAGGAATTCCATATCAAGACCCAACACTGGAACTTACTCAAAAATATATGCAAAACCAATCTATAGGCTATGCTTTTTATAAAATAGGATTTATAGTATTAATTATTGGAACTATGGTAATATTGTTTCAAATAGTATATAAAAAATTTATTATGTGGAGGTCTGAATGAAAAAGGTAATCATTTTTATTTTATCTATCTCTATATTAATTTCATTATGTTCATGTGCAAATGTTCAGCACGGAAATTCAGTTGAATCTACAAATCAAGAACCATCTTCCTCTATAAATAGAGGTTCAAAGAATTTAAACAGTGGTAAACAAACTAGATATGAAATAAATGTTTTTTACCTTGGAATGAAATATGAAGATTTGATGAAATTAGACTTGTACAACTCTGAAGATGAAATTACTGGAAATAATGTGATTAATGATGATGAAGGTTCATGGGATTACGGGAATAAGGTTGTTTGGACTCAAAATTTATGTTGTTTATTTGATAAAGATAATACAATATATAAAATAACTGTAAACGGTGATATACCGACCTCATTTGGATTAAAAGTTGGTGATACAGTAGATACCATAAATAAACTATATGGCACATATGATTACAAATATGATTATTCTTGGGGGGAGGTAGTTGAATATTATGTGGATAGTTATTATTTGGATATATGTATCAAAGATAATCAAGTTTCCCTTTGGAGTATATCAAAATATAAAAATGATTATAATGGCAATATTCAATCACATCAAATACCTGAAGAAAGTAAACCGGATATGGAAGCCGATACTAAATCAGATATTAAGTCAGATGCTTTAAATAGAATGCTAATTGCAATAAAATATAATGACTTAGAAACATTTAAACAATTAGTACTTCCGGAAGGCATTTTTGTTGTACGTACTTTTGTATCGGGGAATGGAGCAAGAGGAAAAGATATAATAATGAATGTTGAACCAAATAAAATTGGCGAAGATATAACCTATGACGTTAAGGATGAAATACCTATAGAAATGGTTTTCCTTTTTAAACAATCGTGTGAAACTGATATTAAGAATATTGCTGAAGAAGAATTAACTGATGCTAATATTGATTTAAATAGAGTTTCTTCTACTACTGATATTTGGGACTTTTGTGGCAATGCTGTTAGCAAACTGAATAATAAGGAGTGGAATCCTCATTTAATAAATATAAACGAAAATAAATTTATTCTATATGAAGGTGGAGATGTTGATTGTACAGGAATAGGCGGTTGGGCGATTTTTGAGAAGAAGAATGATAAATTTTATTTAACTGGAGTTTTTGATTTAAGATAAGATTATCAATACAAGAATTGCTATAATGGGATAAGATTATTTGTTTTGATGTTATAGAATTATAAGCACAATTTCATGGCTTAAAAGTTTTATTATGATTATAACCGTATTGTAGTAATTAGTCGTTAGAAAGGGATGAGAGAACAAAAATGGAGATATTGGACCTAGACCGTTTTTGTGGATTAATTTAAATATATCCATGATAGTCTCAGGTCTAAAATGTATGGAGGCAAAGATTATTTATAGTGTAGGCTTAGGAGATTAGAATGATTTACTTAAATCTATTTACATTCCCAAATGAGAATATTGAATTTGACTTTTTTATGAGTATAAAAAGAACTTGCTATGACTCGTTTTATCCATTTAAAGTATTATCGGTACATGGTCTTGAAAGGATTGATTTTGAGCCAGTTACCATTTTATATGGTGGAAATGGTTCGGGAAAATCAACTGCATTAAATGTAATAGCAGAAAAAACTGGAATTAGTCGTGATTCTATATATAACAAATCTAGTTTTTTTCCTGACTATGTCAATATGTGTGAAATGTATCTTGAAACAGATATACCCAAAAATAGCAGAATTATTACCAGCGATGATGTATTTGACTATATGTTGAATATCCGTAATTTGAATGAAGGAATTGACCAAAAACGGGAAAATCTTTTTGAAGAATATTTAGATGCCAGATACTCTCATTTTAAGATGAAATCTATTGAAGACTACGAGCAACTTAAAAAAGTTAATAATGCAAGATTTAAAACTCAGTCACGTTTTGTAAGAAGTGAATTAATTGATAATGTAAGGGAGTATTCAAATGGGGAAAATGCATTTATGTATTTTACTAAGAAAATTGGTGAAAATGGACTTTATTTAATGGATGAGCCTGAAAACAGTCTTTCTCCAAAACGTCAAATGGAATTAGTGAGTTTTATTGAGGATTCTACAAGATTTTTTGGATGTCAATTTATTATATCAACACATTCACCATTTATACTTGCAATGCGAGGAGCAAAAATATATAACCTTGATAAAAAACCTGCTAATATAAAACGATGGACAGAATTGGAAAATGTGCGTATATATTATGAATTTTTCAAGAGACATGAAGATGAGTTTTAACAGTATTTAGGATTGGATTATAGGAAGATTGAGTAATGTATTAAGGTTAGTAGATAGTTTGAGTTAGTTGAAAATGTTAATTAATGTTTATTGAATAACTTATAAGAGGAAGGGGTTTTTTAAAATGAAGAAGATGATAATTTCTTTTTGCCTAATTTTAGTGGTGTTTTCTTTAGTGGCTTGTAAACATGTTGGCAAAACTAATAATGTTGTGGTGAGTATTGAAAAATCTTATAAGTTTAGCGAAGATGAAATAAATGATGCAGTAAATTGTGTTAAGGAAAAATTCAAGGATTTTGAGGGGTGTAGTCTTACGAAATTATGGTACGATGAAGAAAAAACAAATAATTTTATTGAAGGATATTTGAGGGGTGGAAGAGGTTCAGTGAATGGTGCCAAGGCTGAGAATGTAATTGTGTTACTGTCTAATTTTGATGTAGATTCTTCAGGTGGTGATGGGAGTTTAAATCCAAATTCAACTTATTCTGATTGGAACTGGATATTAATAAGGGATAGTAAAGCAAGCAATTGGCAGGTTGATGATTGGGGGTATTAAAGCGTTTGTATTATGATGAGGAGTAAGAAAAGTGGGAGTAATAGAAAAGGTAAAAGAAAGATAATACTTAACGATATAGTTATCTACTCGTGTGTAGAAGATATTGAGGAATGTGGAATAGGCTTGGAGAAATTTATATTCCGGAATGAAAGAAAAATATCCAGATTTTCCGAGAACGAAAATTATATAAAGATTTAAGTGATTGGATTAACAACTGTATGATTCCAGACCATTCAGAATATATGATTGGGGAGGAAGCAGTATTAAAGATTATATTAGAATGGTCGGTCCTGCGTGTCTATTACGGATACAATTTACCTTACTTCGATGATATAATCCTTCTTCACCAAATACAGTTATTCATAGAGAAAGATATAGATGTTAAGGATGACATTTTGCAGTTATTAACTGAGTTTCGTTGGATTGTTTTGAAGATAACATAGAAAAGGTGGAACCAAGATTACTTGCGGATGCAATATATGCCTTGGGAATTACTTATAAGAGTAAGTGCACACATATATTTAATGGATTTGAGTATCACGAAGACCTTCATGTTCAGGCGGTTGCTAAAGAAGCATTAACAGAATTGTCAAAATCCAATGATAATAAATAATATGGAGATGTTGTGTCTATGAAAATAATGCCCATTAAAATCCCTGGAGGGTTTGCAGTTACATATAATAAATTTTTTGATGTCGAACCTGTTCAATCTGAAGAAAGTAAAGGGGGACTTCAAAACTGGGGATACTTTACTCAAGATATTATGCAGATTATTAAAATAGGTTTAAAAAAGGGTAAATGGTATATACCATCAAAAGACTATATGATTATTGATTTAGGCTGGTATCCAGATGGAGATCCTAATGGAGAATATGGACTATCGTTAGCAATCGTAAGAGAAGATAATAGTTGGGACACAATAAAAGAATTTTCTTCAAAAAATAGATTTGAGGTGAAAGATAAAATTGAAGAGTGGATGGAAGAAAACATAAAGGTATATAGCCCATGAGAGATGAAGAATTTTTATAATGGTTGTAATCAAATCAACATCATACTCACATATTTGATATTGTGAAGTTAATTTAATTATATGAAGGTGTAAAATTGGAGAAACTACAAAGAGAAAACAGAAAATGTATAACAAAAATAGATAAGGTTCCTTTTGTTTTCTTAAACAAGTTATTCGGTTTTTATTCAAACCGTTTCATTTTAACTATTTAGATTTTTTTATGATATAATTGCATATATAACATTTAAGGTGGGGTTCTTGTTATGGCAGTTGATTTAAATAGAATTAAGAAAGTTGCAATTTATCTTAGAAAAAGTCGGGGAGATACAGAAGCAGATGTTGTAGAAAAACATAGAGAAAGACTTATAACATATGCTCAAAAATGTGGCTGGAAATATGTTGAATTTAATGAAAATGTGATATCTGGGGAAAATTTACTTGAAAGACCTGTTATGTACGAACTGCTTAAAAAAATTGAATGCAGTGAGTTTGACGGAGTTCTTGTAGTACACTGGGATAGAATTTCAAGAGGTGATACAAGTGATTTTGGAATAATTAAAAGGGTATTTCAATATTCTAACACATATATAATTACTCCCGAACGATCATATGATTTAAATGACAATGGAGATTTAACTATGCTCGGAATACAGTCTGTTATGTCTAATACAGAACTAAATCTTATAAAAGAAAGGTTAATAAATGGAAAGAAAGATGGAGCAAAGCAAGGAAGATGGACAAATGGAAACCCGCCTTATCCATATGAAAAAGTTCGAAGTGTAGGACAGGATGAAAAAGGAAGAATAAAAGTGGATTTTGATATTATAGTAAATAAGGAAAAAAATGAAGTGTATCAGAGAATTAAAAAAATGTATTTACAAGGGTTTAATACAGAAAAAATTGCGTTTGAATTAAATAAAGAAAAAACTCCATCTCCGAATAATAAAATGTGGAGTTCGGTAGCAATTAATAGATTGTTAAGACATGAGTTTCATATGGGGACAGTTGTATACGGTAAAAATAAATGGACAAAAGCACCGATATCTGGGAAATTAGAAATACAAAAAAGAGATGAGATATGTTGGAATATTGGAAAAGGTAATCACGAAATATTAAAAACAGAGGAAGAACATAATAAAATTATGACGATTATGAATATGAGGCAGAAAATACCACGTAAATCACGAGCCGGAATATTTCCAACCTCAGGAATTTTGGTATGTAAAAAATGTGGGCATACAATGGTATATTCAATTGGAAGACTTGAAGTAAAAACAGATAAAGTATATCATTGTTAGTGCCGGCATAGAATGGCGGTTATTGCCAAAGTTACTGACGGAAGGTGCATTCCAACCACTTTGGCGGAAAAGAAAGGATGACTAAGTACAAAAGTCATCCAGCAAATACAAATATTAGA
>JAAYPH010000223.1 GCA_012519955.1 Candidatus Epulonipiscium sp.
TATGACCATCCCAATGCTTTTGATACAGAACTTATGATATCTCATATAAAATGTTTAAAAAATGGAGAGAGTATTGATCGTCCTTCCTATTCATTTGTGGAGCATACCAGAACAAATGAAACCGTACATATTATGCCGGCAAAAGTAATTATAGTAGAGGGAATTTTGATTTTCGAGAATAAGGATTTATTAAATTTAATGGATATTAAAATTTTTGTTGATACTGACGCAGATGTCAGATTAATTAGAAGGCTATTAAGGGATGTAAAGGAAAGAGGAAGAGATTTAGATTCTGTGATTAAACAATATCTTACCACCGTAAAACCCATGCACGAAGAATTTGTTGAGCCCAGTAAGAAGAATGCCGATGTCATTATTCCTGAGGGTGGCTTTAACAGTGTTGCGCTTTCTATGATTATAGATAAAATTAAGACCTTTTTATCTCAAAAATAAATACAGATATAAATTAAATAATTTATCACATTAGAAATAACACCTAAAATCGCCCACTGGGCGATTTTGTTGTTTTTGAAATAAAAAATCTCTTCTTGCTTTCAAGGGACAAAGCTTTCTTATTTTACAAGTGTAGCCAACGCACTATCTTTTGTAAGAAAAAATTGACAAATTAATTTATTGCTTATATAATGATTATAATTCATCAATTTATAACTTTAAAACGATAAAGAGATGAAATGATAAAGGAGGGTTATTGTGAAGGATTACAGACTGCATACACCGGAGGGGGTTAGAGATTTACTTCCCCGAGAATGTGCTAGAAAGATAGAAATCGAGAGAAGAATTGAATCGGTTTTTAATAGATATGGTTTCTATAATGTACAAACACCTACGTTTGAATATTATGATGTTTTTTCAGAAGATAACGGCAAAATTCAGCAGAAACATATGTATAAGTTTTTTGATAGAGAAGGAGCAATTCTTGCGCTTAGACCTGACATGACACCTCCAATTGCTAGAATGGCTGCCACTACCCTAAAGGAAGAATCAAAACCAATACGGCTATGCTATATAGGCAATGCCTTTCGTTATAATGAAAGTTATCAAGGGAAAACAAGGGAATTTTCTCAGGCAGGAGTAGAACTTCTGGGAATGAACTCTGACGAAGCTGATGCAGAAGTTATTGCATTGGCGATTAATAGCTTAAGTGCAGCAGGACTTAATGAGTTTCAAATTGATTTAGGTCAGATAGAATTTTTTAAAGGACTACTAGAAGAGGCAGGTTTAAATACAGAAGAGGAAGAAGAAATAAGACAATTAATTGAAAATAAAGATTTCATTGGAGTCGAAGAGTATATAGAGCAGTTCCCAATTGACTCTGATTTAAAACAATTGTTTCTGGATTTGCCAAAGCTTTGTGGTTCAATTGATATCATTGAAAAGACAAAGAGCTTAACCAATAATTCCAGATCAAGGGAAGCCTTAGAAAAATTAAAAAAGGTTTATGAGATTTTATGTGATTATGGTGTTGAAAAATATGTTTCTTTCGATCTTGGAATGGTGAACAGAAGCGATTATTATACAGGGATTATTTTTAGGGGATACACCTACGGAACAGGTTTTTCTATTTTAGAAGGAGGACGTTATGACGGACTGGTTGGAGAATTTGGCAAAGACTGTCCGGCTATAGGATTTGGTATTACCATAGAACAGCTTATGAATGCAATCAACAGGCAAAAAATAGATATACCTGTTTGGAAGGTGGATACCCTTTTGGTCTATGAACCAAAAGGAAGAAAACAGGCATTAATGACTGGGGACCATCTTAGAAGTCAGGGAATGTATATTGAAAATAGTTTAATTAATGGAGATATTGAAGAAAATAAAAAATATGCCCTTTCAAAGAATATCGGAGGAATATTATATTTTGAAGATGATCAGCATGTACAACTTATTAATTTAGTTAACAACCAAACTATCAAGACGACTGTGGAAGAATTGCTCCAAAACGCAGATAGGGGGGAAACTGAATGAGATATTTAACCTTTGCCTTAGCAAAAGGAAGACTAGCGGATAAAACCATGGAATTATTGGAGTCCATTGGCTTTACCTGTGATGAAATGAAGGAAAAATCGAGAAAATTGGTTTTTACAAATGAAGATTTAAAACTCAAATTCTTTTTGGCCAAAGCAACAGATGTCCCCACATATGTAGAGTACGGGGCAGCAGATATAGGGGTAGTGGGAAAAGATACCCTATTAGAAGAAAAAAAGAATTTATACGAGGTGCTCAATCTAGGCTTTGGAAAATGCCGGATGGTTGTAGCTGGACCAAAAGAAATGAAAAGTAAATTAGAAAGTGGTCAGGATTTACTGAGGGTAGCCACAAAATATCCCAATATAGCCAGTGACTATTTTTACCATAAAAAGCAACAGACTGTAGAAATTATTAAATTAAACGGTTCTGTAGAATTGGCACCTATTGTTGGATTGGCAGAGGTCATCGTCGATATTGTTGAAACCGGAAGTACTTTAAAGGAAAACGGATTATTTGTATTAGAAGAAATCTGTCCTCTGTCTGCGAGGATGGTTGTCAACCGCGTAAGTATGAAAATGGAGTACGATCGAATAACCGAGCTCATTGAAAAAGCCAAAAAAGCATTAATAAATGAATAGGGTGAGAAAATGATAAGAATAATAGACAATCAGGATTATAACGCTAAAAATATGATTGAAGCATTATTGATGAGATCCCAGCTTAATTTTAAAAATGTGCAGGAGATAGTGGATGATATCATAGAAAATGTACGCAATAAAAAAGACGGAGCGGTATTAGAATATACGAGAAAATTTGATCAGGCAGTTTTGACACCTCAAACCCTTAAAGTTACAGACAATGAGATTCAAGAAGCTTATAACACACTGGACGAAAATTTTATATCCATTCTTCAAAGAGCAGCAGATCGAATAAGGCTATTCCATGAAAAACAAAAAAGGAATAGCTGGATTGCACCAGATGAAAAAGGTACTATATTGGGTCAAATGGTAAGGCCTATGGAAAGTGTCGGAGTGTATGTACCCGGAGGTAAAGCTGCTTATCCTTCTTCTGTACTTATGAATGTTATTCCAGCACAGGTAGCTGGCGTAAATAGAATTGTAATGGTAACCCCTCCCCAAAACGACGGCAGTGTGAATCCCGGAGTTTTGGTAGCTGCTAAAATAGCAGGTGTAACAGAAATCTATAAAGTAGGGGGAGCTCAGGCAGTTGCAGCCCTGGCTTTTGGAACCGAAACCATTCCTAAGGTAGATAAAATTGTAGGACCCGGCAATATTTTTGTTACCTTGGCAAAAAGAACGGTTTTTGGCCATGTAAGTATTGATTCTATAGCAGGGCCCAGCGAAATTCTTGTTGTGGCAGATGATAGTGCCAATCCAGTTTTTGTTGCGGCAGACTTGTTATCCCAAGCTGAACATGACGAATTGGCTTCAGCTATTTTAGTAACGACCAGCGCGGAAGTAGCTTATGCTGTAAAAGATGAATTAATTCGTCAAACCGAAAAGCTTTCACGCAAAGAAATCATTACAAAATCCTTAAAAGATTTTGGTGTTATTATCATTGTGAATACAATAGAAGAAGCCATAGAAATCAGCAATCAAATTGCTCCGGAACATCTGGAAGTCTGCACCAGGGAAGCCCTTTCCCTGCTTCCTAAAATTAAAAACGCAGGGGCAATATTTTTGGGACATTATTCTCCGGAGCCTCTGGGGGATTATATGGCAGGACCTAATCATGTTCTTCCAACCAGTGGAACGGCAAAATTTTTCTCTCCTTTGAATGTTGAGGATTTTATGAAAAAATCCAGTGTGATCTTCTTCCCGGAAGAAGCTTTAAAAGAATTAAGTGAAGATATCATTACCTTTGCAGAAGCTGAAGCATTGACAGCCCATGCTAATTCAGTGAGGGTGAGGTTTGAAAATGATTAGAGACTATATAAGAAAAGAACTGCAGGCTTTTAAACCCTATCATGCAGCATTCAGACCTCAAAAGATTAAGTTGGATGCCAATGAAAGTCCTTTTGCTTTAAGTGAGAATGTAAAAAATAAATTGATACAATGGATTAGTAATGAAGAAAATATAAAACTCTATCCAGATACCGATTCTACAGAATTGCGTGAAGCCATAGCTTCTTTTTGGAATGTTGATGTGGAGAATGTAATTTGTGGGGTAGGTTCAGACCAGCTGATTGACTGTATAATGAAAGTATTTCTTGAGCCGGGGGATAGAGTAGTTATGCCTACTCCATCTTTTAGTATGTATGGCTCTACAGCCATTTTAAATCATGGGGTGCCGATTGAAGTTAAACTAAATGAGGATTATACGTATCCTATTGATGAGATTATTAAAACATGCAATCTACAAAACCCTAAACTCTTAATTTTATGCAGCCCTAATAACCCTACAGGAAATAGACTTCCAAATGAGCAAATCGAAGAAATTGCACAAAATGTGAAATGTCCGATTCTTATTGATGAGGCCTATGGAGAGTTTTCTGATGAAACGATGATTCCACTTATAGGGAAGTATTCTCATATTGTAGTTTTTAGAACTTTTTCGAAAGCCTATGGGTTGGCAGGACTTCGGGTAGGATACGGAATCGGAGCCAAAGAGATTATTGATGCAATTTATTTAACGAAGCCACCATATAATCTTAGTGTTCTATCTCAAAAAATTGCAACATGGGTATTGCAAGACGAGAAAGTCAATCAGGAGCGAATCGAATATCTTAAAACCGAACGGGAGAATTTAATCCAAGAGTTAAGAAAACTACCCAATATCAGGGTTTTTGATTCGGACGCTAATTTTATATTAATCGAAACTCAGGATTTGGAGCTCTCAGAAAAACTAGAGGCAAGAGAAATCTTTGTACGTTCTTTTGCAGCATCTGAAGGAGCATTATTACTAAGAATTACCGTGGGGAATAAAGAACAAAATAAAATATTACTGGATGCACTTAAAGTGTTAATACAATAGACTGAGGAGGCTTATTTTAAATATATAGTCGGCAGTGTCAATGAGATCAGTAAAGGAGAATACAAAATGCTTGAAAGAAAAGCTCAAATTCATAGAAAAACGAATGAAACAGATATTAATATGTCTATCAATTTATATGGCTCAGGCATATCTCATATAAAAACAGGCATTGGATTTTTTGACCATATGTTAACTCATATCTCCAAGCATGGATTTATGGACTTGAATGTTGAAGCCAAGGGAGATTTAGAAGTAGATTGTCATCATACTGTAGAAGATGTAGGAATAGTCCTGGGTCAGTGCATTGCCAAAGCCCTGGGGGATAAAAAGGGTATCAAAAGATACGGTTCTATGATTTTGCCTATGGAAGATGCCTTGGTGCTATGTGCCATCGATATATCTGGTCGGCCCTATCTGGGATTCGATGCGGAATTTACCGTAGATAAAGTTGGAGAAATGGATACGGAAATGGTGGAAGAGTTTTTTAGAGCCGTATGTATTCATGGAGGACTGAATGTTCATATAAAGGTTTTAAGCGGAAAGAACAATCATCATATCATTGAAGCGATGTTTAAAGCATTTGGAAAGGCATTGGATGAAGCCACACAGTTAGATAGCAGAA
>JAAYPH010000224.1 GCA_012519955.1 Candidatus Epulonipiscium sp.
AAATCTCCTTTCTATTTAGTTGTGGTAACTACATTTTAGCAGATTTATTTCACAAGTGCATTTATTATGTAAAAAAATGTTGAGATAAATAATTTAAATTATGCACCCCAACATTTATTATAGAACCGTAATTTTTACTGGTCTTTTTATTTTTTTTGATATATAATATACATATACTTCAAATTACTACATAAAAATATAAATTATGAAGGAGGTTCCATATGATTGATAGACTGGCAGCAGGAATATCCTATCAGATTTATAAGAAACAGCTTTTTAGTCACACCCAAATCAGACAAATACAATATGGCTTACAAGCATTGATCAGTGAGACAGTTAAGATAGTTTTTTTATGTATGTTGTTATTCTTAACAGGGGATCTAAAGTATGGGTTGTTTGCAATGGTTGTCTTTAGTTCACTTAGAATTTGGGCAGGGGGATATCATGCGAGCTCTTATTTTAAATGCTTCATAATTAGCCTAAGTGCAATATATGCCTCTGTTTTTGCAGGACTGAATATTCAAAATGACATTATATTTTTCGTTCAAGCCATTTTTTCATTTTGCATTATATTTAAGTTTTCTCCCGCAGAACATAAAAACCAGCCAATTATTAGCAGGGAGAGAAGAAAAAAGATACATACCATAGCTCTTGGGACATTTATTTTTTGGCTATGCATATTATTTAAAATATCTGGCCCTTGGAAATACATAGGCATGAATGCGATCTTCATTGAGACATTAACCATCATTTATATGGTGTTCAGTGAAAAAAACTTAAAGGATCAATGAATAGAGTAGACAAAAATAACAGGTCAATGACCTGTTATTTTTGTAATGATTTTGGACATTTGGGTTGAGAAGCAAGTAAAAAGCACGCAGGTGTCGCAGATACTACAGCAAAAATGAGAGAAGCACTTCCAATCCATTTTAATATTGTTTGCATATTCTTTTTCATGCAAAACCCCCCTTTTTATTTTTTCTTTGGTAGTGAGACTTTAAAGCTGGTTTCATGTAAGTCTGACTCGACAGCAATTGAACCATGATGCTTTTCTATAATGCCTTTTACATTATATAAGCCAAACCCTCTATAATCTTTATGATTGGGTTTAGTCGAAAAGCCTTTTTCAAAGATGATTTCAGTATTTGTTATAGCTTGTCCATTATTTTCGTTGCATATATCTATGTATACATTATTTTCATCACCATAAACTTCGATACATATGTAGCGATTTTTCTCAGGAAGTGTTTCTGAAAATTCAATAGCATTATTGATAAGATTATTGAGTATTGTAGAAACTTCCGTAAGAGATAATGGAGTATCTGTAATTCGATCGGTGATGTTGATATCCATTTCTATGTTTTTTTGTTCAGCTATGGCAGTTTTAGTAACAAGAAGGCCTGAAACAACAGGCTCATCCGTTGCCATGATATCTGAAGTTCCTTGAATTGTTATGTTTAGAGTTTCTATATACCTTTTAGCTGTTTCCAAACGTGACACATCATTAATTTGAACAAGACCGTATAATACATTGATATGATTGATAAATTCATGTCTTTGAGCCTTTAGATGATTCATGAGTTCTTTAATATATTCAATATAAATACGTTGATCTTCTAATTGTATTTCTTTAACTGCCATGGTAACAACATATTGATTGAGCTTATACATCACGAATGAAAAAGATATAAAAATGATTACCAGGGCAATATATATAATAGGCTGAAAATCATCAACAAAAGTACCTATAATAAATGCTAAGAAAGCAAATACGCAGACAGCGAAGAAAATTGATGAAATTAATAAGCTAATCTTCTTATTAATAAAGTATTTCTTTGGAAGAGTGATGTTTTTCATATAAATTACAAAAGCAATAATTAAGAAAATAAGTTGAATAATAAAAGTTAATAAGGTTCTTATAGATGAATTATTCACTATATCAGAAATAGGAATATTCAAAATTCCTAAAGTTGTCATACTTACAGTAAGATCGACTGTTAATATAATTAGTACAGATATTAGGGTAGTCAATATCGATAAAATAAAGTCTAATTCCAATATTAAAGAGCTAATCAAAATTGATATGATTAGTAAAATAATTCCTTGTAGCTGGATAGGTAAAATCTCATTCAATATCAGATAAATACTTCCATGCAACAAAGATAGGTAAAGAATTTTCAGTAAAGAGGTTCTACCTTTTAATCCTGATAAAGTAGAAATAATTAAATACATCGCAAAACCTTCAACATACTGAAGTAAAGAGAATATAAACATCCTAGCGCTCCTAACTCTTATAAATTTCATTATAAAGATTACTAAAAAAATGAAAATAGAAATTTGATTAATGATCATTGTTATTTGACAAAAGTTGTATATAAAACATTAATTAATTTGTTTTATTGTATTTCTTATTTTATAATATCATAGAAAGGAAGAAAAGAGATATAGACTATTGTTTATTATAATTTAATAGTGTTTTTTTGAACTCAGATTTTTTACGTACACTTAAAAGAGCAGTTTTATCATATCGCTCAAAAAAGATATCACCGGAGGTTCTTCTATTATAAGAAACATGACTAACATTTTTGATATTTACTAGAAAGCTTTTATGAGTTAAGAAGAAATCATCATTTAATTCATTGTATAAGCGAATTAAAGTAGAAACACAACGATAGATCCCATCAAGGGTATGAATAATGGAAAGATATCCGCATTGTTCAATAAATAAGATTTTATCTATTGGAATTATAAAAGACTGATTATTATAATTAACGATAAGATTTTTTTGGTTAGATTTTTCATTATGTATATTATTTTCTTCCAGGACTCTTTCCAGGATTAATTTCATTGTACCTTGAAACCTTTCCTTATTAACGGGTTTTGAGATATAATCATAACAGTGACATTCTGCCACAGCATCCATAATAAAATCTTTATAGGCGGATACAAATACTATATAGATAGAGGGATAAGTTTCTCTAATTTTTTTTATAAGATTGATTGTCAGTTCTTTTTTTATCATTATATCAGAAATCATAGCATCAAACTTTTGCTCTTTAATCTTTTTTAAAACATCTTCTTCATTTTCGGATTCATATATTTCCATTGGCATATTAAGCTCAGTAAGGAAATCTATTAAATTTTGTCGTTGAAGCTGACTATCATTATAAATTAAAATTTTTGGTTTCAAAAGAATCTCTCCTTCCATATGTAGCAGCACAGATAGTAATTATTAAAGTATACAATAATTGTAATAAAATGTCAACTAATGATATAATATGTTATTTCAACATAAATAAGGGAAAAGTAAATTATAAGGAGGTTATTTAATGAGAATAGGAATGGGTTATGATGTGCATAGATTGGTAGAAGACAGAGAACTGATTATAGGCGGGGTTAAAATTCCCTATGAGAAGGGTTTATTGGGCCATTCAGACGCAGATGTACTTCTGCATGCGATCATGGATGCCTTATTGGGGGCAGCGGCTAAGGGAGATATTGGGAAACATTTTCCGGACACCGATGAACAATATAAAGGCATATCCAGTTTGGAGTTATTAAAGAGAGTAAAGAATGTATTAGCTGTAGAAAAATTTTCTATTTTAAATATAGATTCGACGATTATTGCTCAAAAACCCAAAATGGCTCCTTATATCGATAAAATGAGAAAAAATATTGCTGAGGCCTTAGATATCAGTATCAATCAGATTAACATCAAGGCAACAACGGAAGAGGGATTAGGTTTTACGGGAGAAGGACAAGGTATTTCTGCCCATGCGATTTGTTTAATACAATGAAAATGAAAACAGTTACCCATTGAAAAGATATTGGTATGATGATAAAATATTGTCATATCTATTTTTTAGTTTATAGTAAAGCGAGGGCTTAGTATGACAGTACTGATTGTGGATGACGCGGCATTTGTGAGAACAGTTTTAAGGAATATGCTTCAGCAAATGGGTCATACAGTCGTTGGTGAAGCTTTCAACGGTCACGATGCTATAAAAAAAGCAAAAGAGCTTAAGCCTGATGTAATTACAATGGATATCGTTATGCCTTCAATGGACGGAATAGAAGCAGTTAAGGAGATCTTAAAAGAGTTACCGAATACTTATATTTTAATGTGTACTGCTATGGGTCAAAAGAGAATGGTAATACAAGCGATCATGGCGGGTGCCAAGGATTTTATAGTTAAACCCTTTAGCCAAGAGAGGTTAGAAGAAGCCCTGATGAAAAGCAAAAGACATCTAGACTTAATTTAGAGGGGACCAGACATATGCAGAAAGACGAACTAGATAGTTTTTTAGACGAGTTGATGTCAATTGATGATTATTTGCAAAATCGAAAAAATAAAAAAAGAATACTGCTAGAAGGTACATATTCAGGGAAAATAGAGCTAGTAAAAAATGAAATCAATCACATACTTTCCATTCTCTATAAGCAGGAAATGAAATTTGAAGAAGATGAGTTGGAGATTGTAGAATACTATACGAAAAAGTTAAAATATAAAAATACTGAGCTATACTCGAGACAAACCGAATTAGAGGCTGCTCATTCCCAACTTAAAGCTTATACAGAAGAAATTGAAAGAATCAACTGTGAATTAAATCGACGAGTAAAAGAATTAAGAAACTTATTCTACTTTAGCCAAGATGTAACGTCGAATTTTGACAAAAATGAACTTCTGAAGAAGGCTTTGGAAGATATTATACCCTTTGTAAACAGCTCCTTTGGAGCAGTGTTTGTATCACAAAAAGAAGGTCTGGAATTAGTAGATACTTATTATAAGGATTCAGAGATTTATTCGATTTTCCATCCTATATTAGAAAAGTACCTTAAAAATGGATATTTGGATTATGATATTTCTTTAGAAGCAACGCAAATCTATTCACATATAAGAAAGTATCCAAATGTTCCTCAATCGATTTGTGATCAACTCACTGACAAATTAAAAGCAGGAGCAATTATTCCTGTCTTCAATAAGAAAAAAGAAGTAAACGCGGTTATTGTGTTACTGGGTGAATATTTTGATGGCAGTGAGAAATATTTATTCAACTGTTATGCCAATGTACTGGGAATTGCCTTGGAAAATGCCAAACTTTATAATGATAAACATCAAATGTTTTTTGATACTGTAAAAGTGCTTGCTAATGCCATTGAAGTAAAAGACACTTATACAAAAGGACATGTTGACAGAGTTACAAAGTACTCAACGGCCATTGCAAAAAAATTGAATTTCGATAAAAATAGATTGGAAAAAGTTAGAATTGCTGCCGTACTTCACGATATTGGGAAAATAGGGATTCAGGATGAAATATTAAATAAGCCTGCCAGACTTACAGAGGATGAATTTAATATCATTAAACTCCATCCTTTAAAAGGATATGAAATTATTAAAGATATTCCTGCCCTTAAAGACATCAGTATTCATGTAAAGCAACATCATGAAAGGATTGATGGAAAGGGTTATCCTGAGGGACTTAAAGCAAACCAGATTTCTCTGGAGGCGAAAATCATATCTGTTGCAGATGCATTTGATGCAATGACCTCGGATAGACCATATCGAAAAGGTATGAATATCGATAAAGCAATAAATATTTTAGTAAATAATAGAGGAAGCCAATTTGATGAATATGTAGTGGATACCTTTCTCAATTATTTTCAGGAAAATGATAACATTATCAAGGAAAATGAATAAAATAATTTTAATCCAATATTAATCAAAGGCTATGATAGGAAGAGTAGTTTTATTGCCTTTACAGAGAGAAATCGCAGAAGCTGAGAGCGATTTTATATGAGCAGTAGAATGAAGTGCATCCTGGAGCTGTGTGGATGAAACAGAGTAGTCCATTACGGTGGCAACCGTTATCATGCTTCGAGCTGAAAGCGAAAGCTTTTAACAGAGTGGAACCGCGGATAAACTTCGTCTCTGATTGGAGATGGAGTTTTTTTTGTAGTAAAATGGGAGGTGAACATTTTATGGGTTTTATTAGAGAAGAAATCAATGTCATTAAAGAAAGGGATCCAGCTATTAAGAAGACTGCAGAAGTCTTTTTGTATCCCAGTTTCCATGCTGTTCTATTTCATAGATTTGCCCATTATTTATACAATCATAAACGTTACTTTTTTGCGAGGCTAATCTCTCAAATATCCAGATGGATCACAGGCATAGAAATTCATCCTGGTGCTAAAATAGGCAAAGGGCTTTTTATAGATCATGGGATGGGAGTTGTCATTGGTGAAACTTGTGAAATTGGAGATAATGTTACGATTTATCAAGGAGTTACTTTAGGAGGAACAGGGAAAGATAAAGGTAAAAGGCATCCCACTATAGGAAATAATGTAATGATAGGTGCAGGAGCTAAAATATTAGGACCTTTTAAAGTAGGGGATAATTCTCGTATCGGCTCAGGTACTGTAGTGTTAAATGAAATACCGGAAAATTGTACTTGTGTAGGGGTTCCTGGAAAAATTGTAAAGAGAGATAATCAAAAGGTTGATCCATGCAAAACCTTAGATCAGGTAAAACTGCCGGACCCAGTACAAATGGAAATGTGTCATTTAAGACATCAAATCGAAGTATTAGAAAAACGATTGGCTCAATTAGAAAAAATGGTGGAAGGAAGTGGAACACATGAAGATTTATAATACCCTTACGAAGCAAAAAGAAGAATTTATTCCTTTAGACCCTAATGAAATCAAAATGTATGTTTGCGGTCCTACCGTATACAATTATATTCATATAGGAAATGCGAGACCTTATATTATTTTTGATACCGTTCGCAGATATTTTGAATACAAGGGATACAAAGTAAATTATGTTCAAAACTTTACGGATGTAGACGATAAGATCATAAAAAAAGCCAATGAAGAAAATACAACAACAACGGAAATTGTTGAAAAATATATAGCAGAAACACTAAAAGATGCAGATGGCTTAAATATAAAAAGAGCTGTAGTTCATCCGAGAGTAACTCAAGAAATGCCGGAAATCATAAGCATGATTCAAACATTGATGGATAAAGGGTTTGCTTATGAAGTAAATGGTACTGTATATTTTGATATTCAAGCTTATAGAACCTATGGGAAATTATCTAATAAAAATCAGGAAGATTTAGAAGCCGGAGCGAGAATCGAAATCAATGAAGATAAAAAGCATCCTATGGACTTTGTCCTATGGAAACCAAAGAAGCCAGGAGAACCCTCATGGGAAAGTCCATGGAGTGACGGACGCCCCGGCTGGCATATAGAGTGCTCTGCTATGGCTAAAAAATATTTGGGAGATACGATAGATATCCATGCAGGGGGAGAAGATCTAATTTTCCCTCATCATGAAAATGAAATCGCTCAAAGTGAAGCAGCCAACGGCAAACCTTTTGCAAGATATTGGATGCACAACGGATTTATCAATGTAGACAATAAGAAAATGTCAAAATCTAAAGGAAACTTTTTCACCTTACGAGAAGTAGCAGAGGAGTTTCCTTATGAAGTGATTCGTTTCTTCATGCTAAGTGCTCATTACAGAAGCCCAATTAATTTCAGCAGAGAGCTTATGCAGTCGGCGCAAAACGGTTTGGAAAGAATCAAAAATGCTGTGATTAATTTAGATCATATTATTAACCATGCATCATCAGAAGAAATGACTAAAGATGAGATTCAAGTATCGGGAGAATTAGAAGTTTTTGTGAAAAAATTTGAAGAGGCCATGGAAGACGATTTCAATACTGCTGACGCCGTATCTGTTATTTTTGAATTGGTTCGTTTTGCTAATACCCATGTGAATGGTAATTCTTCGAAACTCTTTACTTCTGCGGTTAAAAAGAAGATAATAGATTTGTGCAATATTTTAGGGCTGCTTGAAAATCAAGAAAGTGATTTATTAGATGAAGAAATAGAAAAGCTTATTCAGGAAAGACAGGAAGCAAGAAAGGCAAAGAATTGGGCGTTGGCGGACCAAATTCGCGATTCTTTAAAAGAAAAAGGAATTATTTTAGAAGATACACCTCAAGGGGTAAGATGGAAAAGGTTGTAATGAATGGAGATTGAAAATGGAAAACGACTCGAATATGCAAAAATTTCTTGAAGATGTACATCAATCTATAGAGCTAAAAAATATCAAAGCAAGGGAGTATTCCCCTTTAGTTTTGGCATATATTGGAGATGCTGTATTTGAACTTTTAATAAGGACGGAGATTGTCTCCAGAGGCAATGCCCCTGTTAATAAGCTTCATAAAGCAGTAAGAGAATATGTTAAAGCCTCGGCTCAAGCCAATATATATAATAGAATTAAAGACTATCTTACGGAAGAGGAAGAAGCGATCTTTAAAAGAGGCAGAAATGCAAAATCAAGCAGTGTTCCTAAAAATGCGGATTTATTAGATTATAAACATGCAACAGGCTTAGAAGCCCTCTGCGGTTATCTATATCTGGATGGACAAATAGATCGACTGCGGTATTTAATAAATCTGGCAATAGAAGAACAAAAGGTTGAAGAATAGAGTTGGAGGTTACTAAATGTCTGAACATGCAAAAAAATTTGTTAAGGGGGCAATTATTCTTTCTATTGGAGGAATTATTGCAAAGATTTTAAGTGCTTTCTTTAGAATACCGTTGACCCATTTAATCGGAGATACCGGACTGGGATATTATCAAATGCCCTATCCTATATATACACTGATGATAGCAGTTTCCTATGTAGGGATTCCATCTACAGTATCAAAAATTGTTTCCGAGAAACTGGTTCATAAGAAATATAAAGAAGCACACAAGATATTTCAATATACTTTTCTGCTTTTGATTATTATTGGCTTTTTGGCTTCATCACTAATGTTTTTTGGAGCAGACTGGCTGATTAAAGTACAAGGCTGGGTGCCTGAAAGTAAATATGCTTTATGGGGACTTGCTCTTGCACCCATTTTCATTGGTATGATGGGGGCTTTTAGAGGATATTTTCAAGGAATGCAGGACATGTTCCCTACAGCAGTTTCTCAAATTATAGAAAACTTTGCCAGAGTTATCTTTGGTTTAGGAGCAGCCTATTACTTTATGCAGGCAGGCAAAGGGGTTGCTTTGGCTGCAGGAGGCGCAGCTTTTGGGGCAGCTGCAGGAGGTATCGCTGGGACAGCTATTTTAGCTGCAATATATTTTAGAAAAAGAAAAGGTCTTTTAGAAAAAATATCTCGAAGTGACGAAAAAGAGTTAAAGCTTTCATTTTTATCAATATCTAAAACCATTATTTATATTGCTTTTCCTGTTTCAGTTGGCGCAGCAATCAATTCTGTAATGAATTGGGTAGATTCTGCACTGGTGGTAAGAAGATTAATCGATGCAGGTGCGACTAATCTTGAAGCAGTAGATTTGTTCGGTCAAATCGGAAAAGCTTCAACTTTTGTAAATATTCCTCTGACTTTCAGTATGGCATTGGTCGTTGGAATTGTCCCAAGTATTGCTGAAGCTGTAGAGAAAAAGAATAATAAAGAATTACATGATAAAATAGAACTTGGAACAAGATTTGCAATTTTACTGGGATTGCCTTCTGCAGCAGGTTTGGCAGTTTTGGCACAGCCTGTAATGAGTTTGATTTACGGAAAATTTGATGCAGGCGCAGATGTCCTGGCTTTAATGAGTATCAGCTTAATCTTTATTATGCTGGGACAGGCATTTACCGGAGTACTTCAAGGAATGGGACAATTCTATATTCCTGTAATTAACCTGTTTATTGCGTCTATAGGAAAAGCTGTCGTCAATTACACATTGGTAGCAGGACCTTTAAAAGTAAATGGAGCAGCTATTGGTTCTATCATTGGATATGGTATTTTTTCATTACTGAACTATTTATCTGTAAAGAAACATTCGGGATATAAAATTGATTTTTCTTATGTAATATTAAAGCCAGTCATATCAACAGTATTCATGACTGCAACGACTTTTTATTTTTATAAATTATTACACAGATTTACAGGCAACAGCATTTCTACATTATGTGCAGTTGGTGTTGGTGTTCTGGTTTACGGGGGAATGCTAATTTTAACAGGATATCTTAAAGAAGAAGACTTTAAGATGATTCCAAAGGGAGAAAAGGTGGCAAGTATTTTAAGAAAGCTAAATCTGCTAAAAAACTAGAAACATAATATTTTTTCGGCGTTTTCGTTGATGATTATGGTATCTGCTCCTCGTTTGGCTGCAATAGATGGAAGCAGATTAGCAGGAAAAGCCTTTAAGCTAGTGCCGATGATTAAAACCAAGTCAGCCTTTTTAAATTCACAAACGGCTTTTTCCCAATGGTGGATTTGTTCTTCATAGAGAACGATATCAGGTTTTAAAATACTAAAACATTTTGGACAGGTCGGAAGCTTATGATGATATACTAGATCAAAAGGAAAGTAGTGCTTACAGCATTCACATATTAAAAAGTTAAGATTTCCATGGATTTCTAGTACATTTTTGCTTCCGGCTTTTTGATGCAGTCCGTCTATGTTTTGCGTAATGATTGAAATATTATATTTAGAGAGGGTATAATGAGCTGCATTGGGAGTGCAGTTTCTCCAACGGAGAATCTCTCGATAAAAATCATAAAATATATGGGGACTTACCTTAAAGAAAGATCTTTCCATGATTTTTTTAATAGGAATGCCCTGATAATCTCTTGAGAGAGTAGGTAGGCTGCTGGCTACGCTTATGCCTGCCCCGGTTAAAGCAACCGGGTAAGTACTTTTTAAAATGTGTTTTTTAATATCGCTAGAATTTATGCCAGTCATAATCAAACATCCTTTGCAGCAAAATAACTGAAATACAGTATTTATTATGAACAAAAAGAAAGGAGTTTTTACATGAAAACATTTGAAGAAGACTCGCTGCACTTAGAGGGAAGAAACGCTGTATTAGAAGCTCTTAAATCAGAGAGAGACATAGATAAGATTTTGATTCAGCAGGGAAACACGGAAGGGTCTATAAAGAAGATCATTGCTGAAGCTAAAAATAGAGGCATTGTGATTCAAACCGTTGCAAAATCTAAATTGGACGAGCTGTCAGAGACTAAAAAACATCAAGGAGTCATCGCATTTGTATCCGCCCATAAATATGCACAGGTCGAAGATATTCTTAAAAATGCCGAAGAAAAAGGGGAAAAGCCATTTATCATCATACTGGATGGTATTACAGATCCCCATAATTTAGGGGCCATTATACGAACTGCCAATATTTCTGGTGCTCATGGGGTTATCATCCCTAAAAGAAGATCGGCTGGCCTTAGCGCCGTAGTTGCAAAAGCTTCGGCAGGGGCAATAGAGTATGTACCGGTTGCAAAAGTTACAAATATTGCGCGTACAATCGAAGATCTGAAGGCTAAAGGAGTATGGATTGCCTGTGCCGATATGGATGGAGAAAATATGTATCAAACAGATTTAAAGGGAGCAATAGCCTTAGTAATCGGAAACGAAGGAGAAGGAGTAAGCAGGATAGTAAAAGAAAAATGTGATTTTATCGTAAAGATTCCCATGTATGGGCAGATTACTTCTTTAAATGCATCTGTAGCTGCCGGAGTATTGATGTATGAAGTTGTACGGCAGAAGTACTTTAGATAAAATGAACGGTACCTTTAAAAAAGTATCAGGATATAGAGAATCGATGGAAGACTAATTCACTTATTATTTGCAGAGGAGATTCTCTTAAATAGTTTTCAACTGGATGGTATGGCAACATATTAAGGAACAAAGTTGGAAAACTATTAACATACTGATACTTTTTTTGTTGTTTATGGATGATTTTATATTGTGGGACTAACTTTGATCCGTCATAAGACTAAGATTTTATCGGAATCTTGCATAGAAGGAGTGATTTATCATAAAAAAAGTTATACTTGCAGTCAGTATAATAGCAGTTTTATTGATTATGTCATATGATGCCTTTCATCATGAAAAGAAAGACATAGAAAAGCAAGAAATAGAATTGGTTCCACAATTATTTGGAGATAGAGACACTATATTTAGTCCAGTTATGGCTCCGAAAGATTTTGATTGGAGGCAATGTGAAGGAGTGGTATTGGATTTTCTAGTAGAAAACAATATCAATGCCAGCGTACTTATGAAAGAAGTTGAGAAATTTACTGAAGCTACGGGAATTCATGTAAATATCAGAAGCATGGATTTTGATACCTTGGTGGAACGAATGAATATGGAATTTATATCTAAGACTTCACAATATGAATTGCTTTACGTCGATCCATATCAATTTTTAACCCGTTTTAGCAGCCAATTAGAGGATTTGAATACCTTTGAGAACAACGAACAACTGCCTCATCTTGTAGGAGGTATTGAAAGCTTCGCAAAGAATTATGTAGATATTTGCTCTTATTTTATCAATCAGGATAAATTGTATGCCATTCCTTTTGATACAACCTCGATGATTTTTTATTATCGAAAAGATATTTTTGAAAAATACAAAGAAGCCATGATGGCTGATTTAGGTTATGACCCTTTCCCAAACAGCAGTGATTTTACTTGGGAGAGATATATTGAGATTGCTGAGTGGATTGATAAGAATGTGCCTAAGTCAGAAATATTATATAGCAGCGTATCCATGTCCGCACCTCATAATTCAATTTATTGTGAGTTCTCCAACATTATGAGCGCTTATGGAGCGGATTATTTTGCGGATGAGAATGTAAATACCTTAGGAATAGACAAGCCAACGCAGCTTACGGTGAATACTCCTGAATTTATGGAAGCTCTGTCTGTTTATAAAAGATTGGCCGCTTTATCTCCCGTTGGAATGGAAGGCATCAATTGGAGTGAATTAGCAGACCTTTTTTCAGAAGGAAAAGTTGCTATGATGATTAACTGGGATGAGAATGCTGCGATTATGGAGAATGAATCCCTTTCAAAAGTCAAAGGCAAGGTTGGATATAGTATTTTACCTTATGGCACCAAAAGAAGTGCCAATATATACGGCGGTTCAGGAATTGGAATCAATGCCAATATCAGCGAAGAGAAAAAATTAGCGTCCTGGCTTTTTATTGTATGGGCAACTTCTCCTCAAATTCAAATGAAGGTGTTATTAGATATAGAAGGAGGCAATATGCCTTCCAGAAATGAATTATACAGATTAATTGAGGCATCCTATATGGCTTATATAGATCACGCTTATGCTTCGATTTCTGCACAAAAAGAAAGAAATGCGTACTATAGACCTAAATATAGAAATGTATATGCTTTTGAAAAGATTATGATGGATCATCTCCACCATATGATTAAAGAGAATTTGACTCCGGAAGAAACGGTTCATTTAATAGAGAAAGATTGGGAAGAATACATTAAGAAGGATTTGCACTATGAGAAAGAATAATACGAAATACAGGAGTAGCTTTAGAGATCAACTTTTAATTGCAACCATTAGCTTTTCTATAGTACCATTTATCATTTTCTTAGTGGTCTTTTACTATGTATACAGTTTAATTATCAAACAATATGCGGATACAGCCAGGCAATCAGTTAAGACAGCTGCTTCAAATATTGATTATGTTTTGAATGATGTTGAAAAATTTTCTAACTCCATATTTTTAACCTACGAGTTCTCAGAATTAATGCAAAGGGGAAATAGATCAGAATTTGAAAAAATATTAAGAAGTTATTTTTCCTCCAGAGATGATATTGATGGTATTTATATCATGATTAACGGAGAATTTTATTATGCCGGAGCTGAAAAAAGGAATGGCGTTAATATTATTCCGAGAGAAGAACTTAAGGATAGCAGTGGAGAAATCATTTGGTTTCCTACACAAGAAAGGTATATCAAAGTTCTCTCCAGTGTTGTTACGAAAAATTGCTTTTCTCTCAATAGAAAAATAGTGGACGTAAATTCCCTGGAGGAACTGGGATATATGACGGTAGATTTGGACGAATGGGTACTTAAACAGATTTACAGCGGTTTAGCAGAGGACGGCAGCCAAGTATTTATATGTACCGTAGACGGCGAAATGATAAGTCAATCCAACAATATACCAATGGACAGCCTTTATATAAAGGACGTCATGGATAAGATTTTTACTCAAGATAATCGTTCTTATGTAGAATATGTGGAAAACGGAGAAGAGAAGGTGGCCATTTTTTCCACCTGCAATAAAGGAAAATGGATTTTAGTTAAAACGATTCTTAAAAGTGAGTTGTATGCTGATTTGCGAAAGTTGCAAATAGGTGTTATGGTTATAGGGTTTATATTTATTTTAGTAACTTATGGTGGGGCTCATTATTTCTCATCAGAGATTACCAAACCCATCAGAGACATCATAAAAAAGATGAAAGAGGTAGAAAAAGGGGACTTCTTAGTATATGTTGATGTAAAAGGAAACAATGAGTTTACCGAATTAGGCGATAAGTTTAATCGAATGGTTTCTAAAATTAAGGGGCTAATGGAGGATGTCGTTAATTCAGAAAAGCAGAAAAATGAACTGGAATTAGAAGTCTTGCATGCACAAATTAATCCTCATTTCTTGTACAATACTTTGAACACCATTCGCTGGATGGCCCAGATTAAAGGAGAACACAGCATCAGCAATGCAATTGTAGCACTGGTAAAACTCCTTAGAGTCAGCATTAGTTTAGGAAAAAAAATGATTACGTTGGAGGAAGAGATAGAGTATGTGAAAAACTATATCTTAATCCAAAGACTAAGATTTAATCAGGATTTTATTATAGAATATGAAATAGAGGACAAATATCATAAGATTATGATTCCTAAACTAATATTACAGCCAATTGTGGAGAATGCATTGATTTATTGTATGGATGACGAGCGTGAAGAAACACTGCATATCAAAATTTATACTTATCCTTATGAAGATCTCCTTAGAATAGTGGTCGAAGACAATGGTAAAGGAATAAGTCCGGAGATCCTAAAGAACATATTTAAAGAAGAAAAGAATATAAACAAATTTAGCACAGTAGGTTTAAACAATGTAAACAACAGAATTAAATTGTACTATGGTGAGCAATATGGTTTAGTCATTGATACAAAAGAGGGAGTAGGAACAAGGATTATAATAGAAATTCCTGAAGTATACTAATACTTTTGGGAGGGGTGAAATCAATGTATAAAGTACTGATTGTTGATGATGAAATGATCGTTAGAATAGGGTTAAAATCTATGATAGACTGGAATGCATATGGCTTTGAAATCATTGGGGAGTCGAGTAATGGCGAAGATGCATTTAATAAATATTTAACTTTGAATCCGGATTTAGTCATTACAGACATAAAAATGCCTAAAAAAGATGGATTATGGTTGACTAAAAAAATTAAAGAAACCAATGAAGATGCTCAGGTTGTTGTTTTAACTTGCTATGATGAATTTGATTATGCAAGAGATGCTTTAAAGTTTCAAGTAAGTGATTATATTTTAAAGGCTGAGCTAAAAGAAGAAGAGTTGGTTGCCACATTAAAAAAGATTAAAGAAAAACTAGACCAAGAAGGCAAGAGTGAAGAAGAGCAGGTAAAGGAAAGCATTAAAAAAGAGGAGTTGGCTCTTGGAAGGTTTTTAAGTTTAGAAAAGCCTGAAGAAGATGTCGTTAATGATTTTTCTCAACTTAATATACCCATTGCAGGATGGAATTATTGTTGCTTCCAATTAGACTTTAGTATTAGTTTGTATGAAAAGGTGTATTCTCAAGAACAAATTAAAAACATAATTCTAGCCTGTTATCAATTGTTTACAAATAAATTAGAAGAAGACAAATGGACTTACCTAATTAAACCTTTTGGGAATTCTATTACTTGTTTCTTAGCAAAAGAGAAAATCCATGAAAAAGATATAAAAGGCTTATTTGAATTTATCAAAAAATCCGTAGAACAATATTTTAATATTGAAGTGACTGGAGTATGTACCGATCTATATTCCAAGGCAATGGTATTAAGGTCAGAAATAGATTGGTTTTATAAGGCGATTGATTATCTGTTTTACTGTAATCCCGGAGAAATGATTACTCCAAAGAATTATAATCCAGGGGACAAAAAAGTTAGAAATGTTATCAGCCCGGAATATAAGAAAGATTTGATTCATTATATAGAAGAATCTGATCGTAAAAAGATTGATGAATTCTTATTGAAATTAGTCGATGAATTAAAGGCGAATAGTATTCCTTCCATGGACGGAAAACTATATATATCCCACATGCTTGGGGATATCATAGAACGATTTGAATTTTGTTTGAATCAAGATGAAGGGGAAAAAATTTATGAGTATCCTAAATACAGTTTAAATGCGAATCACATTAGTACACTGCTCCAAATTATGAGAGACTTTACAAAAGAGATTTTAGAAAGATTAGAAGTATCAGGAACAGAAAACTCCGCCTATATGATCCAAAAGGTGAAAGATTATATAGACGAGCATTTTCAGGAGAAAATCACTTTAGAGGATATGGCTGACTATGTAGGATTATCAAAATACTATTTATCCTATCTTTTTAAGAAAGAAGAAGGCACGAATTTTGTGTCCTATATCAATAAAAAAAGAATCGAAAAAGCAAAAGAGTATTTAAGGGATACCAATAATACGGTAAGCCAAATTTACGATTTAGTCGGTTTTTCGGATCAGCAATATTTTAGTAAAACCTTTAAAAAAATCGTAGGTATGACAGTGACCGAATATAGAAAAAACTTAAAATAGCATAGAAGTTTATTAAAAATCCTCCTCGGAGGATTTTTTTTCGTAAAAAAATACTAAAGTGGAGCAAAATAATACTAATCTCATAATTGACAAAAAATTCACAGCAAAATCGTCTAAAAACTCCTTAAGGATATCACTGATATAAAAGAATAGATTTTGTTATAGTTATTACACAATCAATCTTGCAAAAGAGATTGAATTCAAAAACTCTCGAAGGGGGGATAACATGAGTCAGGAAATCAAGCTTAGAGTTTCAAATATTGAAAAATCCTTTCCAGGAGTAAAAGCCTTAGATAAGATTGATTTCTCTGTAAGAAAAGGAACCGTTCATGCCCTGTGCGGAGAGAATGGTGCAGGGAAATCAACATTAATGAAAATTATCAACGGAATTTATAAACCAGATGCAGGACAAATTTTTATTGATGAAAAGCCCGTAAAAATACAAAATCCGATCCAAGCGGCAAGCTACGGAATAGCAATGATTGCTCAAGAGTTAAACTATGTTCCGGAGATGTCCGTTGAAGAAAACTTATTTTTAGGCAGACTCCCTACAAATAAATTCGGAAAAGTTGATTGGAAGAAACTCAGAAGAGATACCATTAAGTTTTTAAAAGACGAAGATTTGCCCTATGAGCCAGATCAAAAACTAAAAACTTTAACGGTATCAGACATACAAATGTTAGAAATCATCAAAGCAATTTCAAACAATGCAAGCATTATTGTTATGGATGAACCTACCTCGGCAATCACTCAAAGAGAAGTTGAAAAGCTATTTGAAAAGATTGCGATGTTAAAGAAAAAAGGGGTTAGCATCATCTACATTTCTCATAAATTAGATGAGGTATTCCAAATAGCAGACGATATCACTGTTTTCCGTGATGGAACAGTAGTAGCCAGTCATCCGGCAAAGGATCTTACAATGGATGATGTTATTGCTTTAATGGTAGGAAGAAAAATCACCAATGTTTATCCGAAAGAAGAATGTCCAATAGGAGAAAACATCTTAGAAGTAGAGAACTTGTACAGTAAAGGAGTTTTCAAGGATATTCATTTCCATGTGAAAAAAGGAGAAATTATAGGATTTGCAGGGCTGGTGGGAGCAGGTCGAACAGAACTTATGCGTTCCTTATTTGGTCTAGACCCAATCACATCAGGGAAAATAAAAATCCATGGGAAAGAAGTAAAAATAGAAAGTGTACATGACAGTATAGCCAATAAAATGGTAATGCTTTCTGAAGACAGAAGAAGATACGGTATTATTCCTGTTAGAAGCGTAATGGAAAATGCCAGCATTTCCAGTTTGCAAAAATTTTTCTATGGAGGGTATTGGCATTCAAAACAGGAAAAAGAAATGGTTGGCAACTACTTTAAAAAAATGAATGTAAAGACGCCTACTTTAGAAACAACCATACAATCCTTAAGTGGAGGAAATCAACAAAAAGTATTATTAGCAAAATGGATGCTGTTAGAACCAGACATACTCATACTGGATGAACCTACAAGGGGAATTGACGTAGGAGCAAAGTTTGAAATCTATAAATTGATGACGGATATGGCAAAGCAAGGCAAAAGCGTTATTATGATTTCCTCGGAGCTTCCTGAATTAATCGGTATGTGCGATAGAATTTATGTTATGAACAAGGGAAGAATTACCGGCGAATTACAAAGAGATGAATTCACACAAGAAAAGATTATGAAGTTTGCAACGTAGACTAGAGAAATGGAGGGGAGAAAATGGTTGAAAAATTTAAGAAAAGCAAAATAATGGAAAAATACTCGATTTTCATTGTTTTAATTTTTATGGTTGTGATTTGCAGTCTTCTTGATAAAAACTTTTTAACAAAAAACAATCTCACCAATGTTGCCAGACAGCTGGCAGTAGGAACAATTTTAGCATACGGAGAAATGATTTTAATTATCAGCGGAATGTTGGACTTATCAGCAGGTTCTGTATTGGCATTAGCAGGGGTATTATCAGTAAGCTTTTATAAGGCTACCGGCTCTTTAATAGGAGCATTTCTTATAGCAATACTAGTTGCAGTAATTTGTAACTTGATTAATGCAGTCATGATTACAAATTTCAAAGCTCCACCTTTTATTGCAACATTAGCAATGATGACGGTAGCGAGAGGTGCAGCACTCCTATATACTAAAGGACAAAATATCTTACAATTAGGAAAGTATGTAGTTTTTGGACAGGGAGATATCCTTGGAATCCCAACACCGATCATATTCCTGGCAGTCATAACGGTTATTATTTACTACTTGCTAAGGCATACAGCCCTCGGACGTTCTCTATATGCCATCGGTGGAAATGAAGAAGCATCCATTGCTTCAGGAATTAATGTAAAACTGGTAAAATATAAGGTTTTCATTATCAATGGGATTTTAGTTGGTATTGCTGGGGTACTCTTTATGTCCCGTGTAAATGCAGGGTTACCAAACGGTGCAGTAGGATACGAAATGGAGGGATTAACAGCAGCAATTGTAGGGGGAACCAGTTTCTCAGGAGGAATTGGAACAACAATGGGAACCTTAGCAGGCTCATTCATTATTGGTTCTCTTAACAACATTATGAATCTTACAGGGGTAGATTCATATGTGCAACAGATTGTAAAAGGTGCAATTATAGCTTTAGCAGTAATTTGGGATATTCGCTCTAAATCTAAAAAGACTTCAAAAGTAATTTTAGTGGAAGAGAAACAAGACAAGCAATTAAATTTAAATTTAAATTAAATCAAAGGAAGGGGTAATGAATTATGAAAAAAAGATTAATAGCAATGGGGTTAACTGCAATTATGGCAATGTCTTTATTAGTGGGGTGCGGCAGTGGCGGCAGCAATAACACATCCTCAGAAACTCCTGCTAAAGATGAAACTAAAAAAAGCGGCTACAGAGTAGCATATATCGCCAGAGCACAGTCCGATTCATTCGCAGCTTGGCTAGCAAATGAAATTATGGCTGAAGCAGGAGAATATGATGATATTACATTGGATGTTTTTGATGGACAAGCAGATGATGAAAAAGAAAATACAGCTATAGAAAATGCGATTTCTAGTAAATATGATGCAATCATTGTGCAACCTAATAACGGAGAAGCACAAAGACCTTATGTTGAAAAAGTTGTTCAAAATGGTATTATAGCCATTACTACCAATGCAAGAATTGATGGAATAGAAGGAGCATCCTCCGTAGACGCTGATCCATACAAACAAGCAGCTGTAAATGCAACACTTGCTTTGGAACAAATACCAGAAAATGCAAGAGTCGTTGTACTCAATGGACCATCCGGTAACTTCCACGCAGATGAAAGAAGAAAAGCATGGCAAGCGGAATTCTTTGATAAAAGACCTGATGTAAAGATTGTTGCTGAAGACTTTGCTAACTGGAACAAAGACGAAGCAATGGCACTTATGGAAGACTGGGTAATCGCTCATGGAGAAATTGATGCAATTATTTCAATGAATGACAACATGGCAGCAGGTGCTTTAGAAGTTGTAGCCGGCAAACCAGGATATGAAGACATATTTGTTTATGGTGTAGATGGTACTGCAGAAGCTTTACTCTTAATCCAAGAAGGAAAAATGACAGCTACTTGCTTACAATCTGCTATTGACTTATCCGAATTAATCTTAGACACAGCTCACAGATTATTAACTGGTGAAGAAAAGCAAATCGATACAGATATCGCTGCTCCTCTTATTACCAAGGATAATGTTGATGAATATATCAAAATATACAAAGAAAGAGGATTAATTACAGAATAATTATACGAAAGATAGGAGGATAGATCGTATGGAAAATAAAGCTTTCTTTATGACTGATCTCAACAAAATGGAACTTCGAGATGTAGAAATGCCAAAAATTAAAGATAACGAAGTATTAATTAAACTTGAATATGTTGGCATTTGCGGTTCGGACGTTCATTATTTAGAACATGGTAAAATCGGTGACTTTGTAGTAGAAGGAGATTTTATCTTAGGACATGAATGTTCTGGTAGAGTAGTTGAAATAGGAAAAGACGTAAAAACTTTAAAAGTTGGAGACAAAGTGGCTCTGGAGCCCGGTCAAACTTGCGGACAATGTGAATTTTGTAAATCAGGAAAATATAATTTATGTCCTGATGTAGAATTCTTAGCAACCCCCCCATATCACGGATGTTTAGAAAATTATATTGCATATCCTGAAAACATGGCATTCAAACTTCCTGATAATATATCCACTAAAGAAGGTGCTTTAATTGAACCTTTGGCAGTAGGTATGCACGCAGCAGCTCAAGGAAATGTAAAATTAGGAAGTTCCGTAGTGATTCTAGGAGCAGGTTGTATTGGTCTTGTAACCTTACTGGCTTGTAAAGCTTATGGCGCAACAGACATTACCGTAGTAGACGTATTACAAAAACGTTTGGATGTTGCAATGAAATTAGGAGCAACCCGTGTTATTAATGCAGCTAACGAGAATACACTTGAAACCTATAGCAAAATCAACAGCAAAGGTGCAGATGTTGTAATCGAAACAGCTGGTTCCAAAATCACTATTCAACAAACAGCATATATCGTAAAAACCGGAGGAACCATTGTTTTAGTTGGTATGGCACCTGAAGACATCATTGACTATAACTTTGCAAAGATTTTAGCTAAAGAAGCAGAAATCAAATCAGTATTCCGTTACAGAAACATTTATCCAATTGCGATTAAAGCAGTTGCACAGGGCCTAATTGATATTTCCGGCATTGTAACCCATGAATTTGATTTTGAAAAGACACCAGAAGCATTCCAATATGTTATTAACAACAAGCAAGACGTTGTAAAGGCTGTTATCAAAATAGATTAATCTATTGTGAAGAACCCCCCTATTATAATAAAAAGAAAACGAGAGTACCGGTGCGATATACATCGGTACTTTCTTTTTAATTACAAGGAAGTTCCTCCGAACTTCCTATGCAATTAAAAGACCTCCGGGCAGAATGCACACTCGCTTATATTGTATTTTGTCGACTTTGCCGACCGCGCTCGGCGCGAGAGTTTCTCAAGCGAAACGCTATCTTGTGATATGGAGAACCCTATCACAAATAACCCTACAACAAAATCTAATAGAATTGAGTAAAAGAGTAGAATTTATTTTATATCTAAGGGATGGTCAAATAGATAAAATAAGAAGAATAGTGTAATCAAGGCAACCATAAGGTTGTCTTTTTTTATATGACTTGTAAATGTTTATTGAATCCGTTAAGATGTGACCAATAAAATAAAAGAGTTTAAAAATAATTTAAAAGCTTTTTTCCTTATCATGTCTATAAAATTCACATATTTTAGACATCTAAGACTAAAAGGTATGCATAAATGGATGCATATAAATAAAAGTATATAGGGGGAGAAAGAAAGTTTGACAAATAGGAAAAAGAGATAAGCCAGAAGTAGAAAAAATCGTATACATAAAGTCAATATAGCAATAAATACAACTAAGAAAAAAAGAAAACAAAAGAAAGGAGAATCAGGTATGAGTAGAACTACAACATTAAGACAATTGATATACACAGCAACAAAAGAGGCTTTAAAGAGGGAAGGATTGTTGAGAACAGAGATACATGAGTTAGTTGAATATATCCTAAACAATAGTAGCCTTAAGCTAACAGTAGAAGAAATAGAGATAGTACAAGGTAACTATATGGGGATAGGTAAGGAAAGCAAAGATAGAACTATTACTATACCAAGATTTATAATATATAGCTTTAGTAGACAAGATGTATATGGAACTCTGGAGGGTAAAGATAGGACTTGGAAATTAAAGAGTTTTATATCTTTTGATGCATTAGAAAATGCATTGGGGTATTATAGAGAGGGAGATAATGTAGCGGTTATAATAGATGGTGAGGTAGTAGGTTTTGAACTAAGACCAAATGCAGCCTATAGTTTTGGTGGGTGGAATAAGGATATTAAATGGGATAGAGAGGTATATAGTGTAAAGTATATATTAGATGAAGATTATAAAGAGGAAAGATTTAAAAATAAACTTAGTTTAGAAAATTGGGTAAAGGTGTTAGTGAAAAGGGGGGCAGAAGAAATAGAAGTAAGAAATCTTATGGATAGTATACATCTTGGATTTACAGTATCAGGAACACTATATGATAGTAATAATATGGATAATAGGGGTATGTGGTTATTGTGGCAGGAGCAGAAACAAGATGAGTATGATGATGAAGAAGATGAAATGTTATTTTAGGATTGAGGATAATTATTAAATTTATATAAACAATATAAAATATAGGGCGTGAATTTAATTCGCGTCCTATATTATTATACATAGTTTTATAGGACATAATAGGTTAATCTTGTAGAATAGAGTTTGAAGCTTCTTATGCAAGAATAAAAGGATAAGGTATAATAATAGCAAGAATTAGGATAAGTATTAAATTACAACATATTATTGGAATAATCAAGATATTATGTCTTATTACATTGGCAACTTATGGTATAATATTTATTAATGTGTTACTCATTAATAAGAAAGTAAGGGAGAAAGTCTTTTATTATCCTTATTTTCTTAACTATACGGGTATGGAAAAAGTACATAAGATTGATTTTACCATGTTTTTGTATATAATTAATGGTAAGATTAAAAATTAGAAAAGAGGAGATGGGTTGATATGCAATATATACTTGGTATTATAGGTATTCTTATTATAATAGCTCTAATATTTTGGGCAGGTATAGGAATACTTGCATTAATAGGATTAGCATTTAAGTATCTTTCAATTTTAATTGCTGCCTTTATAGGGGTATCTTTGTTATATGGTTTTATAACTAAGAAACATGATAAGCAAAAGGTAAAATCTTATTTAGCAACAATTATAGTATGCATTGGATTATATGCTATATCATTTCCTATATTAAATCTTACAGGTTCAGTTTGGGATTGGGCACAAGAAGATAATAAAAAAGAAAATGTAATAGAAGAAAACGAAATTTTAGATGAAGCAGCTGAAGAAGCTAATGCAATAGATGAAGTCAATAAGGAAGATGAAGCAAGTGTAGAAAAGGACGTTAATGAAAATCAAATTAACAAACAAGATGATGAGGATGAGACTATATCCGAAGATAGTGAAATATGGACAAAAGAAAATATTGTAGAGAAGTTAAATAGCTTGAAAGTATTAAACAATAAAGGTAAATTTAATGATTACGGGGATGGGTCGAAAGTATATGTGCATAATGATAGTACTGATGGGAAGACAAAAATAGATAATCCCTATTCGTTACAGTTAAGCATTATCTCAGAACAAGGAACAAGAATAACAGATAAAGAAATATGTTCAGAAATAGTATTTAATATAGTTCATGAATTATATAAACATAGAGAAAATATAGATTTCAATATCTCTTCAGTA
Organism: Candidatus Epulonipiscium sp.; assembly: GCA_012519955.1. Taxonomy (GTDB): domain Bacteria; phylum Bacillota; class Clostridia; order Lachnospirales; family Defluviitaleaceae; genus Defluviitalea; species Defluviitalea saccharophila. Next base: position 24,047 of record JAAYPH010000224.1, read on the forward strand.
CATATTGTATTTTATAATACTGATGGAATTAGTAAAACAACAGGTTCTGATTGGGATAATTTTCATTTGGGGATTAATACTATTAACAATTATTTTAGTAAGCCACGAGCTGATAAGGTGGGTATATCAACAGTAGATGGAAGTATAACTGAGATAAAGTTTGATTCATCAAGTTTTTATCAATGGATAGAAGATAATTTCACACAGCCAGAGGATTTGTCTGTTTTAGCTGAAGATATGTCATGGACTACTACAAGTAGCAAGGGAGCAATATTTCCTTAATAGGTAAAAAGTGATAGAGATTATGTAGGTAGTAATTATAACATATAAATATTTTAAGTGATTGATTAATTGTGATAATAAGATTTATATAGGGGGATGGGTATGAGCTTTAAAAATCTAATAACAGGAAAAATCACAGAAGAACAAAGGGTGCATATATGGGAGAATATTGTAAAACCAGTAGTTTTAAAAAAGGTAAATAGACCCAAAATGACTCAATTTCAACAATATAGTCCAAGCTTTTTCGAAGTAAAAATTGATGAGATAGTTGTTACATCATACGTTGAAATGGGTAATGTATTTGGTGGGAGTGAAATACAAGATTTTAGGGTAACATTAGATTTAGCTAAATTTAAGGTCAAAAAAGTTGAATTTTTAATAAGAGGATTAATTAGCAATAAAGACAAATGGAAAAATCATGGTAACTAATAGGAAATAAATTTTAAGAATCATTATAAAAAACAACTAATAAAGTTATAGTAGAAAGGTGGGACTTAAAAGTGGGGGTTTTTAACCTTGAAAAATGTCCCACCTATATTTTTATTGAAATAAAGCTGTCAAATAAAGATTGAGAAGAAAAAACAAACAGAAAAGGCTAAAAAGTGGCAGTAAAATATTCATTATAAATTTACGATTAGATATTTATAGATTTAATTTAGGTACATATTATGTAAGATTCTATGGATTTTATTGATGTTAGTATATAAGTGTGGACACGGAAAGTTTAACACGTTAAAATATTTATAAGAAAGGTGTGTTAAACAATGTCCAGAAACGGTACCCGTTATTCGGAAGAATTCAAACAACAGATAGTAG
>JAAYPH010000225.1 GCA_012519955.1 Candidatus Epulonipiscium sp.
AAATATGAAAAATGGATACTTTTTCATTCTATTCCCCCAATACTTATTATGATCTGCTGAGTCCCACAGCCTGTAATACCTTCTCCTGCTTTTCAAACATTACTTTTTCCTCATCTTCTTCCATATGGTCATAACCCATTAAATGAAACATACTATGGGATACTAAAAAACCTATTTCCCTTTCGAGAGAATGGTTATATTCTTTAGCCTGTTCAATGGCTTTATCAATTGAAATAATAATATCTCCAAGCATCAAATCTCCAGTTTCGGGATTTAAATATTCTTCTAAATCTTCTAAAGAAAATGAATCATTATCCCCAATCACTGAATCTTCAAATTCTAATAGAGGAAAGGAAAGAACATCCGTAGGTTGATCAATATTTCTATATTCCTTATTAATAGCTTGTATTTCATTATTATCTACAAAAGTAATGCTTACCTCAACATTAAGTGGGTAGTTTTCTTCCTTAAGCGCTTGTACTATGATCTCCTCTATTAATTGATTCATTTTCTCGCTTAACTGAAACGATGTGTTGTTTTCCATCCAAATCTTCATTATCTTGATCCTCCGTCCCATCAGGATATTTAATTCTTTCATGATACATTCCATTAAAAACTTTCATAAATGCTTGTACAATTTTTTCTAAGTCTTTTATTGTAAGGTTGCTGTCATCCAACTGTCCATCATCCAATTTACTTTTAATGAGCTTTCTAACTAGTTGCTCAGTTTTGTCAGTGATTTTTTCATGGGGATTCATAGACCGTACCGCTGCTTCTACAGTGTCCGCCAACATAATTAATGCTGCTTCCTTGGATTGAGGAATAGGCCCTTCATAACAAAATTCTTCTTTTGAAATTGATTCAACTGAATTGATCTTAGCAGCTTTATAATAAAAATATTGGGTAAAGGTTGTTCCATGATGCTGTGCAATCATATCTTTTACAGCTCTTGGCAATTTATATTCCGCAGCAATCTTTAAACCATTTGAGACATGCTGATGTATGATTTTAGCACTTACAGAAGGTTCCATATAATCGTGAGGGTTGTCCAAAACCTGATTCTCTTTAAAGTATTGAGGATACACAATCTTCCCTATATCGTGGTAATAGCCCCCTACTCTGGCAAGAAGTGAATTGGCTTCGATATCTGCTGCTGCGGTTTCTGCCAAGTTTGCAACAATTAAGCTATGATAATACGTTCCTGGAGCTTCTATTAAAAGTCTTTTTAACAAAGGCTGTTCTGGATTCGTTAATTCCAGCAATTTAATCGGTGTCACCACATCAAAAGCCACTTCCCAGAAAGGTAAGCTTCCAACCGTAATAATTACCGATAATACGCCGCTTATAAAAGCATATAGACTATGAGAAAGTATATTAATTGTATCTGCCCCATTTAAAAACTGCTCCAAACTAATTATGGTGATACCATTTAATAATCCTGCCAAAATACCTACCCATAAAATGCGATTTCTCTTATAGGTATTCATTACTAAGATAGAAAAGAAGGTTCCTACTATTAAGAAAAATATTATAAAGTCTAAGCTTTCTTTATTCATTAAGGCGCCAATAATCGTAATACCACCATTAAATAGAATTCCTAATCTTATATCCAAAAGAATGGATAGAAGCATTCCTGCAATAGGGATAGGAATCCAGGAAAAATGCAAAGGTGCCATAAACCTAATCATAAGAATATTGATCGAATATATTGAACATAATAAAAGCATTTCTTTTTTGCTGTCCATAATAGATTTGTTAAATATCCAAATATAAATATAGATAAAGCTTAGAAGCAAACATATAAGCAATATTGCCCCAATATATCTCACGGATTCTTCTTTAAAATCCTTCTTGATAAAGCCAAGACTCTCTAATATTTGATACGCTTCTTCAGTAATAATTTCTCCTTCATCAACTATTTTCTGCCCCGGAAGAATAATTACAGGTCTGACTTGGGACAATCTTTCTTCAAGCATTTTTTGAGTTGCACTCTCGTCAATACTCATATTGGGCTGAATGACAGAGGATACGATATCATATCCTAAGGTTTGAATTTCTGGCTCTAAGTTAAGACTTTCAAACTGTTCCTTAACATCTAAAATAATTTTCGTTTTTGCTTCTTCTCTGATTCCCATGCTAAAGGTAGACTGAGTAATCTCCAAGCAATATCTTTTTATTTCCTCAAGCTTCTTTGAATCCATTTGAACAAGTAGTTCTAACTGTGCATCAGATAAAGAAATTGGCGACTGCTTCTGTAAAATTTTTATTTGTTCAGCAGCGAATTCTTTCTTAAAGTCTTCTGTTTCCTTAACAATATTTTGTCTTTCTTCTTCAGTTAATTCATCTGTCAAATGAAGCTTTTGTTGATCATCTGCCTCTTTTTGATCGGCTAAAAATGCTTTTATGTCCTCGACCTTATTAAAAAGCAGCTCTATTCTAGTTTCTGCCTGTTTTTCAATTTGCGGTTCCTGTTTATATAAGGGTTCAATTTCATTTCTTATTTGTTCCCTCTTTTTCTCTGTAGCCAATTTATTTTCTATTTCTCTTGGTGAAGTAAAACGTTTTGGAGCGATGGAGCCTACTTTGATGTCTTCTATTGTTTGAAAATATTCCCCTGTAAAAACGGCAGCGCAAGTCAATGCAAAGGAAAGAATAATCAGTGTGATCCTTAATACACGCCCCCTATTCAATGAAATCCTCCTATCTTCTATTTCTTTATCTCTTTTTTATTTTCGTACTTCTCATAAGCCTGAATAATCTTTTGAACCAATGGATGTCTTACTACGTCGTTCTTTGACAGCATCGAAATACCAATGCCCTCAACATTCTTCAAAATTTTTAACGCTTCCGTTAATCCTGATTTTTTTCCAAAAGGCAGATCCACTTGAGTAACATCACCTGTAATAACTGCCTTTGAACCAAATCCAATACGGGTTAGAAACATCTTCATCTGTTCTGGAGTCGTATTTTGGGCTTCATCAAGCACAATAAAAGAATTGTCTAAAGTACGTCCACGCATGTATGCCAATGGTGCTACTTCAATAATGCCTTTTTCCATGTTTTTTAGGAATGTCTCTGCCCCCATAATTTCATATAGCGCATCATACAATGGACGCAAATAAGGATCAACCTTGCTTTGTAAATCCCCGGGAAGAAAACCCAGTTTTTCTCCTGCTTCTATGGCAGGTCTGGTTAAAATAATACGATTGACTTCATTATTTTTTAAAGCGGTTATTGCCATCGCCATGGCTAAATAAGTTTTCCCCGTACCAGCAGGACCCACACCAAAAACAACAATATTATTTCTGATCATATCGACATATTTTTTTTGGCCTAAAGTTTTACTTTTGATCTGTTTCCCGTGAGCTGTCATGCATATAAAGTCTGAATGCAGTTTTCTATATTCTTCCTCCATATTTTCTATAACTAAAGAAATAATATAGTCGATATTTTGAATGGTTATTGTTTCTCCCTTTTGAGCTAGACTAATCAGTTCATTAAAAGTTCTTAAGCTCTGGTTCACTTTTTCTTCTTCACCAATAACCTTGATATTTTCTCCTCTATTGATGATCTCTACATTGAATGCTTTCTCAATTTTTTTAATATTTTCATCGAATTTTCCAAATATATTGGAAATATATTCAGTTGGTATCTGCAGTATTTTTTCCTTCTGTTCCATTAATGACTTTCCTCCTATCAATGACCTGGGGCTTATCTATGCGTTCGATCACAATAGCCACAGCCTTTGCTCTTAAAAATTCTCCATCAGGATAAAACTCTATGTCATTGCTTACGATTTCGCTTTCTGGATCGATTTGCTCAAGGAGCCTCTTTTTAATCTCTTCTTCTGCCATTTTTTTGGCTTCTTCCAGGGTTCTTTTATGGGTAACGGGTATAAATTCTCTATATTCATAAACAATTCCTTCAATCGGGAGAACAAAATGTTTTGTTAAGGATAACTGCTTACTACTAATAATTTTATCATAATTTTGAAAAGAAATACGGGGTTTAAATAAATTCACTTTTTTATCTAATACATCGATACTATATTGTTTCTTTACTTCTCCTGTATATTGTTTTTCTATATACGATAAAGACTGATCGTATGTAATTTCATAACGGGTTTTTGCCTTCACCTCAGCATCTGCATGAACATATTTTGTAACAGTTCCTTCTTCATCCTGTTTAACTATTAATTCACCACTTACTAACAGATCTCCTTTTTTAACAACATCTTTCGGTTTTACTTTCGGAGTACCTGCACGGGTTGCAATACTCACAATCAAACCGGTTTTTTCAGCTACTAAGTCACAAGGGGTGCTTTGATCAATAATTTCGGGCTTAATAACCGTTTCGGTTAATTCTATTGTAACTTTTGTGCCTTTAATGTCTACGGCTGTCCATGCAATATCGTCAAAGTCACTCATAAGAAGTCCTTCAATATTTGCAGGGTCAATTTTGTTTTTCCAAACACCAGGTTTTAATCCGTATTCTCTTAAAGCTTTTGTTAGTTCTTCCGTCGGAATCCTTTGATTCCCTTTGATCTCTATGATCCATACAAATGAAGACAAAATATATAAAATGCTAAAGAAAATTAACAGTCCTAGTCCCATGACTTTGCGTTTTCTATATCTATAAGCTATAAATGGCCAACCCTTTTTTTCTATAATCTTGACTTTACATTTTGTTTTTTTAGCACAATTTTTTAGTAAGCGAAACCCTGCAATACTGACTTTCATTTGAACCTTGGTTCTATTTCTTTGAATATCCCATAAATAAATACCTTTATGGGATGCTAAATTCATAAATCTTTCTACAGAAAAGCCAGACACTTCTATAGTAACATAGCCCCTTAAATAATTCCATACTGATAAAAACATAATTCACCCCCCCAAGATCAATTATATTCAGATAATACAGCACTGCTAAATTAAAAATTCGATCCTAAGAATCGTTCCTTTAATGGCAATTTCCTCCGTCGTCATGGCTTTTAAAAAGAGTCCTCGTCCCTCTAGCTTTAACACACCATTATTTGTATAAATTTTTATCCTTTCAGAATCATATTCAAGGATACCTTTATAATTTTCAATATGCATTTCTTCATTCCCTACCATAGAAATCATTGGAAGATTTAGTACAACTTCTTTAGGGAGCTCAAGCATGTCTGTAACTTTTTTCTTTAAATTAATCGGTTGTATGCTTTCTTCTTTTTTATTTTTTCGCTTCTTTCTACCCATAAACGCGTCCCTCCCTTCATAAATTAATATGCAGAAAAAGGGATTTTAAGACATAATAAAAACCTTGGAACAAAGTTCCAAGGTTTTTATTATTTTAATTTTTCTTTAGCTATTGCACTAATTCTTCCGTTATCGGCACGACCTTTTACTTTTGGTATAACAGCACCCATTACTTTACCCATATCTTTCATGGAGGATGCCCCAACTTCCAAGATCACTTCGGCAACGATTTTCTCTAATTCTTCATCAGATAACTGTTCAGGAAGATAAGATTTCAAAATAGTGATTTCTCTTTTTAAATCATCTATCAAATCCTGACGATCGCTTTTTTCGATTTCAACAAGTGAATCATTGCGCTTTTTACATTCCTTAGCGATTACTTCAATGATACCTTCGTCATCTAATTCGATTTTTTGATCTTTTTCAACCTGCAGTATCGCAGCGCGAACCATTTGAATGGCGTTCTTACGGACATTATCTTTTTCTTTCATCGCTGCCTTCATGTCTTCCAAAAGCCTTGCTTTTAAAGACATAAACATCATCCTTTATATAATTTATTAAAAATTATCTATTTTTCTTTCTAGCAGCTTCTGATTTCTTTTTACGCTTAACACTTGGTTTTTCGTAATGTTCTCTCTTACGAATCTCTTGCATGATACCAGCTTTAGCACAGTTTCTTTTAAAACGGCGTAGAGCACTATCCAAAGATTCATTTTCTCTAACGATAACCTCTGACATGGATTCCCCTCCCTCCGGCTTGCAAGGTTGTGCTTTATGCATATAAACGGAGAAAAGTTCTAAAGCACTGTATTAGATTATACACAATTCCACGGCTTTCGTCAATACTAATTAAAAAAAGAATCCTTCTATAATTCTCCTTCTATTTTAACATGAAATTCTTCGAGCCAAGTATCAATTTGCAAGATATAAGCAAGAATTTGTGGCGCCGTCATGAGCTGGCCATACCAAGGAGAACTATATTGTTTAGGATTTTCTGTTATACTTTTTACTGTATCCCAGTTTATTAACTCTGATAATATACCATTTGGTTTATGATACAGCGTCATTATTTTTTCACTTACTGTTTTAAAATATTCAGGATGATGAATCTTAGGATATGGGCTTTTTTTACGCCATATGATTTCATCCGGCAATATGCCCTCCATGGCTTTTCTGACAATGCCTTTTTCTCTTCCATCCAAAGACTTAATGTCCCACGGCATATTATATGCATATTCAACAATACGATGATCGCAAAAAGGTACTCTTACTTCCAGTCCATTATACATACTCATACGATCTTTTCTATCAAGCAAGGTCTGCATAAACCAATTCATATTTAACACATACATTTGACGTATACGTGAATGAAATTTATCCTCCCCTGGCAAGACATCTACATGGGCTATAGCATCTTGATATTTCTGTCTTACATATTCTTCGCCTTCATCCAATACCCCCGGTTTTAAAATAGTTTTTCTTATTTCAAGAGAACGAGCCCATGGAAAATTGTCTTCAAATAATATATCTCGATTATGATACCAGGGATATCCGCCAAATATTTCGTCTGCACATTCTCCAGAAACAGCAACCGTAAAATCTTTTTTAACTTCCTTGCAAAATAATAGAAGAGAAGAATCCACATCACCCATTCCGGGTAGATCTCTGGCTATGGCTGCATCATGTAATGCTTCTGCCAGTTCAGTATGATCAATTATTATTTCATGGTGAATTGATCCAATATCATCAACCATCCTGTCAATATATTTCTTATCCGAATTAGGTTGAAAAACACTTTCTTTAAAATATTTTTGATTATCCACATAATCAACGGAATACGTATGCAACACTCCACGATTTTCTATTTTATATTCCTCTGCAGCTATTTTTGAAATAATACTGGAATCAAGGCCTCCGGATAAAAAACAACAAAGAGGGACATCGGATACTAACTGGCGTTTTACTGCATCGATGATTAAAGCTCTTATCTTTTCAATAGTTACGTCTATATTGTCTTGATGTTCATAAGCTTTTAAAGTCCAGTAGGTTTTTATTCTCAGCCCACTTCTGTCAAATACCGCATACTCTCCAGGTTTTAATTCTCTAATCCCTTTAATAATTCCATTACCACTTGTTCGTCCGGGACCAAGAAAGAATATTTCACATAATCCTTCTTTATTAATGACGGGCTGAATCAGAGGGTTTGCAAGAAGGGTTTTTATTTCTGAGCCAAAGAGGATACTCTCTTTATAAAGATAGAAAAATAGCGGCTTTACCCCCATTCGGTCCCGTGCCAAAAATAATTTTTCTTCTGCATCATTCCATATGGCAAAAGCATAAATTCCATTTAATCTTTCAAGACACTCTTCACCCCAATGGATAAACGATGTTAATAATACCTCTGTATCTGAGTGGCCTCTAAAAGTATAACCACAGACTAGTAGCTCCTTGCGGAGATCCTCGGTATTATAAAGTTCTCCATTATATACAATAGTATATTTTATATTCCCTTTTTCTAAAGTCATCGGCTGAATACCGTTTTCAGGATCCACAACAATGAGTCTTCGATGAATGAGACATACATTTTCTTTAAGATAAATACCATCTGCATCCGGTCCACGGCGAATCAATGTCTCAGACATTTTATCAATAACAGGTTTTCTTTCTGTTAGGTTCTGTGTAAAATCTATCCAACCAGCAATACCACACATAGTAATCCCTCCTAAGCAATATAATTTTCCTTTTCAAAAATTACATTCATGAAAACAATACGAACTTGTCTAGTTAAACAAAAAAAGACGCCACATAATTGTGACGCCTTTGTCAATATCTATTATATGAAATAGAGATTGAAAAGTTTCGTTTTAAAACTTTATATTAGAAATTCTATTCATGGCTGTGATTATATCTTCTCTCTTGCCAAAGGAGGTGAGTCTAAAAAAGCCTTCTCCATTTTTCCCAAATCCTTCTCCCGGAGTTCCAACTACGTTGGCGTTTTCAAGCAAATAATCAAAGAATTCCCAAGAGGTCATATTGTTCGGGCATTTAAGCCAAATATACGGAGAATTTTTTCCTCCAACAAACCAAATTCCCATATTGGACAAAGTTTCAGAAATAATTTTCGCATTCTCTAAATAATACTGTATATTTTCTTTGATCTGTTTCTGTCCATCTTCTGAAAAGACGGCTTCTGCTCCTCGCTGAATAATATATGGAACCCCATTAAACTTCGTGGTTTGTCTGCGAAGCCACAATTTATTTAAACTCGTATTTTCATAAATCAGCTCAACAGGAACTATAGTATATCCGCATCTTGTGCCGGTAAACCCTGCAGTCTTAGAAAGAGAGCAAAATTCAATAGCACATTGTTTAGCTCCATCTATTTCATAGATACTTTTTGGAAGCTCTTCATCTTGAATAAATGCTTCATACGCTGCATCAAAAAGAATGACTGCATTACGAGAAAGTGCGTAGTCCACCCATGCTTTTAATTGAGTTTTGTTATAAACTGCTCCTGTGGGATTATTGGGTGAGCATAAATAGATAATATCGGCTTTTACAGTTTCATCAGGCATAGGCAAAAAGCTGTTTTCTTCGTTTGCATTCATATAAATGATTTGTCGCCCTGCCATAATATTCGTATCAACATAAACTGGATAAACCGGATCAGGGATTAAAACCGTATTATCTAATCCGAAAATGTCTAAGATATTCCCTAAATCGCTTTTAGCACCGTCACTAATAAATACTTCGTTATCCTGTAAGGTTACACCTCTGTTTTTATAATAGTCCCTAACCGCTGATCTTAAAAAATCATAGCCTTGCTCCGGTCCATAGCCTCTGAAGCCATGTTGGGTACCCATTTCTAAAACCGCTGCTTCCATTGCTTTAACTACTGCTTCGCAAAGAGGCAGAGTTACATCTCCAATGCCTAATCGAATAATATCCTTTTCTGGATATTTACTTTTATATTCTGATACTTTTCTAGCTATTGTAGAAAACAAATAACTGTCCTGTAAATCTAAATAATTACGATTAATTTGCAATCTTTATCCCTCCGTCGACGATATCAATAACCCCTTCGAACACTTTTTGAGCATTTCCGGTCATCAAAACAGTTTCGTCTGTATAATTTATAATAAGTTCTCCACCCAGGAGTTTCACCTTAATGTCTTCACCTTTTTTACAAAATCCATTTTCTACTGCTGCTACAGCTGCAGCACAAGCTCCTGTTCCGCAAGCTAAGGTTTCACCACTGCCTCTTTCCCATACTCTCATTTCTAAAGTATTTTCATTGATAACTTTTATAAACTCTGTATTGACCCTTTCAGGAAAAATAGGCGCATGTTCAAAAATCGGACCTAATTCTTCAATCTGTATTGGCTCTATATCCTCCATAAAAACGACGCAGTGAGGATTTCCCATGGATACGCAAGTAATATGGTAGGATTGATCTCCAATCATAGTTTCCTGATTTATAATTTTATCTCCATCTAAAGTCACAGGAATTTTATGGGGAGCAAACTCTGCCCTGCCCATATCTACCTGGACTGAATCTACAAGATTATCTTTTATATATAATCTTAATTTTTTAACACCACTTAATGTATCAATTAAAATTTCTTCTTTATGAATAATCCTATGATCATAAAGATATTTTCCCACACAGCGAATGGCATTACCGCACATTTTGCCTTCACTGCCATCCATATTAAACATCCGCATTTTTGCGTCGGCAATATCAGATTTACAAATCAGTACGATTCCGTCTCCACCAATTCCAAAATGCCTGTCAGATAAAGTAATTGCCAAATCTTCTGGATTGGGCAGTTCTTCTTCGAGGCAATTAAAATATATATAATCATTGCCGCAGCCGTGCATCTTCGTAAATTTTAACTGCATATTTTCCCTTCTCTCCTACTTACTTCTCATAGGTTTTTAAGATTCTTTCTGCTACTTCTCTTTTCGTAATTCGCATATCCATTGCTTGTTTTTCTATAAATCTATGGGCTTCTGATTCTGTCATCTTCAAATATTCAATTAAAACACATTTAGCTCTATCCACTAAACGAATATCTTCTATTCTCTTTTGCAGTTGTTCATTTTCATTTTTAAGTCCCCGCATTCTATTATAGGATGCTGTAATCAGCTTCAGGGCACTCCAGAATACCTGTCGATTAACTGGTTTGGATATTACAAATACACCGTAATTTTCAACTTTATCGGATATCTCATCTTCCAATTCACTTTTTACAATAAGCATGACTTGAATGGTGCCTCTACTGACTACATTAATTGCAAAATTTGCGCCAAACTCATCCGTTAAGGGTGCATTAATAATACACAAATCGATTTCTCTGTCAATTAAAATGCGCTTTGCTTCATTGGCACTTTTAGCACAGATAATTTCTTTATAAGAGTTGAATTTTAAAAGTTCTTCTAATGAAGAACTGACTTTCTCAGAACTTGATACAATTAAAATACGCTCCATACCACCACCGACTTTATCCATTATTTAAGATCAGACCAGATCAAAATACATCTGCTTATCTATATTCTCTTTATCTGAGCTTTCAATATATCGATTCCATTCTCCAAGCTTGATTTCAAGATATTTATCCAGCATTTCTTCTCCTAAGACATTTTTAACAAAAGTACTTCCCGATGCAATATCTAAAGCCTCTTTTAGATTCTGAGGAAGCACTTTTAAACTCTCTAGTTCATGGCCTGTGGTGATATATAAATTAGAATTAACTGGTTTTGGAAGCTCTAATCCTTTTTCAATGCCATCAAGTCCTGCATGTAAAATCAACGCAAAAGTAATATATGGATTACAGGATGGATCCGGAGAACGAAGCTCCATCCTGCTATATTCTCCTTTTTCAGCAGGAATCCTTACAAGTTGTGAACGATTTTGGTGTGACCATGATACATATTTGGGGGCCTTATAAGCTCCAAAGCGAGCATAGGAGTTTGTAGTCGGATTCGCAAATGCAGTAATATCTAATATTTTATCTAAAACACCTGCTATAAAACTTTTTGCATCGGTTGAATGATCCTGACCATCTCTAAAAATATTAAATCCATTTTTTAAAAGAGATAAATTAATATGCAGACCACTTCCACTTTCATGGGAAATAGGCTTTGGCATAAAGGATGCGAAAAGCCCGTTTCTTGATGCAATAGCTTTAACAACCGACTTAAAAGTAATCAGATTGTCTGCAGCAGTTATAGCATCACTATATTTAAAATCAATTTCATTTTGTCCAGGCCCTTGCTCATGATGGGAACTTTCAGGCTGTATTCCCATTTGTTCAAGGGATAAACAGATTTCTCTTCGGACATTTTCACCTTTATCCAAGGGGGCAATGTCTAGATATCCTCCTCCATCATAAGGAATATCTGTCGGTTTCCCTTTTTCATCTGTCTCAAAAAGATAAAATTCACATTCCGAACCTATCTTACATACATAACCCATTTTTTCTGCCCGTTCTACAGCTTTTTTTAAAATATTTCTCGTATCCCCTTCAAAAGGTCTTTTGTCAGGATGTTTTATATCACAGAAAAATCGTATAACTCTTCCCTGTTGGGGCCGCCAAGGTAATATACTTAAAGTTGATGGGTCTGGATATAAAAACAAATCTGACTGTTCAACATTCATAAACCCTAATATAGAAGAAGCATCAAATGAAATACCATTTTCAAATGCTCTTTCAAGTTCATCCGGCATAATGGAAATGTTTTTTTGAGTTCCTAAAATATCACAAAATGCCAGGCGAATAAACTTTACATCATTTTCTTTTACAAATTGTAAAACCTCTTTCATTGTATAGGTCATACCCCAAAACCTCCTTTAATTATAGGTATACATCTGCTTATAGGGGTTTTTTGTATCTGGAATCAGGCAAAAGAAATTAGAGTTTAAAATGTTTTCTTTGTTTCCGCCAAATTCTTGGCAAAATTCCTCTATATATTCTTTGATTTCTTCCATATCTTCTGCTGTTGCTTCTTTTGCAATAACCTGTTTAGGCAAATCCTGCGGAAGTTGATTCGTTCTTAAATAGATTTTACCCCCATGCATACCGGTTCCACAAAAATTTCCTACTGAGGGAGTCTCCTCACTATTTAATCCTAATACAACTATAATGCCTCCTGCAAGATATTCTCCAAGAAAACTTCCTACACTGCCGCCAATTACTATGACAGGTCTTTTATCTTTATATTGTTTCATATGAATACCCGTTCTATAACCTGCGTTATCTCTTATGAAAATTTTTCCCCCTCGCATTGCATACCCACAAGCGTCTCCGCTATTGCCATGAATATAAATGGTTCCATCGTTCATAGTATCCCCGGTTGCATCTTGAGCATTTCCATGAACTCTAATAATGCATCCATCTAAATATGATCCTAAAGCATTCCCTGGAACACCATTAATGGTGATATTCTTTCCTTTTTGTCCGCTTCCTATATATCTTTGGCCATTACATTCATTAATAACAATATCTTTTTCAGGAGAATTTTTTATTCTTTCATTTAATTCTTTAAAATGCAGATCTTTCGCATTAATATCCATAGATTGCACCTCCCAGCTTTTTCTTACGCTCAATTTTTGAGAAAGCCATTAAACTAGGCCTGCTGCAAATTAATTCAAAGTCAATCTCACTAAGAGGAGTTTTTTCTCTTATCAAGCTGGTATATATTCCTGCTTTTTCAATATTGCCGATAATGATATATCCTTTTAACAACCCATCTTTTATAAAAAGTTTTTTATACTGGCCAGATTCGTTTTGGGTATAAACTTCTCCGTCGTAGCTTCCGGCAGTTACCATATGAAGTCCAAAAAAGCCAATGGAGTTCATAGGAATTGCTTTGTCATAAACTTTTTCTCCACCAGCCATATTGATTCCAGCACATTCTCCCATCATATAGGCATTAGGTAATAAAGCTAAGACTCTATTTTGATCTGTCGTAATATCATAGGACTCACAACAGTCTCCAGCAGCATAGATATCGGATAAAGAGGTTCGACAAAATTCATCCACAACAATGCCTCGATTCACCTTGCCATTGATTTCTTTAATTAAGTCGACATTAGGACGAACACCCACTGCAAGAACTAACACATCAAAATCAATTTCTTCTCCATTGGATAACAAAGCTTTGTTATTTAAAAACTTTGTAACTTGGGTCTTTAAAACAAACTGAATATTTTCTTTTTCTATATGAGATTGAACGACCTTGGCACCTTCCTGATCCAGTATACTGGAAAGAATTCTATCGGCTAAGTCTACCACAGTGATACTGCCAACTTTCTTTCTAATACCCTCAGCACATTTTAAACCAATTAATCCTGCACCAATGATTAATACTTTACTATCAGGAGAAAGAGCTTTTTCTAAATTTTTTGCATCATCTAAAGACATAAATGTAAATTTATCTTTGACACTTTCTATTCCTTCCATAGGTGGGATAAAAGGTTCTGATCCTGTAGCTATAAGCAATTTATCATAATTAATAACTGTATCATCATCGAGTTCAACTTCTTTTCTTTCATGATGAACCTGCATAGCTTCCCTGCCAAGAATTGTTTTACAGTTCATAGCTTCATAAAAATTATCTTTGCGGTATTTCATTCTTTCTTCATCTGTTTTTCCATATAATAAATAAGATATTAGAGGTCTTGAATATACATGATAAGGTTCTTTGCTAACGACTGTTATTTCCCCATCCAAGTCAATTTTTCTGATTCCTTCAATTGCACCGACAGCAGCTGTTGAATTTCCTATTATAACGTATTTCATTTTCTCACCTCTCTTCAAAGACGATCGCACTATTGGGGCAACCTACCACACAATGAGGCGTTCCCTTTATGTTATTGGTACATAATTCGCATTTTTGTATAACCCCATGTTCACCAGGACTGATAGCTCCATAAGGACAGCATAAGATACAGGTATAACATCCAATACATTTATTTGTATCCGCAGTGATCACTCCATCTTTGATTGAAAGAGCTCCGGTAATACACCCTTTAACACACAGCGGCTCTTCACAATGCCTGCAGGATACTGCAAAGTTTATATTATTGCCTTCTTCCAATTGAATTCTTGGATGAATGGTTACATTTTTAAGAGCCTTTGCCATATCTTTTTCATTAGAATTGGCAAATGCGCAGTAGTATTCACACAAATGACAGCCTAAACACCATTCTTCGTTAACGTATACTCTTCTCACCAAAATCCCCCCTTATTCTCCCCCATGTTTAATGCCGAGTATTTGAAGTTCTTTTTCGTTAAGTCCTAGGCCTCTTAACATCAGACGATTTCCTTTTAAGCTTTCTATAGAATTAATTCCCATACCACCCATCATTTCTTTGATTTCATGGTTCCATGCCCTGACAAGATTAACAAGTCTTTGGTAACCTACATTGGGATTTAGACGTTTTACCAATTCAGGTCTTTGGGTTGCAATACCCCAGTTGCATTTTCCGAGGTGACAGCTTCTGCAAAGATGACATCCCAGAGCAATTAAAGCAGCAGTTCCGATATAAACAGCATCAGCTCCTAAAGCAATTGCTTTTACAATATCTCCACTGTTTCTAATACTTCCCCCTATAACAATGGACACATTATCTCTTATGCCTTCATCTCTTAATCTTTGATCTACGCTTGCCAGTGCAAGTTCTATTGGAATTCCTACATTATCTCTGATTCTTGTAGGAGCAGCTCCCGTACCACCACGGAATCCGTCAATGGCAATGATGTCTGCGCCGCTTCGTGCAATACCGCTGGCTATTGCTGCCACATTATGAACGGCTGCTATTTTAACAATTACCGGCTTTTTATAGTCTGTTGCTTCTTTTAGTGAATATACCAATTGCCTTAAATCTTCGATAGAATAAATATCGTGATGGGGAGCTGGAGAAATAGCATCAGAGCCTTCAGGAACCATTCTGGTCTTAGAAATATCCCCTACTATTTTTGCTCCGGGCAGATGTCCTCCTATACCTGGCTTTGCTCCCTGCCCCATTTTGATTTCAATTGCAGCTCCTGCTTCGAGATAGTCTTTATGCACGCCAAATCTTCCTGATGCTACCTGTACAATGGTGTTACTGCCATATTGATAGAAATCCTTATGAAGTCCTCCTTCACCTGTGTTATATAGAATGCCTGCTTCCTGTGCAGCTCTTGCCAAGCTTTCATGGGCATTATAGCTAATAGAACCATAACTCATGGCAGAAAACATTATTGGCATAGCCAGTTCAACGCCTGCAGATAAGTTATTGATAAGCTTTCCATCCTTATCCCTCTCTATTTTCTTAGGCTTGCTGCCTAAAAATACTTTGGTTTCCATCGGCTCACGAAGAGGGTCAATGGAAGGGTTAGTAACCTGAGAGGCATTGATAAGAATTTTATCAAAGTAAACAGGATAATTATTTGGATTTCCCATACTGGAAAGAAGTACTCCACCGCTTTCCGCCTGCTTATAGATTTCTGTAATCGCTCTGCCGCTCCAGTTGGCATTTTCCTTGAATGTATGATCAGTTTTTACTATTTTAAGGGCTCTTGTTGGGCAAAGAGATACACACCTATGGCAGTTGACACATAAAGCATCATCACTGCACATAATCTTTCTCTCTTCATCGAAGCTATGAACTTCATTGGCACACTGTCGTTCACAAACTCTACAGTTTATACATCTATCCATATTTCGTACAACTTCGTATTCAGGATATAAATAATTAATCCCCATTACTTTGCACCTCCATTCAACGTAACAATAACTGCTTCTCCACCCTGAGGCGACCAAACTTTGTCTAAATTCTGTTCTATAACTCGTATAGCACATTCCTCACTTGCCATGTAAACCATGTCATCTTTTTCTCCAACCACCATGGAACGAAGTTTTAATCTGTCATTTAACGCCATCATCCCTCCATCAAATCCTACTAATATGGAAAACGGCCCTGTGATCAGTAAAGATGCAAAAGCACTTCTCAAATACGTATACTTTTCTTTTTCTTCCTTTGGCATCCTGTCAATAACCTGCCAGAATGGAGCTGCAACAACAGCCGATATTTCTTCTAAATTAAGTCCTATTTTACGATTTAAATAATCGATGATATAAGTAATGACTTCAGTGTCTGTCTGTAATGTGCATTTATAGCCATACATTTCAATAGATCTTCTATTAGCATCATAAGAAGATATTTCACCATTGTGTACTACAGAGTAATCTAATAATGCAAAAGGATGGGCTCCTCCCCACCATCCTGGGGTATTGGTTGGATATCTTCCATGAGCGGTCCAGGAATAACCTTCATACTCTGAAAGTCTATAGAATTCTCCGACATCCTCGGGATAGCCTACCGCTTTAAAAACGCCCATATTTTTACCACTGGAAAACACATATGCTCCATTAATTTTCGTATTTATTTTCATGACGCATCTTGCCACAAACTCTTTCTCATCCAACTGACTTTCATTTAATTTGGTTGGAAGAGGTGTCACAAAATATCTCCAGATCAACGGTACATCTGTGATTCCTGGAGTCTTCCTTGTTGGTATTTTAGAAAGATTAATTATGTCAAAATGACGTTCCAAAAATTCTTCACATTCTTTTTTCGAGATATTTCCGTCGTAAAATATATGAAAAGCATAATAGTCTTTGTACTCAGGATAAATTCCGTAAGCAGCGAATCCTCCTCCTAAACCATTAGAGCGGTCATGCATTGTTGCAATCGACTTAATAATAGATTCCCCACTAATTCTTTTGCCCGACTTTGAAAAAATTCCCGATATAGCACAACCGGATGGTATTCGTATTTCTCCTTCTTTCAGCATAATCCCACCTCCATAAGATCTAAACAAAAAAAGGCGTTCACCTAATAACAAAAACAGACAAAAATACAATTGTCTTTGTTATTTGGTGAACGCCTTTGTTCACTGTAGTAATATAATATAGGAAAATAATAATAATGTCAACAATAAATTGAAGGAATTAATATATTAATATTCATCTTAAAGCAGAAAATCCACTAAAAAAATAGATTTTAGGGTTGAAAATTGCAAGTCCGTATATTTTTCTTGCAAATTTTAAAAAATGTATTTACAAATAAAATTTTTGGTGATATACTACGTTCATAAAGCAAAGGCGCTATAGGTAAAAAACCTATGGCGCCTTATTTTTTTGAAAGGAGGGGTGAAAAAATGAAAAAAACTGTAATACCAAAGGACTATAAACCTTTACTAAACCTCTACGAAACTCAGACAGCAATAGGAATGTTAAAAAGAATTTTTGAAGATGAGATCAAAAGAGCTTTAAATCTAAAAAGGGTTTCTGCTCCACTATTTGTTGATCCAAATACAGGACTTAATGATAACTTAAACGGCGTAGAACGTCCAGTAAGCTTTGATATATTAGAAACTAAAACTGAAGCACAGATTGTTCACTCTCTTGCAAAGTGGAAGAGGATGGCTCTTCATAAGTATGGTTTTCAGCCTGGAGAAGGCCTTTATACGGATATGAACGCAATCCGAAGAGATGAAGAAATGGATAACTTACATTCTATTTATGTAGATCAATGGGACTGGGAAAAAGTAATTACCAGAGAAGACCGTAATACAGACTACTTAAAAGAAACAGTTAAGCTTATTGTCAATGCTGTTTGCAATACTCTGGATGAACTAAAGAAGGAATTTCCCCTAATTCCAGTTGAATTATCTCGTGATGTAAGCTTTGTTACCACTCAAGAACTGGAAGATATGTATCCTGAATTATCTCCTAAAGAAAGAGAAGATGTTTATTTAAAAGAACATAAGACCGCATTTGTTATGCAAATAGGAGATTTATTAAAATCCGGTCAGAAACATGATGGCCGTTCACCAGACTATGATGATTGGAAACTCAATGGAGACATCGTATTTTGGAATGACGTACTTGGCAGAGCTTTTGAAGTTTCTTCCATGGGTATTCGTGTAGATGAAAAAGCCCTGGATGAACAATTGACAAAAGCAGGCTGGGATGAAAAGAGAACTCTTCCATTCCATAAAATGCTTTTAAATGGAGAATTACCTCTTACAATGGGTGGCGGAATTGGGCAATCCAGATTGTGTATGTTACTGCTGGCTAAAGCCCATATAGGAGAAGTACAGGTATCTATTTGGAATGATGAAACTATTGCATCCTGTAAAGAAGCAGGAATAGAACTTTTATAAGGAGGAATGATTATGGATATCCCAAATTTATTTGGAAGCATGGTTTTTAATGATAAGGTAATGAGACAAAGATTACCTAAAGATGTATATAAAGCACTCAAAAGAACAATTGCAGAACAAAAGCATTTGAATTTAGATGTAGCAAATGTTGTGGCCAGTGCCATGAAAGAATGGGCAATTGAAAAAGGAGCTACACATTTTACTCATTGGTTCCAACCGATGACAGGTGTAACAGCAGAAAAACATGACAGTTTTATTTCTCCTTCTGGCGATGATAATATCATCATGGAGTTTTCAGGCAAAGAACTTGTACGAGGAGAACCTGATGCTTCAAGCTTTCCAAGCGGAGGAATTCGATCAACTTTTGAAGCCCGTGGATATACTGCCTGGGATCCTACTTCATATGCGTTTGTAAAGGATAACACCCTTTATATCCCAACTGCTTTCTGTTCATACAGCGGAGAAGCTCTTGACAAGAAAACTCCTCTGCTCCGTTCAATGGAAGTCATTAATAAAGAAGCTAAAAGAATTTTAAGACTCTTTGGAAATAAAGATGTAAAAAGAGTTATAGCAACTGTAGGTCCGGAACAGGAGTACTTCTTAATAGATAAAGAATTATATGAAAAACGTCCTGATTTAATTTATTGCGGCAGAACTTTGTTTGGCGCAAGACCTCCAAAAGGTCAGGAATTAGAAGATCATTATTTTGCTTCTATTAAGCCAAGAGTTTCCGCCTTCATGAAAGAATTAGATGAAGAACTTTGGAAACTAGGTGTGCTTGCTAAAACGAAACACAATGAGGTAGCTCCTGCCCAACATGAGATAGCTCCAATATTTTCAACAGTTAATGTTGCAGCAGACCATAGCCAATTGATCATGGAACTTATGAAAAAGATTGCAAATAAACACAATCTTGTTTGTCTGCTGCATGAAAAACCTTTTGCAGGGGTTAATGGAAGCGGAAAACATAATAACTGGTCTATTTCAACCAATACTGGTGTAAATCTTTTAGAACCAGGTGAAACACCTTATGAAAATGCGCAATTTTTATTATTCTTATCCGCTGTGATCAAAGCAGTTGATGAATATCAGGATTTACTCCGTATATCCGTAGCAAGTGCAGGTAATGATCATAGATTGGGAGCTAACGAAGCACCTCCTGCTATTATTTCCATTTTCCTTGGAGATGAACTGACAGAAATTATAGAATCCATTGAAAATGATACCTGCTACAATCAAAAGGAAAAATGTCAAATGGAAATCGGAGCAACTGTACTGCCCCATTTCCCTAAGGATACTACCGACAGAAACAGAACTTCTCCATTTGCCTTCACAGGTAATAAATTTGAATTTAGAATGCTTGGTTCAAGTTCCTCTATCTCTGATCCTAATGTTGTTCTTAATACAATCGTTGCAGAAAGCCTGTCTCAGTTTGCGGATAGACTTGAAAAGGCTTCTGATTTTAAAGCAGAATTAACTTCAATCGTCAAAGAAACCATCAGAAACCATAAGAGAATTATATTTAATGGCAACAATTACTCCGATGAATGGGTTAAAGAATCCGAAAAACGAGGACTTTTAAATCTTAAGTCCACAGTTGAGGCTCTTCCATATTTTATAGCTGAGAAAAATGTAAAATTATTTACTAAACACAATATTTTCTCTGAAGCAGAAATTAATTCAAGATATCATATCATGTTAGAAGAATATATCAAAGTACTGCACATTGAAGCGCTTACCTTACTTGATATGACGAAGAGAGGAATTATTCCTTCTGTGATCAGCTATCTAAAAGATTTAAGTGAAGTTGCTCTTAATAAAAAATCTATTGGTAAAGATTTTAATTGTAAATTGGAAGAAACCTTAATTGAATCAATATCCGATTTAGGTGCATGCCTATATAGAAATGTCGAAAAGCTGGATAACTCAATCCTTGAAGCTAAAAATCAAGAGACTCTCTTAGATACAGCAAAGTATTACCGAGAAGTAGTATTCATTGCTATGCAGGAGCTTCGAAGCGTAATCGATAATCTTGAAACCAAAGTAGGCAAAAAATATTGGGCTTTCCCAACCTACGGTGAACTGCTCTATAGTGTTTACTAAAATGAATATAAAAAATGTAAAGGCGTGTATTCTATGTGATAAAAACATAGAATACGCGCCTTCATTTATTCTATCTTATAAATATAAAAACCATTTTCTTCTTTCACTTCTCGATCCCCTAGAAGATGTTTTATGGTGTTTTGTTTGGTAGTTTGCAGTCTATTGACTTCCTTTTCTGATAAATATGTTTTTAATTCTTCATCTGATAAATTATTTCCGATCACACGAATAACTCTTTTACCATTGATATTACTGAACTGTACCCATGTAGGCATAAAGGATATACCTTTTAAAACGGCTTTTTCGTTATCAATTTTTTCGAAGTCTAAGTTTAAAATTATTCCTGCATCCCTTGGAGGATCCAGAGGTGTTCTTTGAGAGGAAATAAAATTTCCTAGAGAATAAATGACAAATCCCGTTTCTTCCGTACCATCCCCGCGTATAATTTTTCTCACTTCCATCGGTTGAATAACATGAGGATGGCCTCCAAGAATAATATCTGCCCCAGCATTAAATAATTCATCTACCAACTCTTTCTGTTTTTCATTAGGATATCTTTGATATTCCTCTCCAAAATGGAGATTAACAACAATAAAATCTGGAGATAATTCTTCTGCTTTTTTGATATCTTCTTTCATTTTTTCGATATTGATTAAATTTACCAGATAGGGCAAATCTTTAGGGACAGGGATTCCATTGGTGCCATAGGTATAGGATAAAAAGACAAAGGAAATTCCGTTGACCATTCTAAGCTGTATGTTTTCACTTTCCTCTTCGCTTTTATATGTGCCTATATGCTCTATTCCTAATTCATCTAAAACCTCCAAGGTTCGAAGGGCGCCTGGGGCATTGCTGTCCATGGAATGATTATTGGCTGTTGTCAAAAGATCGAATCCTGCAGCTTTTAAAGTTGATGCCAAAGAATCAGGCGTATTAAATCTAGGATAACCGCTATAACCTCTTTCTTCTCCTCCAAAAGTTGTTTCCAGATTTCCTATAGTGATATCTGCAGCCTGTAATTCGGATTGAATCAATTCAAATTGTCTGTCGAAATTATAGGAGTTGCTTGATGGATCATGGCCCTCCCAAAGCTGCCATTTATGCATCATAATATCGCCAACTACTCTCATTCTTGCAGTATAAACTCGGGGTTTCGCCACTTCAACAATTTGTTCTTTTGGCTCTTCCTGTTCATCTATTACCCAAGTTTCTATTCTGGCATCTTGTCTTTCAGGGGAACAAGAAATAAATAAGAAGATAAATAAAACATTAAGGACCAGAAGCAATTTTTTCATTTGTACACCTTCTTAGGCTGTTTTTAGACAATATATTTATATTATTCGTTTTATTGCGATATTCGTTTAATTATATCATAAAATCACGATATTTTATAGCATTTAAGTTGTTGACTTTTCAGATCAGCTTTAATTTGAACCTGAGATTGGGTATCTATAACCTTTAAAACACTTTCAAATTTAATTTCTTTAGGCAAAATCTCTTTTAAGCTGCTAATAGAGTTTTCGAATAAATCAACATTAAAGATGGTTTCTTTACTATTTGGAAATATTGCCACATAGAAAATATCTTCTTCAACGAGGTCCTGAAAAAAGTGACTGCCAAAAGATAGGTCCGGCACCATACCCATAATCTCATAAGCCGTTTCACATATAATGCTTATGTTACTAATTTCAGAGAAAGTTACTGGAAGGCCTAAAGAAGGTGTACTGCTTCCAACTCTGCCCGGAGCAACAAGCATGGTTGGAACTTCTTGTTTATTTGCAATCTTCTTGTTGAGCAGTCCTATTAATCTGGCTAAAGCATATTTATCCTGGGATGAAAGATTGCTGTACCCTTTTGGATCAACATAAATAATCCTTTTAATGCTTTGATTAATACTGCCACCCATAAAATGTCCTTTTGTTGCAAATAGAAGAGATTTTTCGTCTATGTCTTCAGGAATATCAACCTGCCCTCCCGCTCCTTTAGTTTGCAGCGGTCTGCATTGAACCAAATTAATTTTTAAACTATCATCAGATATATAATTCACTGTAAATTCGATGTCTACAGGATAGTTATAGGCAGTTTCTAAAGTTTTAAGCATATTTTTTATTGTAGGAATAAACTCTGTGTCTTTAAAAAGTTTTTCGTATGTTAAGATCCATGCTTCCTGTTCCTTAATATTGTATTCCTTGATTTTTCGATTGGTTTCATAATCCAAAATTCCGATTAAATCCATTTTTATACCTGTTTTTTCCCACATAAGCTTATTTAAAGATATTCTTTCAAGCTTATTATTTTCTAAGTTCAGTACATCCACTTTATGCTGGGAATATTTTTTAATATCCTCCATATTTCCTATAGGCTGAATCATAGGCTGGTCTAATGCAGCTACTCTGGGATAATCTCCTTCAACCCTATTTACTGCAGAAGTTCCAAGTCCCAATACTAATCTTATCATTCCTGCCTTTGGATCAAGATCTTCTTTCCAAACATAACTGTTATAAGAAAATCCAACGCCCCCAAGGAAAGGAAAGAAATATTTCTTATGATAGTCTCCCGAAACCCGCTGTACTAAAATTGCCATTTGCTCATCGGCCTGGTCTAATCCTCTTTTCATACGATATTCCAGGGCATCTTTATTTAATGAGATGGAATAAACAGTTCTTAAGGCTTCTTCAAATTGTTCATATCTTTCGCTAGGTGAGCCTTGATTCACGCAAAAAACACTTTCATACTTTCCTGCAAATGCATTGCCAAAACCATCTTCTAAGAGACTGCTGGAACGGACAATAATTGGCGACTGTCCAAAGTATTCTAGCATCTGTAAAAATTGTTCTTTAATTGACTCAGTAAATTTTCCATTCCTCATCTTTTCTCGAAGAATTTCCGCAGCTTTAAAGTAACCTTCTTTACTTTTTTGCTCAACCCTTAGACTCCACCAGCCATTTTGTACTAAATAAGTATAGAAGACATCGGAACCAATATAAAAAGAGTCATGGGGCTCTAGGTGAGCATCCCAATTTAACTTCTTGTCATTCTGCAATATCTTTCTTGCCAAAAGCATCCCGACTGCTTTTCCTCCAATTAACCCAGAACCAATAAGTCTTGATTTGATTGAGAGAATATCTTCTAAGGTAAAATACTTTGTAGACAATTCCAACACTTTTTTCTCTTTGCTCAGCATAAGCTTACAGAGCTGCTCTATCATTTTTTGTGTCTGAAGTTTACCTTCTTCAGAGAGACTGTCCTTATGATCTAGCAGCTGCTCTGCATCCATGAACAGCTTATCCCAGTAATCTAAATGTCTCTTAACATTTCCGAATCCTTGTTTTGGTAAATAGCTAAAAAGCATTGCAACTTCAGCACTGCTGGTTACAGGAATCATTTCTTCGTTTCGCTCAACATGAGGAAGAAACATTGTAGATGAATACCTGTTCCATACTTTTAACGGATGAATATAGCGTTTTCCCTTAATATTATATAAATCTAATAAGAGCTGTGTGGTTTCTCTTATTCTAGCAACCGTATCAAAAGAATGGCTGCCGCGTATAATAGCAAAATACGCAATAGTCTCCATTTCAAACAAGTAGGGACATATAACCTGAAAGAAATTTCCAATCATAAGATCAGTCGCCCAGGCTTCTAAAAGATTAGATAAACAGTCAAATACATAAAAAGCTTCAAGTCCTTCTTTTGTAATAATACGATGAACCTCTGTTGTAAAAGATTCAAAGCCAATGGATGGATCCAATACATAGGTTTTTATTTGGTTTTGATCCTCTAATATGGGAGGGTGCGCTGCAAAACGCATATAGATTACTTTTTTATTATCTTCTAAACTTGACTTTACGAAAGTTCGAGCATAATTTATATAATCTTCTAAATAATTCACTTGCCATACAACATTGTCTCCTATTCGCAGATAATTGATTGCTTTGTCTAATCCTGTATGTCCTGTACTCGCTTTATCGAATTTCATATTTCCCCTCCTTGAATAAAATAAAAGATTATGCATTTTGGAAAAAAGACAAGAGGGAACACACATAAATTATGTTTATGCATGTTCCCCCATTGGAACGTTTTCATACTTTTTTGTAACAAACATCAATACAAATGTACCTGTTTTACTGAATTTGAGTCTTTAAAATTTCAACTGCTTTTGCAAGAGCTTCATCAATCTTAGCTACTTCTTTTCCTCCGGCTTGAGCCATGTTCGGACGTCCTCCGCCACTACCTCCAGCTACTTTTGCAATTTCTCGGATTAAGTTTCCTGCATGGGCACCTTTTTTAACTGCATCATCGGTTGCCATTACAACAAAATTAACCTTATTGTCTTTTCCGGTAGCTAACACAATAACGCCAGAACCTATCTTATTCTTTAAATTGTCTCCCATATTTCTTAGGCCGTTCATGTCTAATTCATCAAATCTAGCAGTTAACAGACTTACTCCGTTTACATCGATCTTTCCTGATAATACATCCTGTACTGCTTCTCCTGCCATTTTTGCTCTGAGTTTTTCAATTTCCTTTTGGTTTTCTTTAGCTTCAGTCATTAAAGATTCTATTCGTTTTAAAATTCCATCCGGTGTGGTCTTCAATACTGCTGCTGCTTCTTTTACATATCTTTCTTGCTGTCTATAATAATCTAATGCCGCTTGTCCTGTTAAAGCTTCAATTCTTCTAATGCCTGCTGCAACCCCTGATTCAGAAATAATCTTAAAAGTACCTATTCCCGCAGTATTGCTTAGGTGAGTTCCTCCACATAATTCTATACTGTGATCACCCATATTCACCACGCGAACAGTTTTGCCGTATTTTTCACCAAATAACGCCATTGCTCCCATTTTTCGCGCTTCTTCAATATCGGTCTCACAAATATTAATTGGGAGATTTTCAAATACATTTTCATTGACTTCTTGTTCGATCTTTTGGATTTCTTCCTGTGAAAGAGGAGCAAAATGAACAAAGTCAAATCGAAGTCTTTCCGGGGATACATGGGAACCTGCCTGTTCTACATGATTTCCAACAATGTCTCTTAAAGCCTTTTGAAGCAAATGGGTTGCACTGTGATTTCTCGCAGTTGCCATTCTATTTGTTTTATTGACTTCTAAATATGCTTTCTCTTCTACAGAGATTGTTCCATTGATTACTTTTCCTATGTGGGCAAAATTATTACCGATAACCTTTACACAGTCTGTAATTTCTACAGTTCCATTATCTGTCTTTATAATACCTTTGTCTCCCACTTGTCCGCCGCTTTCAGCATAAAAAGGCGTTCTGTCAACGACAATAGATACTTCTTGATTGGTTTGAGCAGTATTGACAAAATCATTATTGATAATGATCGCTCGTATCACTGCATCGGATACAACAAGAGTATTATAGCCTTCAAATTGAGTTGTCCAGTCCTTATTGAGCTGAGTATAGATGCTTTCTTCTGAACCCATATAAGTCGTTTCTTCTCTGGCAGCTCTGGCCCTTTCTCTTTGAGCTTCCATTTCATTCATAAAGGACTCTTCATCTAAAGTAAATCCTTCTTCCGCTAATATTTCTTTTGTCAAATCGATAGGGAATCCATAAGTGTCATAAAGTTTGAAACATTTTTCCCCACTTAAAACAGTTTGATTAGTAGCCTTTAATTCATCAATATAATTTTTCAGAATTTCTAATCCTTGGTCAATGGTCTCATTAAATCTTTGTTCTTCCACAGAAAGTACCTTTAAAATGTAGTCTTTCTTTTCTTCTAATTCTGGGTATGCATTTTTAGAAGTTTCTATCACCGTAGCAGCAAGATCCGCTAAAAATAATCTGTTAATCCCTAATAATTTTCCATGACGCACTGCTCTTCTAAGAAGCCTTCTAAATACATATCCTCTTCCTTCATTAGATGGAAGAATACCATCGGATGCCATAAATGTAACTGCTCTCATATGGTCTGTGATGACACGAATGGATACGTCTTTTTTAAATTCTTTGAGATATTCTACTTTTGCAATATCACATACATGATCACGAATTGCTTTAACCGTATCCACATCAAAAATGGAGGTCACATTTTGCATGATACAAGCAACTCTTTCAAGACCGGCACCGGTATCAATATTAGGGTTGGGCAGAGGATTGTAATTTCCTGCCTCGTCTTTATCAAATTGAGTAAATACTAGATTCCAGAATTCTACAAATCTATCACAGTCACAACCTGGCGCACAATCAGGACTGCCGCAGCCGTACTCTTCTCCACGGTCAAAATAAATTTCTGAACATGGACCGCAAGGACCTACTCCTATTTCCCAGAAGTTGTCCTCTTTGCCCAGTCGTACAATGCGGTCAGAGCTAACGCCTACTTTTTCATTCCATATTTTATAAGCCTCATCATCTTCTTTATAAACAGACACATACAGCCTTTCCACTGGAATTTCCAACACTTCTGTTACAAACTCCCATGCCCATGGAATCACTTCTTCTTTAAAATAATCTCCAAAGGAAAAATTCCCGAGCATTTCAAAAAAAGTACCATGTCTGGAGGTTTTTCCAACGTTCTCGATATCTCCTGTACGAATACATTTTTGACAAGTTGTTACACGTGTTCTTGGAGGTTTTTCCTGTCCAGTAAAATAAGGTTTTAGGGGTGCCATTCCTGCATTAATTAAAAGCAAACTTTTATCATTTTGAGGTACAAGAGAAAAACTTCCCATTCTCAAATGACCTTTTTCTTCAAAAAAAGATAAATACTTTTCTCTGATTTCATTTAAACCTAAAAATTTCATCCCATTGCCTCCTTAATATCTTTTCACTCGTTTATTTTAATCAATCTTTTGTGTAATAATATATTCGTCTTGACCTATTTCTGAGACATTTACGAGATTTTCTGCATTAAATAAATCACTTAGTAGTATATCATGATTTTCCTTTTGAACATAGTATATTTGATATTTATTTCCATTAAAGTCCTCAAATATAATCATTTTTTCTTCTTTTATATCATTAATATATTCTTCGAGACTTAATCTGTGTTTTGTCATATATTCTGCATGAGGCATACCTACATATCGAAAATGCCAGGGCTCTGAAATAATCCCTGTAATGTCTTTTTTCTCTGGTAGATATCTTAATACAAACCCATACTTCCAACTATTATTATATAGCCATTGTCCCTCTGGTGTGTTTTTAAATTCTTCTACCAAAGGATCTGCCGTTCTTAGAAGCTCCAAAGAAGACATATCAAGGGCAAGACCTGTCTGATGCTCGCTGGTTCCCGGAATAGCCACCACTTCCGAAGCTTTCATTCGTGCAGTTTCTAAATCGTATTGATTAGAAAAGGAGTTCACCTTTGCATTATATAATTGGTTTTGATAACTATAAGGTCTATATCCACTAACAGCTCTAAGTCCTGTCAAGCCTTCACTATTAGCTGCATCAAACAACTCTTTTACTGCTTGATATGCAGATTCTTGCAGCAATAGCTCGCTTTTAGATGAGGGGATGTCCTTTACAATATTGATTAAAGTGGAAGGTTCATAATTCTCACTTAGCGTATTCCATTTATTAACCAGGATTAATTGATCCGTTTTTTTACTTTCTAATTCTTCAAAAATTAAGTCAATATCTATTTCTTCCTGAATGTTCTCATCGTATTCCACCAAACGACCGTCTATCGGAGATGTATCCATTTCTTCTCCTCCCTCGGTATTGGATATTTCAACATTTTGCTCTGTTTCATTAAACGCATGTTTAGAAACGGCATCATTCTTTAATCTATATGAATATATAGAAACAAGTATGATTGAAATTAATACAAATACAAACGCCAGCTTTTTCCCCATAAATAGTCTCCCCTCAAAATAAATACCCCATCCCTACTGGACGAGGTCTACAACAAGGCTACAATATACTCTATCTCTACAATTATAAAAAAATATACGAATTTTGTCAATACAACTCAAATTTATGTAAAAAAAGAGTGTTGTAGGATTACAATACATGTGTTACAAAACAAAATAAAATAAAACGGAAATGCTCTCTTTGTGTTATATTTAAGTCACCACAACAAAAATACACATTGAAAGGAAGCATTTCCGTATGACAAGTATA
>JAAYPH010000226.1 GCA_012519955.1 Candidatus Epulonipiscium sp.
CCCTTTATCCTTGATGAAGATAAATATTTCTGTAGAATCAAATTAGGGTGAAGAAAAATTAATATGAAATTCTAAGATATATTAAGCATTAGTGAGTTTTTGTCCAAAATAAGGGGGACAATACGCTTAAAAGAGGGGCACTCCTTTTTAAATTGTACAACATCAAAATCAAATTACAAATCAATAATGTTATAAAATGTAAAATAAGAAAAGAATGTTGTCGAAAAGTCGAAAATGACTTATAATTTAATGAGAATAATTATTAAAATCAATTTAGCAAGAGTTTTTGTTGTCTTTAACAAGATTTATGCAAAATACAGCTATTTAAACTAAGTATAAGGAGATGAACAATGAACTTTATTAACAATCTTAAAACCAAAACCAAACTTTTAGTAGTATTTGCTTTTATTTTAATCATCACAATTTTAATCAATATTAACGGACGGTACACGGCTAAGAATCTTCAGAACAGTTTAGAGACCTTCTATAATGATAACTTTCTTTCCAACCTGATATTGGGCGAGATACAGGTAAACCAGGAGAAAGCGGTAACAGAAATCCAGAGGATTTTATATAAAACAGAAGCTTTGCATAACCCGGCTGTTATAGAGGCATCACTGGAAGAGTTGAATAGATTAATGACGGCAAATGAACTTTTAATCAAAGATTATGAAAGTAAAGATCTTTTACCGGAAGAAATAGAACTTTTAGACAGGCTAAAAACCACTAACACTGACTATGAGATTGTCAAAGAAAAGGTAATAAATGCTGCAAAAAGTGGTGACTTCAAATTAGCTGCCGAGATTAATGATAAACATGTAAGGGAATTGGGAGAAGAAATTTCTGGTATTTTGGCTCATATGAAAGAATTGAATAACCAAATTGCTATTGATATAATGTCTGCTAACAAAGAGAAATTTAACAGAACCAGAAATTTTGGTATCTTATCATTAGTCATTGCATGTCTGGTGTGTTTAGGGTTGATTATACTTTTAAATAGAATGATTACTAAACCGATCAAAACTCTGGTAGAATATGCCAATCGTATGGCTGAAGGGGATTTTACTTATGATGTGCCAGAGAATATCCTGCGTCGTAAAGACGAAATGGGAATGTTAGCAGGTGCTTTTGCTTCAATGAATGAGAAAATTCATGCTATGCTTAAAGAAGTATCCGTTTCAGCAGAGGAAAGCAGTTCAGCAAGTGAAGAACTAGCTGCTTCAGCGGAGGAAGTTACTGCTCAGGGGGAAAGTATTGCTACTTCTATTCAACAAATTGCTGAAGGGATGGAAGAAATCAGCTTCTCCATAGAAGAAATTGCAAAAGGTGGATTAGAAATCAACAACAGAGTACAGTTGCTGGAAAGAAAGGCGATAGATGGTGAAGAAAAGGTAAATAAAATCAAAAACAGGGCGGAAGAAATGAAAGATACCGCTCGTCTTTCCAAGCAAACAGCCAACGACATCTATAATCTTAAGCAAAAGGAAATTAAATTGGCGATTGAAGAGGTTGGGATTGTAGAGGAAATAACCAAAATGGCGGATGTCATTTCAGAGATAGCTGAACAAACCAATCTACTGGCATTAAATGCTGCTATCGAAGCGGCTCGTGCAGGGGAGCAAGGTCGTGGTTTTGCAGTTGTTGCCGAAGAAGTGCGTAAATTAGCAGAACACTCGGCGAATACAGCAGCAGAGATTCATCAGGTCATTCGCCAGGTTTATGGCACTGTTGAAAAGCTTATAGCCAATGCTGAGGAGATATTGAAATTTATCGATGAGAAGGTTGCACCTGATTACGATATGTTGGAGAAAACAGGAGAACAGTATGCCGAAGATGCCCGTTTTGTAAAAAGTTTAACCAACGATTTTGCAGCAGCTGCTTATCAGATTTTGAATTCTGTCGAAGAGATTAACGATGCGATAGGCGGAGTTTCCGCTACTGTAGAAGAAGCCACTGCATCTGCGCAAGAGATCAGCGGCAGTTCGTTAGAATCAACTAAAGCTTTGGAAGAAGTAGCAAGGACGGCTCAGTCTCAAGCGGAAATGGCTGAGAGATTAAGTACCATGGTAGCTAGATTTAAAGTATAGCAGCAGGTATTATTCATAGGAATGAACAATACTTAATCATGTCATCAGAAATAGGGAAGCCTGATTTCTTTGAACTATAGAACAAAGGAATCAGGCTATTTTTATTACATAGAATAGGTTACAAGTAAACATAATAAGAAATATTTATGGTATAATTTAACTAAAAAATTCAGAAAGGTAATGCTCTATGAAATCCTTGATCATTTATTATTCTACCTATAGAAAAAATACTGAAAAGATTGCACAGCTATTTGCTGAAAAACTGGGCTGTGAGTTAATTAATATAAAAAATACGGACGATGTCAGCATCGATGGCTATGATCTTATAGGATTTGGTTCCGGGATATACAAAGAAAGTTTATCACCAAAACTATTTAAACTAGTTGAAGATTTGGATGTAAAAGATAAAAACGTTTTCGTATTTTCTACCAGTGGCGTTGGAATGAAATTTTACAATCATAAATTAGTAAGATTATTAGAATCAAAGGAAGCAATCATTAAGGGTAACTTCGCCTGTAAGGGAAGTTTTACAGCAAGAGATTTTAGCAATAATAAGATTTTTGATATCTTTGGGAAATTCTCACAGGGCCATCCTAATACTAAAGATTTCAAAAATGCAGAAGAATTTATTAAAAACATAATATAAATGAGAACTGCGACATGAATATGATTAAAACAAAAAGAGTATTTTTGGGGAAAAGAAAAAATTTATGAGCAGAAATAAGAAAAATAATTGAATAGAAGATAACTCCCTGATAAAATAAATTTTTATAATGCCTATCAGAAGTAAAGGAGAGTAATTCATATGGAATATAAGATTTTAAGTTTATCCATAACCATGCCTTTTGGCAATATAGAAAATACAGTGTACCCAATCTTACTCTGGGACAAGCAAAACATTATTCTTGTTGATTGTGGTTTTATCGGTTCACTTCCTCTCCTCGAAAAGGAACTGCAAAGAGTTGGAGTGTCGATACAACAGTTAACTGGACTTGTATTGACTCATCATGATCACGACCATATGGGGGCGGCGGCAGCCCTTAAAAGGATAAATCCTGATATGAAAATATACGCTTCTGCTATGGAAGCACCATTCATTTCTGCCCAGGAAAAACCTCTTCGTCTGCGACAAGCAGAAGAAATGCAGAAAATACTTCCGCCCGAGCAGCAGGATTTTGGCAAGGCATTTTGTAATATGTTGCGTCAGGTTGAGCCGGTTGAGGTAGACGTTTTTTTGCATGATGGAGAATATATGGAATGGTGTGGGGGATGTAGAGTTTTGGCAACCCCTGGGCATACTCCGGGCCATATTTCACTGCTTTTAGAAAGAGATTCCCTTATTATTACTGGCGATGCGATTGCTCTTGAGGATGGTAAGCCTGTTATCGCAAATCCACAGTTTACGCTGGACCTTGAACAAGCCACAAAATCTATGGAAAAATTACTGTCACTTAAGGCAAAAACTTATTATTGTTATCATGGAGGGACTTTTATAAATAATTAAAGCCTGAGCCCTTTGTTCTAAAGAACAAAGGAATCAGGCTGTTTTTGCAAAATCATTCTTGTTAAGAAAATCCTTTTTTCACAATTTTACAGTATGTTTATTTAGAAGCATATAGTTTTGCATCCAACTCATTTGAAATACCTATATTATAAATATAAACATTGCTTATTTCTATAGCAAATAAATTTTGCATATCCTCAGATAAATTTAATTTCTCGAAGTTTTTATGGTATTCCATTACATAATCTCTGATGTTTCCAATGTCAGGCTGTATATAATAGTTTAGTGCATTTGCAGGGATATCATATTTTTTAGTTAGTATTTCCGGGAATATCTTTCCTCCAAATAAATCCGCAATGAATCTAACATAAGCATAAGCTGCGATTAACTCTGGATGTTCTCTATCTATTTCATGTATTCTTGCTATACATGCTTCCGTAGAAGGCAACAATTTCATTTCAGATAATTTTTCTCCAGCCAGGACTTCTAAGTCCTTTTTTATTAATTCGGATCTATACAATTCTTTGGTAGCAAAGAGTTTGATCCCTTCATGATTTAAATGTTGATCAAGAGAACCTTCTATAGCTTGATACATAGCATGTAAGTTAAATATATATTCTATATATCCTTCTTTACTTGCATTACCTTCAATCAATCTCTTAATAAACCCACTTTTTTCAGATGCTAAATGCAATGCATTGGTATTATTTCTTATTTTCGCTGTAAAATCCATCCGTATTCACCTCAGTTTATATTACCTATTATCTTTTGCTTCCAGCTTTAATAATTAGAAAACCTTTATTTTCAATAACAGTATTATGCAGCTCAATCAGAGTTTTTATACATAGGGATATTGGTATTATCTTATAGAAATCAAGTAAAATGGGTTATGCAATAATTTGATGAATTTCGTTTTGGATAAGATAAAGTGTAACAGATCAACTAAGGCATTGGAGTACGGTATTTAAAGGTTGGAATTAGTATTAAGAAGTAATAGTGACAAATTGTAAAGCAATAGGAGAATCTTTTAAAGGCAGATTATCGGTATTTAAAGTAAGTAAGCCTTTTTGTACTGAATAATTGACTGAGGGCTGGAGCACAACATTTATAAACAGGTTATTATAGGAAGTATTTGTAGGATCAAGTATGCCTTGGTTTCCATATATGGTTAGTTCATCTTCATTGGTATATATATTGTTTTCATGGGCAAGAGCATTAAATGTATAAGTTTTTGCTTTAATCACTTGCCCGTTAAGTCTTTTAATCGTTATGAACTCCAAGGCTATTGGCACTCCTTGGGGAGGAACATCTGAGGTGAGCAAAGAGAGTAGATTTTCTTCTACTGTATAATTCACTGATGGCTGCAATACGCCATTGATATATAAATTAATAAAGGATACCTCCTCGGGATCGAGAATACCTTTGTCACTATATATTGCATCGCCGTTCCTATATTCTGTCTTTTCTCCATCAGAGATTGCATAATAATAGGATACCTCTGCCGGAAGAACCGATCCACTCGTATCTTTGAAAGTAACAAATCTAATCAGTACAGGCGTATCTTCTATAGGGGCATCTGTTTTCAATGTAAGCTCTCCTTCTTTTATTTCATAATTTACACCAGGCTGTACAACCCCGTTAATGTATAAAGAAAAAAAAGAAACTGTTTCAGGATCAAGGATACCTTTGTTACCGTATTCGGTTAATTCATCCGTATCATAATAGGTATTTTTATCTCCATCAGATAAAGCATTATACTGATATACTTCAGCTTTTAGGAGGTTTTCTTTATATTTGTATGTAATATTGATTTCAGTTGTAAAAAAGCGCAGACAGCCAACATTGTTCTGCTGATTTTTTGGATAAGCCGTAGTATTCATTCTCACATGGATATTTATATTAAGTGAATCATTCGTAGTATTAATGGAATGGATATTACATTTAAAAAGGCATGTCTTAAACGATAAAACAGTTCTCCTGGGGACATCCAGATAAAAACTCTTATATACTCTAAAGGGGATAGGGGGAGATATTCGATTGCCCTCCATAAAAAGAGAAAGATAGCCTTGGATGTATACGACAAATTGATACATACGCACATATTTTCCCGAGGGCATTCGAACCCGTTGACTGCCGGTTTTGAGAAAACGTGTGACATCGGAATAACTAATTGAGCCGGGGGTATATGGATCTAAGATATTTCCATATCTATCAGTCAGGTAACATTCTATTTGGGATAAGTTTATGCTTGACATCACTCTCACTCCAATTAAAAATTTTCAACAGTTTTTTATATTTTATTCACAGATAATCTGGCAAGTTACACTTACAATAAAAGGATGTGCACGATGGCCCATCCTTTTATTGGATTAAGCATTCACTGTAGTTTGAGAATCTGCATCTGGTACAAAGTTAGTAACGACTAAAGTAATTACTGCACCCTCTGGAATAGTGTCTGCTTCTGTGATTACTACCTCATCAGCTGCAACGGTGTATAAGTCTTCCTGTTGTAATACACCATTAATGAACAGTAAATAGTAACCATTATCATCTGTAGCTAAAGTAATTTCAGTTACAGGGGCGTCTTCGTCATCAACAAAAGCATTAGCTGGAATTGTCAAGACACCTTGATCAATATGTGCTGGGTTTAAAGTATAAAAATATCTTTCCACAGCAGGATTTGTTGTAACTGTTGTTGTAGTCTGCGCAGCAATAGCAAGTTTAAATAAAGTAGCCATAATACACCTCCTCTTTATAAGTAGTTACTTTATATTATGTCGAATAAAGAGAAATGGTGACAGGTTGATCATATTAAATTATTCAATTTTAGAATAAATGATTGAACAGTATGTAGAGATATGTTAAAGTAAACGTAATTAAATATAGAGCAATCAGGTGTCGAAGCGATCATGTATTATGGTTGGCTTCGGTGAAAAGGGAAACAGGTGCAAATCCTGTACGAACTCGTCACCGTAATTAGGGAGCTGAGGCCGATATGTCACTGGGAAACTGGGAAGATGGCCGATGCAATGATCTTTAAGTCGGGAGACCTGCCTGATTGGCGTACAGAAACGTTTGTTTCAAGCCACGAGTAACTGGCTTTGTACGGTATGATTGTAGGATTATATTTCTTCATGTGAGAATATAGAATCCGGCAAATATACTATGCGTACAAACCCTTTACCATCAATTGGAAAGGGTTTTCTTAGTATTGTGAAAAAAATGATTGTTGCAAGGAAACATTGGGCTTAGTGCTTACAAAATAAAAATTATTAGATTATGCAAGGCAGTGAGGAAAAGAAATTGAAAGTATAAAGCAGAGAAAGGTTTGAAGAATATATGGCAAAAGTAATAATGGTGCAGGGAACCATGTCCAATGCAGGGAAAAGTCTTCTGGTGGCAGGGTTATGTAGAATTTTTAAACAGGACGGTTACCGTGTAGCTCCTTTTAAATCACAGAATATGGCCCTTAATTCGTTTGTTACAACGGAAGGGTTGGAAATGGGGAGAGCCCAGGCCATGCAGGCGGAAGCCGCAGGGATTACGCCCATGGTCTGCATGAATCCTATTTTATTAAAACCTACGAATCATACCGGTTCTCAGGTCATTGTAAATGGCGAAGTTCTTGGGAATATGGGGGCAAAAGAGTATTTTGCCTATAAAAAGGAGTTGATTCCTAAGATAAAAAAGGCTTTTCGCCAGTTGGAGGAATTTGCAGACATTATTGTGATAGAAGGAGCAGGAAGCCCGGCAGAAATCAACTTAAAACAGAATGATATTGTCAATATGGGTCTTGCTGAAATGGTAGATGCCCCTGTGCTTTTGATGGGAGACATTGATCGTGGAGGCGTTTTTGCACAGTTATTAGGAACGCTGATGCTACTAATAGAAGAAGAAAAAGAAAGGGTAAAAGGATTAATCATCAATAAATTCCGTGGAGACAAGTCTATCCTGGACCCAGGTATAAAATTTCTGGAAAAAAAGGGACAGGTACCGGTAGTAGGCGTCGTTCCTTACATGGAAGTGGCTCTTGAAGACGAGGACAGCTTAACGGAGAGATTTAATAAAAAACAAGAAGGTTTAATAGATATTGCTGTTATTCGATATCCAAGAATCTCGAATTTTACGGATTTTAATGTGTTTGAGCAGATTCCGGAAGTTACGGTGCGTTATGTGACTTCCGTCAGGGAACTTGGTCATCCTGACTTGATTTTCCTCCCAGGAAGCAAGAACACCATGGGGGATTTAAAATGGATGCGGCAGAATGGACTGGAAGCTGCCATAAAACAGCTTTCAGACGATATCCCGGTGTTTGGTATCTGTGGTGGTTATCAGATGTTAGGGTGCAGAATAGATGACCCCTATAATGCAGAAGAGGGGGGGAGTATTAGAGGGATGGCATTGCTGCCGGTTACTACCGTCCTACAAAAGCAGAAAAAACGCTGCCAAATAGCAGGGGTAATAGAAAAGTTGGATGGGATTTTCAGCGGAATATCAGGATGCAATTTTAAAGGATATGAAATTCATATGGGACAGACTGTATATCAGGATGGAATAGAAGATAGCCGTGTCAGCGGAATAGAAAATAAAGCAGTGATATCTGCCCATCATAAAAATGTATATGGCTCTTATATCCATGGTCTGTTTGATCAAGGAAATATAGTGCATGGAATCATACAGGCTTTGGCCAAAAAGAAAGGTATCAAAATAAAAGAGGGTGTTTTTGAAGATTATCAAACTTATAAAGAAAAACAGTACGACAAATTAGCAGAAACTTTAAGAAACTACTTAGACATGGAGGTAATTTATGAAATCCTTAGAGAAGCCCATTTGGACTAAATTGACAAAAGAAACATTAGAACAGATTGTTATTACGCCGCCCAGTGAAGAGATGAGAAAAAAAGTCTTGGAAAACTGGGATTCTGTTGCAAAGCCTATTGACAGTATGGGAAGATTTGAAATTCTCACGGCACAGCTAGGCGCAATTCTTGGTACGGATAAAATCAACATTGATAAGAAGGCTATTGTTATTATGTGTGCAGACAATGGGATTGTGGAAGAAGGAGTTACCCTGTCCGGTCAGGAGGTAACCACTGCCGTCGCCGGATTAATGGGAAAAAAACAATCCGCAGTGGGAAGAATGGCAGAAAATATAGGCGCAGACACTCTTGTGGTGGATATTGGTATAAATAACAAAGAACCTATTCCGGGACTGGAGAATAGAAAAATAAGGTACGGTACCCATAATTTCATAAAAGAACCTGCTATGACGGAGGAAGAGGCATTAAAGGCAATATCAGTTGGTATAGATATGGTCTTTTCCTGTAAAGAAGCCGGATACACAATTCTGGGGACTGGAGAATTGGGCATGGGCAATACGACCACCAGTGCTGCTGTTGCTGCAGCCCTGTTGCAGCGCAAGGCAAGTGAGGTGACAGGCAGAGGCGCCGGATTAAGTGATGATGGATTGCTTCGCAAACAGCAGGTGATTTCGAAGGCTATTGAGAAATACGATTTGTATCATGCCGATGCCCTGACAGTTCTGGCAACTGTGGGAGGATTGGATATTGCAGGGCTGACGGGTGTATGTATTGGTGGGGCAATGTTTCATGTGCCTATCGTATTGGATGGTGTGATTAGCATTGTGGCAGCTCTTTTGGCAGAACGAATGGTCCCTGGAACAAAAGCGTTTTTACTTCCTTCCCATAAGGGAAAAGAACCTGCCATCGACATACTTTCAAAAGAACTGGGGATTGACCCTGTGATTGATGGGAAGCTGGGATTAGGCGAAGGCACCGGAGCAGTTATGATGTTTTCACTGCTG
This sequence comes from Candidatus Epulonipiscium sp., assembly GCA_012519955.1. Classification (GTDB taxonomy): domain Bacteria; phylum Bacillota; class Clostridia; order Lachnospirales; family Defluviitaleaceae; genus Defluviitalea; species Defluviitalea saccharophila. Next base: position 9,416 of record JAAYPH010000226.1, read on the forward strand.
GATATGGCTCTTAGTGTTTATAAGAGCAGTGCGACCTTTGAGGATATTCAGGTAGAAAAACACAAGAGGGCTTAAAAATGATGGTACTTATTATCGGAGGAAGTGGCAGCGGAAAGTCAGCTTATGCGGAAAAGTATGTAGCCGCCCTCGCTGGAAACAGCAGAAAATATTATATAGCCACCATGCAGGTTTTTGATGAGGAAGGACAGGAAAAAGTAAAAAGGCATCAAAAGATGAGAGCCCATAAGGGATTTTACACCATAGAACAGCCGCTTTCTGTAGCCGAGGTATTGGATAAAATAGGGGATAATTTAGCCTCTGAAAGCATTGCTCTGTTAGAATGTATTTCTAACTTGGCTGCCAATGAAATGTTTTCTAGCGACGTTCCGAAAGAGTATCAATGGGTATCTCAAAAGATTATCCAAGAAGTAGAACAACTCAATAAAAGTTTTAAGCATTTAGTGGCTGTTACGAACAATGTATTTGAGGATGGAATAAACTACGATGCAACCACCAGGCAGTATATACGGACTATGGGGGACATTAATCAAAAACTGGCGATGATGGCGGACAAAGTTATAGAAATCGTCGTGGGGATTCCGATTGTTGTGAAAGAAGGAAAATAGTATGCGGATTTTAAAATCTATTGTAATAGCGTTTTCCATATACTCAAAAATTCCTGCGCCACAGTTTGAGTGGAAAGAAGAAGACATGAAATATATGCTCTGCTTTTTCCCTTGGGTGGGCATTGTGATAGGTGTTTGTATTTATTTTTGGAGAGAACTTTCTGTAAGACTTGAAATAGGTGAATCCTGCTACACGCTCATTGGTGTAGCCATCCCACTTCTTGTTACGGGAGGTTTTCATGTGGATGGGTTTATGGATACCATGGATGCACTGCATTCCTACCAGCCTAAGGAAAAGAAATTAGAAATCCTGAAGGACTCTCATATAGGAGCCTTTGCGGCAATAATGCTTGTCCTTTATGGACTTATTTATATAGGAGCCTTTTCAGAAATAAGGGAGAAGCATTTATTAAAAATTGTATGTGCAGGCTTTGTTTTAGCTCGATGCCTTTGTGGGATCAGTGTGGTTTCTTTCCCACCTGCAAAAAAGAGTGGATTGCTTTATCTTTTTGCAGGTAGTGCTCAAAAAACAAATGTTAAGGTTTTGTTGTATGGGCAAGGGGCAGTATGTATGGGCTATATGTTATGGCAGTCTTTATATGCCGGAATAATTGTGATTGCAGCTGCCCTTGTCACCTTTGTTTATTATTACTATCGCTGTAAAAAAGAATTTGGCGGCTTTACAGGCGATACGGCAGGGTACTTTATATTGATTTGTGAAGGCAGTATGATGGTGGCAGCAGCTATCCTTAATATTTTAACTTAGGAGAATGAGAGCATGAAATTGGTTATTGGTGGATATGCCCAGGGAAAATTAAATTATGTACTGCAGGAAAGCAGTGAGGATAATTATGAAGTTTTTGACGGAAGTATTCCGGATGAAATGCAATTACAGAAAGTGCAGGGCAGAAATATCGTTATCAATCATTTTCACAGTTGGGTAAGGGAATGTCTTGCTAACGGCGGCAATCCGGAAGAAGAGATATTTGCTTTTTTAGAGAAGAATCCGGAAGTCATAATTATCAGCGATGAAATTGGCAATGGTATTGTCCCTGCAGATTCTTTTGAAAGAGAATATAGGGAACGAACAGGAAGAATTCTTGTAAACTTGGCAAATCAGGCGGATGAGGTGGTGCGTGTCATATGCGGTATTGGGCAGAAAATCAAATAAAGCTTGTAATGATACGCCATGGAATAACGGCATCCAATAAAGAACACCGTTACTTAGGAAAGGCAGATGAGACTTTAAGTGAAGAAGGCATCAAGGCATTGCAAGAAGCAAAAAGCGCCAGGATTTATCCGGATGTTGATTATCTGTTTTCCAGTCCCATGAGGCGTTGCCTGGAAACTGCCAGGGTGCTCTATCCTGATAAAGAACCAATCATCGTACCGGAATGGTCAGAAATGGACTTTGGGATTTTTGAAGGGAAAAATTATTTGGAGTTGCAAGGAGATGAACGGTACCAGGCGTGGATTGACAGCAATGGTGCCCTGCCTTTTCCAGAAGGAGAAAGCAGAGAGGATTTTAACAGCCGCTGTGAGAAAGGATTTCAAAAAATGTTGAGAAGCTTGTCGGCTCAAAAGAAGGAGTGTGCCATAACCGCAGGAATGATTGTCCATGGAGGGACAATGATGTCTTTACTCAGCAGGTATCATGGAGGAGAGTATTTTGATTATCAGGTGGCTAATGGCAAGGGCTATATTTGTACCTTAAAGGGAAGAATTAAGCAACCTCAAATTGTAGAACTTAAAAAAATTATGGGAGAATAAAATTATGAAGTATCATCTATTGGCATTTTGTTTAGGGTTTCTTCTGGATTTGCTATTGGGAGATCCTTATTATTTTCCCCACCCGATTCGCTGGATAGGAAAAGGGATAGCAGAATTAGAAAAAAGACTATTAATACATGAAAGTGACAGGAACCAAAAGCGTGAGTTAGTCAATGGAGCTATCCTGGTTGTTGTGGTTTTGGCAATAACCACCATTGTAGCTGCTTTTATTTTAGTAGGAGCATATGGCATACATCCTTATTTTGGTGTTCTGATAGAAACTCTTATGACTTATCAGATTTTAGCTGTAAAGTCTCTTAAAGTTGAAAGCATGAAAGTATATAAGCGTTTAAAGGAAGAAGGACTGGAGGGTGCCAGAAAAGCAGTTTCCATGATTGTAGGCAGGGATACAGAACTTCTTGATGAAGAAGGGGTGGCAAAAGCCGCTGTTGAAACGGTTGCAGAGAACACTTCAGATGGTGTGATTGCACCCATGCTGTATACGGCGCTTGGAGGGCCTGTTCTTGGATTTTTTTATAAAGCCCTCAACACAATGGATTCTATGATTGGCTATAAAAATGATAAATATCTCTATTTTGGAAGAACTGCAGCGAAACTGGACGATGTTGTAAATTATATTCCATCCAGAATCAGTGCTTATCTTATGATTCTTGCAGCCTTTTTAAGCGGCAGAAACTTTAATGGAAAACAGGCTTATAAAATCTATAAAAGAGATCGAAAAAAACTGGAAAGCTGATGAATAGAGATTATCTAAAGAAGCTATTGAGGATATGCAAGGAGAAAAATATATGGGTGGTTCTTGATGAATGTTTTATCGAGTTCTGCGGCAATGAATTTTCTATACTGCCGGAAATCGATACATACGATAACTTATTGCTTGTTCGTGCATTTACAAAGATTTATGCCATCCCGGGAGTTAGGCTGGGATATTTGGTGTGCAGCAATACAAGCCTTTTAGAAAAGATAAGACAACATCTCCCGGAGTGGAACTTATCCACATTTGCACAGGAGGCAGGTATTGCTTGTGTAAAACAATCGTCTTTTATCGCTAAAACTGTGGATTATGTAAGAAAAGAAAGACAATTTTTATTGGAACATCTAAATCAGCTGGGAGTAAAAACATTTCCAGGAGAGGCCAATTTTATACTTCTTTACAGCGAAAAGCTTTTGTATGAAGCATTATTAAAGCAAGGGATATTGATTAGGGATTGTGAGAATTTTAGAGGATTATCAAAAGGTTATTACAGGATAGCAGTAAAAACGAGGAAAGAAAATGAAATCTTATTGAAAGCAATAGCCAAAGTGTATTGTACAAGAGTGGTTTAGGACAGAGTATATTAAAAAGAAAAGCTTTGAGAGTGTTCTTTTGAATAAGAAAGATGATTGAGAAAACGGATTAGTCGGTGCAAGTGTACAGGACTAATCCGTTTTATTGTCTACGGAGCGTGGATTATTTTTTAAAGTATCTTGGTTTATACTAAAGTCGAGGTGAGCACAATGGATATAAGAAGGAAAAAAGAACTTTTGGAAATGTATAAACATAGACGCCCTGAAATGGGTGTTATATCTTATTGCTGTAAAGAAACGGGAGAGGCATTTTTGGGCATTTCTACAGATACAAAAGCAGACTTCAACAGTACCACTGTGAAACTAAATGCCAGGATGCATCCCAATAAACGATTGCAGGAACTGTGGAATCAATATGGTCAGGAAGGCTTTGAACTATCCGTTATTAAAGTCTTAAAATATGAAGATCCCAATGAAGACCATACAGAGGAATTAGAAAAATTAAGAGAGCAGTGTTTTGCTGCTGATCCGAATGCAAGGAGGATATGGAGATGAATGAAAAAGCAGTTATTGTATCCAATGGATATGACCGTGTAGATGGCAGAAATGCTTACCAATCTGATATCAAGCGTTTAACTTTAGGAGAACCGATACTGGAAGAAAATAAAAAAATGCAGATTGCCGCACAGATATGGAAAACCGGTAAAGACGGAGAATTCGAGTTAGCTCAGGAATTACCGATTCATCAGGTGTTTGACTTGATGATTTTACTATCCCGGACATTGCTGTACTTTAAAGAAGCCTATCGACTTCCCCTTTTATATGATCCGGAAAATCCGACTATAGAACGTGTTGGGGTGCAGGGAGGCGTTTTGCCCGTAGAAGTTTGTACGGATAACAAAAATATTAATGAGGACATCAAGGCGTTTGCCCAGAGCCTAAATGATTTAGGAGAAATCATTGGAGAACGGCAGCGCGTGCTGACACGAATTTTAGAAGAATTGGAGTGTTATTAATGAGAAAGACCTGTGTACTGTCACCAGACAGACAGCTAACAGAAGAGGAACAAGCCCTTGTCTGGAAAAAACTGCCGTCGCATATTGAAAGCGAGGCAGAAAAGCGCATTTATCAGGAAGTCGTAAGAAATTGGAATCGGGGCGAAATGAAAATCAGTACCATTTTATTAGAGGGTGATGCAGGTTCGGGTAAAACCCAGCTTGCCAAAGCTTTATCTGCTGCTTTTAACTTGCCTTATACTAAAATCACCTGTTTTGCAGATATGGATAAGTCAGATATTTTAGGTTCTATTCTTCCGGTACTTTCGGAAGAAAATAGTCAATCAGATGCTGTGGAATACCGCTATTATCCGTCAGAAATAGTTCGTGCCTATGAAAATGGATGGCTCTTAGAGATTCAGGAACCTACTGTGATTAGAGACGCTGCGGTCTTAATGGCGCTCAATTCCGTCTTAGAACCAGACGGCAGTTTGAATTTACCAACGCGCATCGCCCGAAGACACCCGGATTTTATTGCGGTGATTACAACAAACCGAGGGTACAATGGGTGTCGACCTTTAAACGAAGCATTGAGAGATCGAGTACAGCATGCAGAAAAGCTTGACTTGCCGCCTAAAGAAGTGATGATGGAACGGGCTAAAGCAAAGACCGACTGTCAGTCGGAAGAGGTGCTTTCTCTTTTAGCGGAAACGATTATACTGCTAGATAAAACCGCTCGGGCAAATGCCATTAAAGGTGTAGCAGGAATGCGTTCCTATATCTTTTGGGTGGATGCCGTTCATAGCGGTGC
>JAAYPH010000227.1 GCA_012519955.1 Candidatus Epulonipiscium sp.
CCCTTTATCCTTGATGAAGATAAATATTTCTGTAGAATCAAATTAGGGTGAAGAAAAATTAATATGAAATTCTAAGATATATTAAGCATTAGTGAGTTTTTGTCCAAAATAAGGGGGACAATACGACGAATCGTCAAATTCACATTTTACTGGTTCCGGACAACAAACAGTTTTTGCGTTTTGGCACACTTGCTCCTGTATGCAGAATACTATTCTGATTGAATAATCACTTGGGTCACCATTAATGAGTTCAGCAAATACTCCTTCCCAATCCGTAGTTCTTATGACAAATATTTTCTCACCCTCAATCGTTCTTACAATGTCTGGCTTTCCAAACCGTTTAATGGTTATTTTTGTTCTATATTGTGGCTGTCCATTGATCTCAAAAAATAATTCACCGTCTGTAGGAATTTTAGAAATCCATAAAGGAATTTTTTCTCCCAGAGTATTAATACCCGAGTCAATGAGTAAATTACAGGGAAGAGGTGTTGGACAGCATGAAGCTTTACATGTTTTTTGCAGAGGCATATCCTGTATACAATATCGTAAAATAAAGGAGCCTGATTGTGTAGGTAACGGATTTAATCTTATGGTAATCGTTTTGACCTCTTTAGCAGTAATTGTGAAAGTTTCACCAGATCCTATAATTCTTTCAAATGTTTTTTTATTATCAAATGCTATATTTAATGTCAATGTTCCATCATAACCGTTGGTGATGGAAAATGTTCCTTTTACGGGTATCAAAGATTCCCATATTTTTATATCCTGACTGGGTAGCTCTGGATGAAAAAAGATTAAACCGGCTTCACATTTTAAGGGGTCGTCACAGTATGAAGCAGCACTTTCTTCCTGGTGGCATAAGATAAAAGATAAAGATGAATTGGATGGGTCTATTTCTGAAGCAGTGACTGTTACTTTTCTAATATCATCAACAGCTAATACAAAAGGTATCTCACAACGATTTGTATTGCTTACATTCAGAGGAATATTTCTGACAATATCAGGTTTTTTGAAACGTTCGACTTTAATCGTAGCTGATGGATGTGCTGCCGGATCAAATGAAGCAAGGAACTTAAACGCTAAGGTTCCTTTGACAGGAAAGAAAGTTTCCCATGTAAGAAAGGGCTGTGCTTCCCAATGGAATATAAAACCTGAAAATTGGTCACATACAAGGGGTGGAGGACAACAGTTATCTTCACTTTCTTTTATGAGGTCCAGGTCGCAATACATAAATTCAACTAAGGCAGTTTGATCTGGTGGTCCATTTTGAACTTGAACAGTTGTTTCAACCGCATTATCCACGGTAAGGACATGGACAGTTCCGCGGTTAACGGTTCTTGAAATCGTTGTTCCATCTGCCTGTATAATTTTGAAAACTGCAAATGCGCCTCCTGACATGCCTTGTGGATGCAAAATTAAAAAAAAGCTTCCCTTGGCAGGTTCTGTCGACTTCCATACGGTTACGGTTTCATTAAAGTTCATTATTCTAGAAAAATCTCCACTACATCGCGTTGGCTTTGGGGGGCAAAATTTTTTTGCCAACTCTGATGATGAAAATTGTAGGGCCATAAAACTTCACCTCTTTATTATTCTTTCTACTATCAATATATGTCGAACTGTGTCAAATTGGACATATTATTTTAGATTTTGGTGAATATAGAAGTATAGACAGGAGTACTTTATTTCGAGATAGAGTATGATGGGGGTTAACAGCGCAGTTGAAATTTAATCGTGTAGAAATTATACTGAATTGAGAGTTCAATGAGTGGAGTTATAAAAATGCATAAAGATATGAATCAATCAACAGTTTCAATAAGGAGGCAAAGTATGAAAGGTGCAACCAATTGTGAGTATTGTATAAACTATATCTATGATGAAGATTGGAACTGCTATCAATGCGATATTAATTTGGATGAAGATGAAATGAGAAAGTTTCTGACCGACTCTTTTTATGATTGTCCATACTTCCAGTTCAATGATGAGTATAAGATTGTAAGAAAGCAGATTTAGTCCCTTATCGGAAATTTTGTTACAGATGATATACAAATTACTAAAAACCATCCCCTGGTTTTTACAGAAACAAAATTATGTACGTACAAATTATTGTTATTGTAATCACATATGCAATACGGTATAATTGAGTAATATTCATCTAAGAAGATGAAATGTATAAGTGATGGATTTATGTCAATATAGTAGACACAAAAACTCAAATTTTTATGCAGTTTTTCTTAAAGCATCTTCAAGCTGTTGAGGAGTCATATAACCGATACTGCTATGAAGCCTTTTTCTGTTGTACCA
>JAAYPH010000228.1 GCA_012519955.1 Candidatus Epulonipiscium sp.
ATAAGGAATAAGGGGCTGTATATAAAATAATAAAGTATGCTCTGTGATAATAAAGTTAGTTCTATAATAATAAAGTCGATTCTGTAATAATAAAGTTGGCTCTATAAGAATAAAGTTAGTTCTTTAAAGAGAATGATGCTGTTAGTGCTTTCATAAACGGTAAGATTTTATTAAAATAAAAATTAATTAAATTGAAATTTATTGTTATTATATTTATGTGCATGGATACTAAAAATAGAGCCGATTTTGATAGTAAAGTATTTTGATAATATGAGGGGTTAATTAACATGGTTTTGTGGGGAATTTTTGTTAGTGCTTTTTTAATAGGCTTTTCAGGAGCAATGATGCCTGGGCCTATGCTGGGGGTCACGATTGACGGCAGTCTTAAAAAAGGGTGGACAGCAGGACCTTTGACAGTATTAGGACACGGAATCCTGGAACTTATATTAATTATCATCATGACATTCGGGCTTAAAGATTTCTTCTCTAATCCGACAGTTGCAGGATTTATCGGATTATTTGGTGGTGCTTTTCTTGCATGGATGGGGTATGGAATGATAAAGTCCAGTATAAATAAGTCGGTTTCTTTAGAGAATCAAGGAGCAGGGAATAGTGCAGGCATGAGAAATCTTGTATTGGCGGGAGCACTTGTAAGCGCTACTAATCCCTACTTCATTCTCTGGTGGGCGTCAACGGGGATGGAATCAATACGCCAGTCTTATACTTCAGGTTTAATTGGTGTATTTTTCTTTTTCATCGGACATGTTTTATCCGACTTTGTATGGTATTCAGCAATTTCCACGGCATTTTCCAGAGGCAAGAAACTGATAAGTGATGTAGTGTATCGCTGGATTATTTTGTTGTTAGGTATATTTATTACAGCATTTTCAATCTATTTTATAAGCAGCGGATGGAAGATGCTTCAAACTCTATGATATAATTTTAATATGGATAAGATGAAAAAAAGTTATTACCTCGTAATAGATTTAAAATTTAAACTGGAGGTCAAACTCTATGAAATCAATGCTTTTTGAAATTAACAAGAAAAAATGGTTGACGCTATTTTTAGTAGCATTATCAGCAACAATATTTAGATTAATACTGCAGGCTTTTATCCCTTCAAGCGGTAGTAATCCTTTTCCTCCGAGTGCAATCGTCAAAGCAGGATTATTAATCCCCTCTTTTACGATTTATGCACTAATAACCTATTTTTTATTAGCGGTAGTATTCGTTATAATACAGGGTCGTCTACCAGGAACAAAGATTAAAAAAGGTTTAATGTTCGGTTTTTTATTCTGCATGATGTGGTGTATATACTTATTTGAGCCTTTACCTCACGTTTCAAGCACATCACTGACCGAACTTTTTGCTTATCCAATAGTGGATGGAATATCACTTGTATTTTTAGGATTGCTGTTAGGAAAATTCGTTGCTGTAGATTCTCAATTGTCAGGGAAAGTATACATTAATCTTAACATTGTACCGTTAATGGCAATACCTGTATGTTTCCTGGTACTGAGAGTATTTTGTTATAGTATAGTTCATATTTATTCCTCTTTTACTGCCAATCCGTTAGGAACAATGATATGGGCAGTTGCATCAGGTATCTGGATAGGGGTTTTGTATTTATTTCTTGGACAAGGCATTAAGATAGAATCTCCGATGGTGAAATCACTATTTTTTGGCATTATAGTCTTCGGAATTAACCTTTTTCTTTTCAATTTTTTCATTACTTTGGTGTTCGAATCAGATATTGCTGATTTAGTCATAAGAACTATGGCAGACATCATATCTGTAACGATAGGAGTCTATATTTATGAGAAAGTTCATTTCCTCATGATTTTGGCTCACAGCAAATAGTAAGTATTCAGAAAATGCAAATAGTTAATATCAATGTAAAATTTTATGCCGCCACAAGATAAGGAAGAACTAAATTGAAAGAACTTATAAATAAGCAATAAAAAAGGTTTTCTATAAAATATAAAGTTATGTTTAAAATGCATTTCAGTAAAGGAGATAGGCGAAATGATTAAATTAAGCGATATGCCGAATATAGGCAAAGAATTAGAAAAGCAATTAAAAAAAGCAGGAGTGGAAACGCCTGGACAGTTAATAGAATTAGGAAGTAAAGAAGCATTTCTGCGGATTAGAACTATTGATAGTAGTGCTTGCATAAACAGGTTGTATGCCTTTGAAGGTGCTATACGAAATATAAGATGGCATTATTTATCACAGGATATCAAGGATGAATTGAAAGCATTTTATTTATCGTTAAATGTCAAATAATAAAATGCTGGAAATTTTTTAAGATTTATTGATTACAAATGATGATATTGGATTAAGTGATTCTCCAATTCAATTTATTAGAAGGGGTAGATAATTTTGCTTTTTAGCAGTAAACAGGTTAGCAGGGGCAGGAAAATAGTAAATGCAGGTATAATTATTTTAATTTTTCTTTTACTTACAGATATTGCTTTAAGTTTAGTATATAACGGTATCAAAGGATTAACGAGAAAAACATTTATTAGCGGAATAATTCTATTTAACATATTTTTGTACTGTAAAGGCAACAGGATAGCATTTATAATAACAATGTTTTTACTTTCAGGAGTTTATATTTTTATCTTTGGTTTACTGCCTGACTATTTGGTTTTGGGATTACTGCGTGTGTTAAATGTCCTGGATTCTTTTGGCGGTGCTTTATATTTAGTTGTCCCAGCCATAATTATTACAGCAGTAAGCATTTTGGTATTTAAAACAGAATTTTATGATGATGTTTTGGCTTTTAAAAACTACTGCGATAAGGTATATAAAACAAGAATATAAATAGGAAATGGAGGATATAGATGAAAGTAGTAGCACGGTTTTGTGTTGATGCTGATATTATTGACTGTCCAGCGCATATAATGGATAAACTTACATATCATCAAAATGTTAATTCATAAGTTATTACTTTTAGTAGAATGGGGAATGATGTCATGCCAAATATCAAGGGAAAAGCAATCCGAATTATATTATTTTTTATTTTCGGAATCTTTTCTGGATTCCTGGCAAAATACGTTGACACCATACCTTCTAATGGTGCAATTGGCAGTTTGATTAATATAATTAGCAATATAAGTTCAAGAATTGGAATATGGGTGTTTATTGCTACTATTATTGCTGCATGGAGCAGAACACCCAAAGCAGGGGCAGTGCATGTTTTTGCTTTTTTTGATGGTATGCTAATTGCTTACTATATTTATTCAATGAAATTATTTAATTTCTTTCCAGTATATTATTTTATTCGCTGGGGATTAATTGCATTACTATCTCCACTTATGTGTTATGTAGTTTGGTTTAGCAGAAGAAGTGGATGGCCTGCAGCATTATGTGCCGCTTTTCCTATTGGATTACTGGCTTCAGAAGGCTATAACTTTCTTTATACGTTTTCTCCAGTTTCAGGATTTTATTTGATTGCTGCCATTATACTGTTTTGCATTTTACCCAAAAATAAATATCAATATTTAAAGGTATTGATATTTACAATATTAACATCAGTATTACTCAGTAAATTTGATGTGTTGTCCTATATAATTGGCGGATTATAAAAGAAGTATGCAATGTATAAAAATTAATAAGAATAAAGGAAACTTAAAGGAATAAATACTATGATGAAGAAGGTTTGCTTGCAGGAATTGTAAAACATTTTCGAAAGAAGTGTTAGACTTTTATACATTGTTAAGGATTGACCCTTAAAAAGAAGGGGAATTTATGGAATTTGAAACTGATGCAGATGAACACTAGATAGAGTATTTCGGGATAATGGGGGCGCTGATATTAGAAATGTTAGAGAATAACCAATTTATAAGGCAAATAGAACTTGACAGAAAAAGGGTGGAATCTTTTGAAAAATATCCATTCTGTCTTCCAGTTATTCGGGGATTATCAATTCTTGACCTGCACCCTACAGTGACATTTATTGTTGGAGAGAATGGAACAGGAAAGTCAACCATTTTAGAGGCTGTTGCCGCAGCCTGCGGGTTTAATCCTGAAGGTGGGACCAGGAATTTCCACTTTTCTTCAAGAGCGTCTCATTCTGAATTATATAATTATATCAGGATAATTAAAGGAATCAGAAGACCTAAAGACGGGTTTTTCCTTCGTGCAGAAAGTTTCTATAATCTTGCAACCGCAATTGAAGAACTGGATAAAAGCGGGGGAGGTGCAAGAATTATTGACTCGTATGGTGGACATTCACTTCATGAGCAGTCTCATGGAGAATCCTTTTTTGCCGTGTTTATGAACAGGTTTAGGGGAAACGGACTTTACATATTGGATGAGCCTGAGGCAGCATTATCACCTACAAGGCAAATGTCGATGATTAGCAGGATTCATCAGTTGGTTGGGAAGAACTCACAGTTTATAATAGCAACACATTCTCCTATTTTAATGGCATACCCAGATGCAATTATATATGAAATAAAAGAAGGTATTAAAGTAGTCAAATATGAAGAAACGGAACATTACCAGATAATGAGAAGTTTCTTAAACAATACGCAGAAGATGTTAAACATACTTATGAAATAGCACTAACAAAGGAACAGGGAATTTGCTTTTTAGCAGTGAAGAGGTGTATTTCTTGTGGAAAATGCAAAAGAGTATGTCCCATGAATGTAGATATTTTAGACAGCAAAAGAAGCAGGGAAAATGGAACAGAGTGCATTTTATGCATGGAATGTGTGAAAAGTTGTCCTAAAAGCGCTGTTTACTTTTAAACAGGATAAAAAGGGTGTTAAATTAACCAGATTATAAGAGGATTAATTGCGCCGAATCAGGGATTTTTCCCAGAATATACATCAGGAGAATACAAAAGAGGGAACTGCACTATGATTGTAAGCAGGGGACTTGGAAACAGCATTATTTTCCAAAGGCTTTTCAA
>JAAYPH010000022.1 GCA_012519955.1 Candidatus Epulonipiscium sp.
AACCAGAGCGGGAGATTCTTTATTAGCAAAGAAAGCATCTCAATCCAGAAAGAATGTTAATGCTGGGATAAATATTAAAGGTGGAGGCGGATTGCTTGAAAGAATTTCAACAATAAATGCAATGGTTAATAAGAACTTAGGAAAATACGCAGATGATTATATAGTAATTAGAGAAGAGAGGGAATTAGAAGAGTATATAGATAAGGCTATTGAAAACGGGATAATATCTATTGATACAGAGACGAATAGTCTTGACCCTATTACTTGTACTCTTGCAGGGATATGCCTTTATACAACCTCAAATAAAGCGGCGTACATTCCTCTTCATCATGTTAGCTATGTTACTGGAATTGAAATAGAAAATCAAATATCAGATGAATTTGCAACCGCTCAAATGAATAGATTAAAAGAGGCTAAAACGAAAGTAATTATGTTTAATGCTAAATTTGATATAAGGGTTATAAAGAATCAGTTGGGAGTAGAATTAACTCCTCACTGGGATGGATATATAGCTGCAAGATTATTAAATGAAAATGAGCCAGAGAATAACTTAAAAGCTCTTCATAATAAATATTGTTTGCAAGGCAAAGGAGATGCATTTACATTTGATTCATTATTTAGAGGAATCCCATTTACACATATTCCAATCAATACTGGATATTTATATGCAGCAAGGGATGCGGAAATAACCTATGAATTATATGAATTCCAAAGACCATTTCTTACAGAAGACGACCCATTATGTATAGAAAGAGATTTAACCGGACCTGCCCATGTGTTTAATCATATAGAAATGCCTCTAATTAATATAGTCGCTCAAATGGAAGATACGGGAGTTGATTTTGATTTTGATTTTGCTGATAAATTATCAAAAGATTATAATCAAAAGTTAGAAGAAGAATTAGCAAAGAATTATGAAATAGGCTCAACATTTGGAGATTTATTAGATGAATATAGACAAAGAATGGGACCAGCTAATAAATTAGAATATCCTGTTAATATAGCAAGTCCAATTCAAGTAGCTATAATGCTATATGATGTCCTGGGATTAGATTCTCCAGATAAAAGTAAACCAAGAGGGACAGGAGAAGAAATATTATTAAAAATGGACCATCCCATTGTAAGTTCTATATTAAGATATAGAGGAATAGCAAAACTATTATCAACGTATATAGATAAGATGCCTCAAATAGTAAACCCGCAGACGGGAAGAGTTCATGCAAGTTTTAATCAAATGGGGACGGATACGGGAAGATTTAGTAGTTCAGAACCTAATATGCAGAATATTCCTTCACATAATGACGAAATAAGAAAGATGTTTAAAGCCACTGACGGATATGTTTTATTGTCGAGTGACTACTCGGCACAAGAGCCAAGATTGACGGCACATATGAGTAAAGACCCAAAGATGATTAAGGCTTATAAGGACGGGAAAGACTTGTATGCGGAAATGGCGTCATTGGCGTTTGGCGTACCTTATGATGAATGTAGGGAATTCCGACCTGATGGAACTATGAACCCAAAAGGTAAAGAACGAAGAGACCAAGCAAAAGCTATATTCTTAGGAATCTGTTATGGAAAAGGTGTTAGGGCAATAGGTGAAGACCTAAAAATAAACACAAAAAAAGCACAAGAGATTTATGACTCGGTGCTTAAAGAGTTTACTGGCTTAAAACAATTCATGGAAGATAGTGAGCAGATGGCAAAGAATTATGGATTTG
>JAAYPH010000023.1 GCA_012519955.1 Candidatus Epulonipiscium sp.
CAAATCCATAATTCTTTGCCATCTGCTCACTATCTTCCATGAATTGTTTTAAGCCAGTAAACTCTTTAAGCACCGAGTCATAAATCTCTTGTGCTTTTTTTGTGTTTATTTTTAGGTCTTCACCTATCGCCCTAACCCCTTTGCCATAGCATATCCCTAAAAATATTGCCTTGGCTTGGTCTCTTCGTTCTTTACCTTTTGGGTTCATAGTTCCATCAGGTCGGAATTCCCTACATTCATCATATGGTACGCCAAACGCCAATGACGCCATTTCCGCATACAAGTCTTTCCCGTCCTTATAGGCTTTTATCATTTTGGGGTCTTTGCTCATATGTGCCGTCAATCTTGGCTCTTGAGCTGAATAGTCACTTGATAATAAAACATATCCATCTGATGCTTTGAACATCTTTCTTATTTCGTCATTATGTGAAGGAATATTCTGCATATTAGGCTCTGAACTGCTGAATCTTCCAGTATCTGCTCCCATTTGATTGAAACTTGCATGAATTCTATGTGTTTTAGGGTTTGTAATTGCAGGCATTTTCTCTATATAGGTGCTTAGTAATTTAGCTATACCTCTATGTTCCAAGATAATCTCTGCCATTGGATGGTTAATCTTTTGTAATATTTCTTCCCCTGTCCCCCTAGGTTTTGATTTATCTGGAGGGGTTATATTTAATACCTCATAAAGCAATATTGCTATTTGAGCTGGACTGGATATATTTACAGGATATTGTAGTTTATTAGCTGCTCCTTTTTTAGCCCTATATTCATCTAAGTCTTGACCAAAATTATCACATAATTTGTAAAACCTTTCTTCCACTAACTTTAATTTCTCATTGTATTCTTTTGATAATTTTTCAGAAAATTCAAAATCAAAAGCAACTCCTGTATCTTCCATTTCCGCTACTATATTAATTAGAGGCATTTCTATATGATTAAATACAAATGCAGGTCCGGTTAAATCTCTTTCTATACATAATGGGTCGTCTTCTGTAAGAAATGGTCTTTGGAATTCATATAATTCATAGGTTATTTCCGCATCCCTCGCTGCATATAAATATCCGGTATTGATTGGAATATGTGTAAATGGGATTCCCTTAAATAATGAATCAAATGAAAAGGCATCTCCTTCACCTTGCATACAGTATTTCTTATGAAGTGCTTTTAGGTTATTTTCCGGTTCATTTTCATTTAACAATCTTGCTGCAATATAGCCGTCCCAATGTGGAAACAATTCAACCCCCAACTGATTCTTTATAACCCTTATATCAAATTTAGCATTAAACATAATTACTTTCGTTTTAGCCTCTTTTAATCTATTCATTTGAGCTGTTGCAAATTCATCTGATATTTGATTTTCTATTTCAATTCCAGCAACATAACTAATATGATGGAGAGGAATGTACGCCGCTTTATTTGAGGTTGTATAAAGACATATCCCCGCAAGAGTACAAGTTATAGGGTCAAGACTATTCGTCTCGGTATCAATGGATATTATCCCATTTTCAATAGCCTTATCTATATACTCTTCTAATTCCCTCTCTTCTCTAATTACTATATAATCATCTGCGTATTTTCCTAAGTTCTTATTAACCATTGCATTTATTGTAGAAATTCTTTCAAGCAATCCGCCTCCACCTTTAATGTTTATCCCAGCATTAACATTCTTTCTGGATTGAGATGCTTTCTTTACTAATAAGGAATCTCCCGCTCTGGTTGCTCTCGGCGGGAGACTGAATAGTCCGCTCATTAAAACTTATCTGAACTTTCTGTATTTCGTCTTCTACCTGCTGGGCGACTATTGGTAGAAGGTTCTTCTTGATTGTTCGAAGCTACAGGTCTTCTTCTGGTTGGCATCTCATTTGAGGTTCTAGCATTATCTG
>JAAYPH010000229.1 GCA_012519955.1 Candidatus Epulonipiscium sp.
AAAAAAATACAAATCATCTTCTAGATTTTTTTATCTTTCTGTCAGTTTCTGATATAACTTCGTATATTGAAGCGCCGATGCGTTCCAGGAAACATCTTGTTTCATTCCTTTTAAAACTATTTGTTTCCAAGCAGAAGGATATGTATTATACAATTCTATAGCTGTTTTAAGAGTAAAAAGCATGGATTGTTTGCAATGCTCTTTAAATATAAAGCCACTGCCATCAAAACTTTGCATATCAAAGGGAATAATAGTATCTGCCAATCCTCCAGTTGCCCGGGCGATTGGCACTGAACCGTATCTAAGGGCAATCATCTGATTTAAACCGCAAGCTTCAAATTTTGAAGGGATAAGATAAATATCAGATGCTGCAAATATTTTTTGAGCCAATTCCATATTAAAAGCAATAATAGCCCTCATTTTGTTCGGATACTTCTGCTGTATGGAGTAAATCAAATCTTCATAAAACGGATCCCCTGTGCCCAGAATAATAAATTGAATATTCATTTGCATAATTTCTTCTATGCTTTCTTCGATTAAATCAAATCCTTTTTCATCTGACAAATAAGAAATCATAGCTATTAAAGGGATCTTAGAATTTTGTTCTAATCCAATTTCATTTTGAAACTTACTTTTGTTCACTTGCTTATTTTCTAAAGAATGATCATTGTATGTCTGATAGATATAGGGATCGGTTTCAGGATTATAAATATTATAATTTATACCATTAATGATCCCAAATAAATCAGACTGCCTTTTCCTAATAACTCCATCTAATCCATTGCCATATTCAGGCATCTGTATTTCTTTCGCATAGGTAGGACTAACAGTTGTTATGAGATCACTGTAAACAATTCCTGCTTTCATATAGTTGACACTTCCATAAAACTCCAGACTGTCAGGGTGATAAAATTCTTCTCCTAAGCTTAATAAACTCAAAGTATCCTTAGGAAAATTTCCTTGACATTGAAGATTATGTATAGTAAATACAGTCTTTATATTTTTATAAAAATCTATGTATTTGTACTGATGATGCAATAAAACACATATGGGGCCGGTTTCCCAATCATTGCAATGAATGATATCAGGCATAAAGTTGATTTTAGGAAGCATTTCTAATACTGCCTTGCAAAAAAATGCAAATCGCTCTGCATCATCCGGATTGCTGTACATCTGCTGTCTGTCGAAATAATATGCATTATCTATAAAATAGCATGGAATCCTTCCTCTGCCATTGTCATAATCTATTTTTCTAATAATCGCTGTCTGCTTTCGCCAATCTAAATTGACTGGATAATCGCATACATACTCCATACAATGAGTATATTGATCACTAATATGTTTATACTTTGGCATTACGATTCGTACATCCCATCCCAAAGAAGCGATTTCAAAAGGCAAAGTGCCGGCGAATTCACCTACTCCACCTGTTTTTGCAAAGGGTGCCATTTCAGAAACCACAAATAGAATTTTCAAATTAGAATTTTGCATATTACCACTCCTAATACATGCTTATCTTACTTTTTTGACCACTTTCTGCAATGTCTCGGCTACCATTTCCGGCGGAGTAGGGTTAATGTACGACCCTGTACTCAATTCAAATCCCGCCAGATTTCCTAATCTTGGGATAATCTGTATATGCCAATGGAAATACTTTTCAACACTAGCCTCTTGGGGCGGACCCATAAAGCAAATGTTATAGGATAGCTCGTCAAAGACCTTTTCATATCTTTGTATCGTTTCTTTTAAGATCTGCGCCAGATATTTCAGATGTTCTTCTTTCAAACGACTAAAATCATAAAAATGCTGCTTTGGCATTATCCATGTTTCATAGCAAAATCTGGAGGCATAAGGAGCAAATAAAATAAAATGTTTATTCTCCTGTATAAGCCTTACTTTTGCGTTTCGCTCATATCTAAGCATCTCACAATATACACATCTTGAATGTTCTTGAAAATACTTTTTGCTTCCTTTTATAATCTGCTTTTGGTTCTCCGGCATGATCGGAACTCCAATAATCTGCCAATGAGGATGTTGAAGGGATGCCCCTGCTTCTGCCCCTTGGTTTTTAAAAATCTGCACATATTTAATTTTTTCGTCAGAAGAAATATCTTTATATCTTTCTTTTAAAGCTTTTAACACCAATTCCAGCTGCTCATAGGACATCTTTCCAAGGGTAGCTTCATGGTCTGTTGTGTCAATGAGGACTTCATGAACTCCATATCCGGTAACCGTTTCATAAAATCCTTTTATAGTTTCAACTGCATTTTGCTCTTTCAATGCAGAGTATTTATTTGGAACAACCCTTACTTTCCATTTAGAATTATTAGGCTCTTGCTGTCCTGTTCTATATGCCAATACCTCCGGAGGGGTTTGACTTTCGTTCCCTGCACAGAAAGGACATCCCTCACTCGTTTTTCTTATAGACTGCTTTTCAAAATCATGGGGTCTTTTACCTCTTTCTACAGCGATAATCGTCCATACCCCAGTGACAATATCTTTTCGTATTTCTGACATGCTTCTACCCCCATCTGCAGCATAATTAATACAAGCAAATTTCATTTTACTATATAATTGTAATAAAATAAAGGCGAATTTCTAATTATATCCTAAGCTTTTGTTTAATGGGAATAATATGCTTTTTCATAGCTTGGTATCCTTTTTCTATACATTCATCTATGGCAGATAATTCAAGCAATGAAACATCCCATATTTCAGGATTATAAATATAGATAGATCGTTCTCGACATGAGTATTCCTTTTTAGTAATCATATAAGACATGATTGCTATGGCTTGCTCACCGATTTCAATAAAACTATCAATATCTCTATCCATACGTCCATTATAGCCTAAATTAATTCCAATCACTACATCTGCCCCCATTTTTTGCAGTACTCTAATGGGGATATTATCTACAACGCCTCCATCCATTAAAGATACGATTTCTCCCTGGTATAGTATATCTTTTGGCTGAAATAGTGCAGGAAAAGAAATACTTGCTCTAATCGCATCACATAAACTTATATCGTCAACATACTTTATTTTTGTCTCATCCGTCAAGGATGATCTGTCAGAAACAAAATAAAAGCTGTCTCCATTCTGCACTCTTGTTGCCGATATAGCAACAGGAATCTTTGTATTTTTAATTTTTATATTATCTGTATAATATCTAAGAATCTTTTCCAATCTTTGTCCTTTGATCAATCCACTTAAACCTCTCGTTTTAATTTGGCGCAAGTTTAAAAGTGTGCAGATCATTTGCAAATAATCTATATCAATAATTCTAAATACGTTATTTTTTATAATTGTCTCTATCTCTTCCGGCTCATATCCGTATCCATATAATCCTGCTACAATAGCGCCAGCACTGGCACCCGCTACCAAATCAGGTCTAATCCCATTTTCAATGAGAGCCTTCATGGCCCCTATATGAGACATCCCCCTTACGCCGCCACCTGATAAGGCTAAACCGATTTTCATAGCTTTTCCCTCTCAAAAAATGAATATTCTTTAATATTATATTCACTTCATCGAGGAAAGTTCATAATACTTAGAATACTTTAATAGGTGAATAAAAACTCCTATATGATATTCTTACAATTTTTCATACAGGAGTCAAAATAAACAATTAGTTGTTTGATGCAGGTGTTTTTTCAAGTATGAACCAGTCTTGTATGTTTCCAATTATGCATTCTTTTTTAGGCTTGATTTCTCCTTGAATTCTTTCGTTGGTTATTAGTGCTGCCGTTCTAAAATAGAGGCTAATGTAAGGCAATTCATCAGATATATATTTCTGCAGATTCCCATAAGCATTTTTCATCTTTTCTTCTCCAACAGCTGTAAATGCTTGCTGAAGCAAAGCATCCATCTGCTCACTTCTAAAAGAAACATAGTTTGTTCCTACTTCTATTTGAGCTGAATGAAACGCAAATGTAAAGTCTGGAATAGGTGAAAGCTTCCAACCACCAAGAAATGCATCAAAGTTTTTAGACAGTAAACGATTTAAAAATTCCTCTTGAGATACTTCTTCAACCTGTATGCTCATTCCTGCTTCATTTAGCATCCTTTGAATTTCATAAGCTACTTCTTTTCTTTGAATGTTTTCTGAACTTACTAATAAAGTAAAAGAAATATCTATTTTATTTCCATTATTCGGTTTGTCCAAAATTCCATCGTTGTCGGAATCATTCCAACCTGCATCCTTAAGAATTTGCTTTGATTTTTCCAGATCAAAGTTATATTGCTCAGTTTCTTTATTATAAAGCCATGATTCAGGATTGATGGGGGAATTCGTGATCACCCCATGGTTAAGATATTGATTTTCTAGCAAGGTCTCTCGATCAATAGCGTAGGCTATAGCTTTTCTAAGATTCTTATCTTGAAATAGTGGTTTGTTAAAATTAAGCCCGATGAAATCATAATAGGAGGTAATGTATTCATGAATTCTTGTATTCTCTTGTTCAGAGTATTTTTCCCAATCAACCACATCTGTTCCGATTACATCTATTTGCCCTTGCTCAAAAGAATAAAGATCTGTTTCTTCATCTGGAGTAATCACAGCCTTTATTTTTTCTATATAGGGCTGACCTTTAAACCAATTATTATTTACTGTTAAAATCAACTCTTTAGTGGGAATAAACTCTGAAAACATATATGCTCCTGTCCCAACAGGCTTTATTTCTCCTACAGTACTCTCAGTTTTGCCTCCATAAACATGGGCAGGGATAATAGGGAAATAAAGTCCGTACAATGCTCCACTAAAAGGTTGATTGTAAACTATTTTTAAGCTATATTCATCGATGGATTTGTATGAGTTAATATTTTGTATACATTTTTTATATGGAGCGGACTCCTGTGCCTTCTTTATAGTATCCAGAGAAAATATAACATCTTTAGCTGTAAAAGGTTCTCCGTCATGCCATTTTACATCTGATCGAAGTTTAATCGTAAGAACCGTACCGTCATCTGAGAATGTCCATTCAGAAGCCAAATTGGGTATAGGTTTTTGAGTCTCATCAAAATCTATTAAGGTATCAAAAATCAATTTAGAAATTTGATCCACTGTATATTCTTCATTTAATAGGGGATTTAGAGTTTTGGGTGTTCTGAGAGATAAAATCATTTCCCCTCCTTTGGTTGGTTCTATGGGAGCTGTTTCAACCTGCTCTTCTTGCTGTTGTGGATTCTCCATTTCTTCTGTTCCGGTATTTGAACAACTCGTAGCAAATAATAATATAAAAACAAAAATGGTAATCCACCTTAATTTTTTAGCCAATATCATCCTCACCTTTCTAATGCACGCAATGCTGTTTATTTTTTTGAATTCTTATACAAACGTTCATAACATTTTTGACTTTTCATCACTTTCTCAACATATTCCCTGGTTTCCTTAAAGGGTATAAAATTAAGTTTTTCGGCATCATCGCTATATTTCTCATTTCCTAACCATTTCGATACGTTTCCGCTTCCGGCATTGTATGCTGCTAAGCTTGTTTCAAGGTTATCTTTATATTGATTGATGAGCTTTCTAATATACCAGCATCCAATTTGAATATTAATCTCCGGTTCGTAAAGTCGATCACTGTGATAATTTTCTATTCCAATTTCTTTTGCAGCCCATGCTCCTGTTTGATCAGTAATCTGCATTAGTCCTCTTGCACCCTTATGGGATGTCGCTTGGGGATTAAATTTACTTTCAATCCGAATGATTGAAAACACCAAATAAGTATCCAAATTATATTTCTCAGAATATTTGGTTACTAAATCCGCGTATTTTATGGGAAACAAAAAAGTCCGAAAAAAAGTTAATGTAACCATATATATAATAATGCAGAATATAATCACAGAGGCCAATAATCGTAATTTTCTACCTCGAAGATCAATTATATAAAACATACGTTTTCTCCTTTAGAAACCTATATCTTCTGATAAAATACATTCCAGCTGCTTAAGAGTAAAGTCTTGATCTTTGCTATTATCTATAATTCTATCGGCGTATCTTTTCATTTCTTCCCATGACATTTGAGATTTGATACGATTTTCTGCCTGTTTTACACCAAGTCCGTCTCTTTTCATGATCCTCTGTATTCTTTTTTCTTCCTCTGTGTAGACAGCCCAGACTTCATCCACAATTTTATGAAGTTGTATTTCAATTAAAAGGGCAGCATCAATAACTATATAATTATATGAAGAATGGCTCTCCTTTATTTGCTCAATTTCCCTAAAAATTTCTTCTTTAATCCGGGGATGAGTAATTTGATTTAGGATATTCAAAGAATCTTTGTTAGAAAATACAATTTCTCCTAAAGACTTTCTATTGATTTCACCATCTTCCTTTAAAATTCCTTTTCCAAAATGCTGGACAATATCCTCATATGCCGGTTTGCCTTTTAAAATAATTTGATGTCCAATTTTATCTGCATCTATAATATATACCTTTGTCAATTGAGACAGCAAAAATACAACCGTACTTTTGCCACTGCCGCTGCCCCCGGTTAAGCCAATTACTTTCATGGCAATCCTCCATTATTTAGTTTCAAACCAAGTTTTACCAAGGTGCATATCCACATCTAAAGGAACATCTAGTTTTGCAGCATGCTCCATTTCATGTTTAAGAATTTGTTTCACTTCATCCACTTCATCTTTATGCACTTCAACTAGAAGCTCATCATGAACTTGAAGAATGAGGCGAGATTTCAGATTCTTTTCTTTTAATTTATTGAAAACTTTAATCATAGCGATTTTAATAATATCTGCTGCAGTCCCTTGAATAGGTGTATTCATGGCAACCCTTTCTCCAAAAGAACGTCGCGTAAAATTATTAGAACTAATATCCGGAATAACTCTTGTTCTTCCAAATAATGTAGTCACATATCCTTGTTCTCTTGCTTGCTTTATGGTTTCATCCATGTATTTTCTTACATTTGGATATTTTTCGAAATAACCTTCTATATAGGCTTCTGCTTCTTTTCTGGAAATGTTTAAATCCTGGCTTAAGCTAAATGCTCCAATCCCATATACAATTCCAAAATTTACAGCTTTGGCATTACTTCTTTGTCTGGGGGTTACCTCATCAAAAGGCACCTTAAATACTTGTGATGCAGTAATTTTGTGAATGTCTTCTCCCGTACGAAATGCATGAATCAAAGTTTCATCCTGAGCAATATGTGCCAGAACGCGAAGCTCAATTTGAGAATAATCCGCATCCAGCAATAAATAATCTTCATCACTGGGAATAAAGACTTTTCTTATTTTTCTTCCCAACTCAAGTTTGATAGGAATATTTTGTAGATTAGGTTCAGTACTGCTTATTCTGCCGGTAGCAGTAATTGTTTGATTAAATGTTGAATGGACTTTATTGGTGTCTTTATTCACTACCGCAAATAAGCCGTCTCCATAAGTGGTTTTTAGCTTTACTAACTGGCGATACTCCAATATCTTTTCAATAATAATATGCTTATTTCTTAGCTTTTCTAATACCTCAGCGGCTGTTGAATAACCAGTTTTTGTCTTTTTTCCCATGGGAAGCATTAGCTTTTCAAAAAGAATGACCCCCAGTTGCTTTGGAGAGTTAATATTGAACTCTTCTCCTGCTATATCATATATTTCTTTTGTGAGAATATCTATTTTCTCTTCCAGTTCGGTGACATATTCTTTTAATTTCTTAGTATCTATTTTGAACCCATATTCTTCCATACTGAATAAAACTTCAATCAGAGGATGCTCAATTTCATAATACAGTTGTTCTTGATTGTTTTCTTTTAATTTCTTTCTTATTTGTTTTTCAGAGTGGTATATAATATAAGCCTGTCCTGCTGTAAACTTTATTCTGTCCTTTTCTTCTAAATCCATAATGGACTTTTTGCTTTTTCCTTTACCTAAAATTTCTTCTTCGCTTGGAAAGGTCTGACCTAAAAATTCTTGTGAAAGATCATCATATCCATAGGTTTCTTTAGTCGGATTTAATACATATCCGCCAATCATCGTATCAAACGTTAAATTTCTGAGTGTAATGCCAAAATGTTTAAGGATATGCATATCATCTTTGGCATTATGGGCTATTTTTTCTACTGTATTGGATTCAAAAAGGGGCTTTGCCACTGCCATAAGTTCTTCTACAGTAAATTCTTCCGATTGTTCTACCCATATCCCCTTAATGTCTGCATAGCAAAAGCTTATTCCTATAGGCTTATGATTCTCAGAGAATATTATAAAAGAAAATCTGCCTGCTTCAAATATTTCCTGAACTATTTTTTCAAAGTCTTCTTTAGTACCAACAGCCCTATATTCTCCCTCGGACAAATTAGAGTTCATTGTAGGACTATTAGATTCAGAGGACATACTAAATCGATCTAAAAAACTTTTAAATTCTAATTGTTTAAAGAGCTCATATACTCTGGGATTCATTATAGAATCAAGTTTATATTGTTCCCAGTCAAATTCAATAGGTACTTCGGTGCAAATCGTTGCAAGATATTTGCTTTGTCTTGCCTGTTCTTCATATGCCTTTAAATTTGCGGAAGCACGGCTTGGCTTAATATAATCTGCATTTGCAATGGCATTTTCAATATTATGATATTCCTGAATAATTTTTATAGCTGTTTTTTCTCCAATCCCAGGAACCCCCGGAATATTATCAGAAGAATCCCCCATAAGCGCTTTTACATCAATATACTCAAGAGGTGTAACGCCTATTTTTTCAATTAAATCTTTAGCAAAATAATCTTCAATTTCTGTTCCGCCTTTTTTAGTTTTTGGAATCCTGATTTTTATTTTATCTGTAGCCAATTGCAGAAGGTCTCTGTCTCCTGAAACGATAATAGGCTCCATTCCTTGTTCTTCCGCTCTTTTGGCTGCAGTTCCCAGAATATCGTCTGCTTCGTATCCTTCTTTTTCAAGTCTTTTAATTCCCATGGCATCTAATACTTCTTTTAATAATGGTACTTGAGGTTTGAGTTCTTCAGGCATTCCTTTTCTATTTCCCTTATATTCTTTAAATGCCTCATGTCTAAATGTAGGTGCACTTAAATCAAAAGCAACCGCTATGTAATCTGGCTTGTCCTCATCTAATAACTTAAATAAGATATTTAGAAATCCATATACACCATTCGTATAAATTCCCTCTGCATTAGATAACAGAGGTACCCCATAAAAAGCTCTATTAATTATACTATGACCATCCACTAACATGATCTTTTTTTGCATATTCATTCTCCTCTTTTACTGAATCCTTATATTCATCATTCGTTTTGTCGTGATATTATATTTATTCCCTTTTCCATAAAATATAATATCCCCTTCATTTTCAATAGAGAGAATCTTTGTATTAGCGTTCCATTCATAAATTGCTCTCATTTCACTTTCTTTTACTTTCCCTGCATCCCCAAATATGATTGTTTTAGGTTTGACAACATCTAAGAAATCTTTGGCAAAAAGAAGTTCCCTATTATGTCCTGAAACTTTAAGTATATCTGCTTTTAAGTCTTTTGAATCCAGTAATAAATCCTTTTGATCCATTTCATTCATACTGGGAAGCCATAAGATAGAATTCTTGGGCAGGTTTAATTTTATAATAGGTTTCCTTTCTGATTCAGGAATTGTACTATTTATTGAAGGTCTTAAGAACAGAAGGGTCCAATTATTGATTGTCCATTTATCTTTCCCTTTTATCTGATAGATCAAAGTCTCTTTATCTTTGGCTATTTTTAAAAGTTCTTTGGTATCCGAATCTAAATCTGCAATATGAGGCAGATAAATAGTATCTACTTTCATCTCTTGCAGAATAGAAGAAAAGCCGATTGCCTTATCCTTATTAGGATAAGTAATAATCAATTCTGTTATATGCTCTATTTTTTGTTTATTTAAATATTGGCTTAGGTGCTTTTTGTCCTTTTTGCCTGCTTCCCCAATTAAAATCACTTTGTCCATACTTTTGATCAAGGTACAATCCCCTGTGGGAAGCTTTAAAAAATGAATTTCTGTCTGATATTTAATTTTTAGTATATTATTTATATAAACATACATAATGAGAAAAATAAATACCAAACACAAAAAAATAAAATATCTTTTTATTTTTTTCATTTGTAAACCCTCCTATTTTTAGTATTATAACACAAAAAAGTTCCGAATCAGATTCGGAACTTTAAATTATTTTAAGATATATTCTATTAGTATTGATAACTTACTTCTACCATTGCTCTAACATCCAATTCACCTGTGGAAATTGGGGTTGATGCCATTTTTGCTGCTTCAATCCCAACTCCTCGATCCGCATAGATAATATTGCTGCCTCCACTACTTTGTTCTACTATAGAGCTAGGATTTTTAAGGGTTACTCCAATTGCTTCTCCCATTGCTTCTGCTTTGCCTCTGGCATTTTTAACCGCTAATTTTAATGCTTCTTGATAATATTTTTCCGTATCGGAAATGCTAAATTGTATTCCATTGGATACGTTTGCTCCTTCTGCTACGCCAATGTCTAAAACATCTCCTACCTTTAATATATCTCTCACTGTGATCATAACAGTATTGTCAACGACATAACCAACAATCTTTTCTGCACCTTTAGCTTCATAATCATACTGAGGATAAACCGAGTAGTTAGAGGTTTGAATATCCTTCTCTTCAATCCCCATCTTTTTCAGGGCAGCAATAACCTTATCCATCTTTTCAGCATTGCTTGTTTGAGCCACTTTAGCATCTTTATTTTCTGTACGAACACCCATCGTAATATATGCTATATCCGGTTTAACTTTAACGACTCCTTCTCCTCTTGATGTAATAGTATTCACTTTAGCAGAATCTAATGCAGCCATTGCAGGTTCTGCCTTAAATAACTCTCTTCCAGTAAATACTACTGTTAATAGCCCCGCAACAATTAATGTAACAGATAAAATCTTCGTAAGTTTTTTCATATTATTTTTCCCTCCAGTTTCTTATTTTCATTGATATTTTTTTAAATAAAGGTCTTCCGATTAAAAACACTATTCCTAAAACGATGATAAAAAAGGTGAATGGAATAATTATATATGCCAAATCTATCATCATGTCTTCAAATCCTTTTCTAAAATCATTTAGAGATTTAATAAAGCTGGATTGAAGCTTTGTCTTAAAATTCGGATCAGCACTTTTAATATGTTCTACTTTTTTTACTTCTGTGATATCTATTGTAAAAGTGGAGAAAGAAACAAGTTGATCCCAATTTTTAATTTTACTCTTATAAATTTCTAAATCCGTTCGTACCACATTAAGACGTTCCTCTAATTTAATTAAGTCTTCTACTTTTTCAGCTTTCTTCATAATCTCTAAAAGCCGTTCCTGCTCAACTTCCAGCATTCGAATTCGGCTTTCTGTCTCGATATACTCTTCCGTCACATTCGTACTGGTTTCTTGTTGATGAATCAGATGTCCCAGGTTACTAATTTGCTCTTGTATTTGTCCATATTGCTCTACAGGAATACGAATTTTTATAGTTCCCTGTTTCAAATAAATATTCCGCTCAGGTTCAGAATAGTAAATATAACTGGAAGAATTCTCAACATAGCCACCGCTTTGATTGGTTATTGCTTTGATTTTACCTATTGCATCATCAAATACATCTACTTCTATAGACATAAAAGATTCATAAATAATTTTTCTTTCGGTAATACTGCTCTTTTCTGCCTTCATAAGGGTTTGAGCATTCTCTGGAACCAATGCCCCCGCTCCATCAGCTGCTGCTTCATTTTCCATGGTTCGTTCAGGACTAACTGCTAGAGACTTAGCTGTGGATTCCTCTGATACTGCCATATCATACATATCCGCAGCACCAGCACTGGGAGCTGATTGTTCTGGAGCGGAATTCTTCGTACCCATCCCCATGTTCCCAATACTTTCTAAAACTAAAATCAAAAATATAAAACTTGCTGCCAGGGTAGATAATACTTTCCAGCTCTTAGAAAATCCTTTCTTTTGATACTTTCTTTCCTCTTTCTTTTGATAGAGTTTTAATAACAATTCTTGATGATAATGAGCCGGCAATTCCATTTCTGGCAGACTATGAATCTCTTCCATGATCAATTTAAACTGTTCAAACTCTTCATTACAGTTTGGACAGGATTTTAAATGCTCTTCAAATAATATTTTTTCGTTATCTTCCAATAGTCCATCCATATAAGGAGACATTGCTTCTCTAAACTGTTCACAACTCATTTGCTCCCCTCCTTTCTATCTTTTAGACGATGTTTATATTCAAATGGTTCCTTTTTTATAAGTAATTCTATTAATTGCCTTCTTGCTCTTGAAATTCTTGATTTAACAGTTCCAAGAGAACATTCCAGTATTTCAGAAATCTCACCGTATCCAAACCCCTGTAAATCCCTTAAAATTAATGCAGTTTTATGTTCCTCTGATAAATGATTCATGGCATCTTGAATCTGATGTCTTACTTCTTTATTGATAGCAGCTTCTTCAGGACCAGGTTTAGTATCAGAGTATTCACGCTTCATTCTTCCTTCATCCGTTTCTACTTCTTCGTCTATAGAATAGGTTTCCTTCCCTTTTCGCCGTCTCAATTCGTCTATGCAGGTATTCGTTGCGATGCGGTATAACCATGTAGAAAAGCTTGAATTGCCTTTAAATTTTCCAATATTCTCAAATACTTTTATAAAGATCTCTTGTGATATGTCCTTGGCATCTTCTTCATTATGAAACATTCTGTAAGCAATATTATATATTTTAGTTTCATGTGCCATAATGAGTTCTTCAAAAGCAGCGATACTTCCATTTTTCGCCTTATTAATAAGTCTTATTTCATCTTTGCTCTCCAACGAATTCACTCCTCCCCGTAACCATTTTCATTTGAATATACATTTTTTGTATATATTTAAAATGATACTATACAATATGACGTTTCAACAATACAAATTGTTCCCAATTTTTTTAAAGACTTTTGCGGTTCATTGTAAAATTAAATGCAACAGATAAAAAAATATTAAAACCATAGTGAAAATCATGTATGATATAGGTGTTGAGTATAAACATACAGGAGATTTTCACTATGGTTCATGATACTGATTATAA